>CAXUIS010000295.1:0-6556 GCA_964250915.1 uncultured Ktedonobacteraceae bacterium | reverse complement strand
ATCACACCTTGGGACCTCTTACAAGATGCAAGTACTTCCTAGTAATCTTCCACTTTTAAAGGAGAACGCCTCCTGACACCTCTATTTTCTGCCCATTAATCCAACGTGTATCGTCGGAGAGTAACGCTGCGACGACACCGCCAATATCCTCTGCTTGACCAACACGACCAAGTGCCGTCTGTGAAGCAATTTGACGGTTGACGGCTTCGTTATCACGAACCATACCGCCTCCAAAGTCCGTTGCTATGGCACCTGGAGCAACTGTATTGACGGAAATGCCTCGCGTTCCAAGCTCGACTGCCATGTAACGAGTAAGCACCTCGATTGCACCCTTGGCTGCACCATAAGCACTATAGCCTGGGCCGGAGAAGCGTGCGAGTCCCGATGAAAGGTTGATGATTCGTCCACCATCGACAATCAAGGGAAGCAGGGTTTGCGTGAGGAAGAAGGCGGCTTTGAAATGGACATTGACCATTTGGTCAAACTGCTCTTCGGTCGTCTCGGCAAATGGCGCATAAATCCCAAAGCCAGCATTGTTGACGAGGAAGTCAAAATTATCCCTGTTCCACGTCCGTTTGAGCGTCTCTTTCACTGCTTCTGCGAAGGCAGCAAAGGACTTCGTATTGGACACATCGAGTTGCAAAGCAACGGCTTTGCGACCGCTTTTTTCGATCGACGCCACTACCTCTTCGGCTTCCTCTTTTTTGCTGTTGTAAGTCAGAAGAACATCCTGCCCTTGTGCGGCGATATTCGTCGCCATAGCTTTCCCAAGCCCACGGCTTCCACCCGTGATAATTGCTACTTTCATGAACATTCCTTTCAAGAATATATCTTATTTTTTTGCTAGATCAGCAGTGATCTTACCGATTTCTTTCACTACAAAGGCATCATACACAACCTAGAGTGCTCTAGGTCAAGAGTTTGTCACATCTTTTTTAGAAATGAGTAGGAACTTTCTTAGGAAATCATGCAGTTACTTGCGGAAAGACCAGTTTTAGTGTCCAGCCATTACGCTATGATCCGTTGAACGTAGTTACAAGGCCGTATTTCATTCTTAATGGCAAGCCAAATACGACTGCTTTTCGTAGCCTATACGCTCTGCCGCAAGGTTGTTGTTTCACTAGTGAAAGGGAAGTAGTGCTGCTTACAAAAATCAGAACCATGACAGGTGCTCTGCCCCTGTCATGGTCACTTGTAGTCCTTGACGACCTTTATTGAGCGTATTGGAACTCATAGAGACGCTTGTACATCCCTTGACGATGCAATAGCTCATCATGGCTACCCTGCTCTGCGATTCGTCCTTTGTGCATCACGATGATGCGGTCTACATTGCGAATAGTCGAGAGACGGTGGGCAATGATGATAGAGGTACGATTGAGCATAAGTTTATTCAACGCATCTTGAATGAGTATCTCCGTTTCGGTATCAACGCTAGATGTTGCTTCATCAAGAATAAGTAAGATTTCGGGATTAAAGGCGATAGCACGCGCAAAAGCTAACAGTTGTTTTTGTCCAACAGACAAACCTGCCCCGCGCTCGCGTATCTCTTCATCATACTTATGTGGCAATTGTTCAATAAAGTGAGCTGCGTTCACGTATTCAGCGGCTTGCCATACCTGCTCATCAGTGATACTTTCTTCGTGTAAGCGAATATTACTGGCGATGGTACCAGAAAAGATAAATGGGTCTTGCAATACGGCACCGACATGCTGCCGCAGGTCTTGTTGCCGCACATCACGCACATTTACGCCATCAATCAGGATTTCACCTTTTTGTATATCATAGAAGCGTGACACAAGGCTAATGAGTGATGTTTTGCCCGCGCCAGTTGCGCCAACAACCGCAACACGTTCACCAGGATGTATTTTGAATGAGACACCCTTAAGGACCCATTCACCAGGATTATAGGCAAACCAGACATCCTTAAACTCGATTTCTCCATGCACCTTGTCGAGTGAGCGTGGTTGTTCGGGGTCTTGTACAATGATAGGTTCGTCAATAATTTTGAAGATACGCTCGGAACTTGCCATCGCGGATTGTAGAATGTTATATTTTTCGGCGAGATCACGAACAGGTAGAAAAAAGCGGTCCACGTATTGCAAATACGCCACGATAGCACCTAGCGTCAATGCACCCGCGAGAATGCGTCCACCACCATACCAGATGATGAGTCCAATGGCTACCGCACTCAAAAAGGTGGTCACAGAACTAAACAGAAAGAAGTAGAGCAGAGAGCGCACATTCTGGTCAAGATAATCAATGTTCAACGCGTCAAAACGCTCGAAGTTGCGTTGCTCACGATTGAAGAGTTGTACGATAGACATACCCCCTATGTTCTCGGCAGCGTAGGCATTGATACGTGCGAGACGTACTCGAATAGCACGGAAATTGTCACGCATGGCAACACGAAAATACGTCGCCACCCAATAAAGGGGGGGTAGCACAACAAATGTTACTAACGCAAGTTGCCAGTTAATAACGAGCAGGGCAATAGCAACACCAATCAGTGTCAGAATATCGCCGAGAATGGAGATTGCCCCCGATGTGAACACTTCGTTCAGTGAATCAACGTCGTTTGTTAAACGTGTCATTAACCGTCCAACAGGATTATGATCGAAATAGGAGAGCGAGAGCCGTTGTAGATGGTCGAACATCTGCGAACGCATATCGAACATAATACGCTGCCCTACAATATTCAAAAGCAGGAGATGCACATATCGTAGTATCAAGCCGACAACGAGCACGGCAAGAAAGGCAAGGGCAACCCAGAGAATGCCATAGCCACGCTCTGTTGCGCTTATATGCAAATTGTTTGGAGCAACGTAATGGTCAATACCATAGCCTGTTAGTGCTGGTCCAACAAGGTCGAGCAGTGAGACGACAAATAAGAGAATTAGCGCGATCACTGAGAGGCGCATGTAGGGACGCACATAGGTAAGCAGGCGGCGAACAATACGTGCGTCATACGCCTTGCCGAGAATATCATCTTCCTGAAAGAACGTCGCCATGATCGGTTGTATCCTCTAATTCTTCACCAATAAGCTGTCTACGATACATCTCTGCATACAAGCCTTGCATACGCAATAAGGAGCTATGCGTCCCCTCTTCAACGATTCGTCCCTCGTCGAGTACGACGATATGATCGAGATTTTTCACGGTTGAGCAGCGATGAGAAATAATGATCGTCGTTCGTCCTTGCATCACATCACGTAGATGACGAAGAATCTCGGCTTCAGTATGCGTGTCAACGCTCGACATAGCATCGTCCAGGACAAGAATCGATGGGTCCTTCGCAATAGCACGAGCAAGGGCGGCACGTTGCTTCTGTCCTCCAGATAGCGTGACGCCGCGTTCACCAATCATCGTAGCGATGCCCTCTGGAAAGTCCTCCACGTCCTTTGCCAATTGTGATGTCTCCAGGGCATGCTGTAGTTGCTCCTCGCTCAACGCCTCCACTCCAAAGCCAATGTTTTCGGTAAGCGGAACGGAAAACAAAAATGTTTCCTGCGGTACATAGCCAATTTGCCTGCGCAATACCTCCAGGGGAAGTTCACGCACATCAGTCCCATCTACGAGCACCTGCCCCTCCGTGGCATCGAATAAGCGCGGCAACAGATTGACAAGCGTTGATTTACCAGAACCTGTGGGACCAACGATAGCAAGTGAGGAACCTGCGCTAACTTTGATGTTGATGTCATGCAAAACTTCATGTTCGCCATAAGAAAAACGTACGTGGCGAAACTCAACATCACCATTTATATGTGTTTTTGGTGGTGTTGGTAGTATTACAGGTGACGCAATCAAAGGTTCGTGATCCATGACTTCGTTGATGCGCTGCATCGACGCTGTACCTTGTTGAAAAAGGTTGACGACCCAGCCAAAAGCAATCATGGGCCAAGTGAGCTGAGCCAAATAGCCAGTGAATTGTACCAGTTGCCCCAGCGTGATACGTCCGTTAATTACATCGACTCCACCACGCCAGAGTATGACGATAGAGGCAAGGCCAGCGAGAAAGAACATAGCAGGCCACAAAAGCGAGTTGTAACGAGCATAACTAATACTTCGTTGCATATACTCGCGGTTTGACTCACGGAACGACACTAGCTCATGATCTTCCTGTGTGTAGGCTTTCACAATGCGAATACCAGAAAAGTTTTCCTGCGCATGAGCGGATACTTCACCAAATTGGTCCTGCACGCGCTTGTAGCGGCGTTCAATCTGACCTCCAACAATGAGGAATACAACCGTGATAAGCGGTAGAATGATGGCAGCATACAATGTCAGTTGCAGATCAATAGTGAGCATGACTCCGATTGTGGCAACAAGTGCAACTGTTGTGTTCATAAGATTCGTGATACCAGGACCAAGCATAGCGCGAATCATAGACAGGTCATTTGTGGCACGCGCTACTAGATCGCCTACTTTATTGTGTTGAAAATAGTCAATTTCGAGTTTCTCAAAGTGTTTGAAGAGATTTCCACGTAACTCATACTCGATTTCGCGTGAAGCCTTGGACGGAAAGAAACGCCCATAGAACGATAGCACAGCTTGCAGCAATCCTACTACCACAATCAACAAGCCATAGCGTAGTAATAGCCCAATATCTACATGATTACTCAGGCTGTCTACCGCAAGGCGAATAAGGTAGGGCAATACTAGTGCTGCCAGATTTGCCGCAATCACAAAAAAGAAACCGATTATAATGGCTATTTTGTGTTTGTTGAGATAAGGTCGTAGTGATTGTAATGCAGACATGTCTTCATTGTATTTCAAAGAGGGCACAGTAGGCAAATGATGGACGAACGTAAACAGATTGTATATAGAAGGAAACAACCAAGAAGGGAAGAGGTTCATCGTTGAAACTCATTCACACATGAAAGGATTCATGGCACCCATCTTAGAGGAAAATAGGTAACGCTATACTGGAAGGAAAAGCGAGGGAAAGAACTGAACATGGAACACTATCGTTCCTCGAACAAGTTAGACGAGCACCTCGCTAATATCTCCAACAATTTTCTGAATTTCACGTAGGCGATGCTCTGCAAGTTCAACATTTTCTAGTGCCTGTGCAAGAATACGGGCTTCGAGTGATGGATATGTTTCGGCTATCTCTGGATCAATAGCTCCACCAATCAGTTCCAGGGCGCGACTCAACTTGTTTTCTACGGTTGCTGCTGACATGTCTGTGATACCCCTTAATACTCTAGGAACCTTGTGTCAATTGCGAAAACACGATCTATGTGAATAGTATTCCACTAGAAAAGCACGCGCTCCTTCTATCCTTCTATTGCTCATTACGTTTGTTGCCAAAGTTTTGTTACAATATAGAATATCTTTTTTCTGAAGCAGCATTTTTTCGTCACGACTGAGCTTATCACTATCTCTATCATACACTAGATGCGTGAAAACTCCAAAACGGGGGTACCAACATTCCTACTACCTCCTCGTAAAGAAATGTTCCATACCAGCGTTTCTGTCTACTATTCATTCTACTAATGCATACAAGGAGAACAATATACTATTGTACACAGCCGTGCATACGCATCTTTGCAGTTGCTGAGGAACACAAATAGGAACATAAAAAATCGCTTAGAACGTGTATTGTAGCGTTTTTATTTATTGACTTTGTGCAAAAACGCATGGTATGGTTACTGTGTACACACGAATGAGAAAACAAACTGAATAGAATCTGTTCCTCGCACTCTTGCGAGACCATTCTAGCAAGAGTGCGAGGAACATAGATAGTTTTGAAAGAGACAAGGAAGGAACATAAATCATGGCAGAGTATGCATCACATCACGCATCAGTAGCAGTCAACGCACCTGTTCATCAGGTATACACGCTGTTTACGCACTTCAACGACTTTCCTAAGTTTATGAGCTTTGTGAAAGAGGTAACATACCGCGACGATCAAAACAGCCATTGGGTTGCTGACGTTGTTGGACGTCAGGAGTGGGATGCAGTAAACGAGAACTGGATTCCAGATCAGCAAATTGGCTGGCGTTCAACGAGTGGTGTTGAGAACTTTGGTAAAGTAACCTTCCAGCCAATCAACTCAGACCAGACGAAGGTTGATGTTTTCATCAACTATAACCCACCGGTCGGAGTGCTTGGCGACATTGGTGAGAAACTAGGCGTTGGCAGCAACTTTGAGAAGAAACTGCAAAACGACCTTGAGCACTTTGGTCGTATGGTTGATGAAGCCCCTGCGGGCGCACTCGATCCAAACTCGTCGAACTACCTGTTCCACGGTGATAGTGCAGCCGCAAAAGGCACTACGACAGGTAGTCAGAACGAGACAATGTACAATGATCCCAACACGAGTCAGCGTACAGGTGCGACAACAGATCGCCCATTGTTAGATAGCGACATCACTGGCACAACGAATCGAGACTTGGCAGCAAACGAGACAGACATTCCAACTATTGGTGGACAAGCGGGCCCTGCAAATACGATCAGAGACGATCAGGAGCTTAGGGGCTACTAGACTCTACCCAATCTCAGTTCTATAAGTATAGTTTGGCACGGCGGTCTCATCGCCGTGCCAAACTATATT
>CAXUIS010000294.1:4770-6632 GCA_964250915.1 uncultured Ktedonobacteraceae bacterium | reverse complement strand
TATTATCAGAGCAGGCAAAAGAAAATACGTGCGAATTAAAGCGTAGCTTGACTGGGAATGCGATACCATACAGGGTGCAATCTTGTGTACTCTGTATGGTATGTAGATGAACAAAATAACGTGAGAATAAAAGAGTTACGATGGGGTTGGGTGCGCTAAAGCGGACCCGTACAGGAGTTCTCGATAGAGGCATAGGTGCAATGGAACTCCTGTACGGGTCCGCTTTAGCGCACCCTAGCAACTGTTCATATGCATTGTTTTTTTACATTAAAGGAGTATCTCACATGCCACAGGCAACGATTGGTGTGATTGGTGGAAGCGGACTTTATCGTATGGAAGGGATGACTGATGTTGAGGAAGTCAAAGTACAGACGCTATTTGGCGATCCAAGTGATGTCATCGCCATTGGTAACGTCAATGGAGTGTCTATGGCTTTCTTGCCGCGACACGGACGAGGCCATCGTATTAGCCCAACAGAAATTCCAGCGCGCGCGAACCTCTGGGCATTAAAAAGTCTTGGTGTCGAATATGTTATTTCCGTCAGTGCTGTTGGTAGCCTCCGTGAACACATTGCACCACGTGACCTCGTTATTCCCAACCAACTTTTTGATCGCACGAAGAGCCGCGTGAACAGCTTCTTCGAGAGTGGTCTTGTCGTTCACTGCACATTTGCTGAGCCGTTCTGTCCCACCCTTAGCAAACTACTCTACGACTCTGCAAGCAGTTTGGGCGATGTGAGAGTTCACGAAGGAGGAACCTACGTCTGCATGGAGGGTCCACTTTTCTCGACAAAAGCAGAGTCGAATGTCTACCGCCAGTGGGGCATGGATATTATCGGCATGACCGCGCTCCCAGAGGCGAAATTGGCGCGTGAAGCCGAGTTATGTTACGCAACCATCGCCTGTGCTACCGACTACGACTGTTGGCATGAGTCTGAAGAGTCCGTGACCGTCGAAATGGTGATGAGTAATCTTGGTGCGAACATTGCGAACGCACAACGTATCTTGCAGAGTGTCGCGCATTCCATTCCATTGGACCGCTCTAGTGCGACCTGTGGTTGTGCAAGTGCGTTAGCTACGTCGATCATTACCGATTCAACTTCCATTCCAGCCGAGGTAAAAGAAAAGTATTCTCTTCTCATTGGAAAATACGTGAGTTGACAAACGCTCCAAAAGAGAGTAATATAGTCACGTCCTACAGAAGCAATACCTAAGTAGGACGGACCGATTTTCTTCCGGCCCTGTCGGTCGGCGTAATTGGGTCCTGCGCGGCAGATGTCTGTGAACCCCGCTAGGTCCGTGAGGAAGCAACGGTAAGTGGACCTCTCTGGGTGCCGCAGGGGTGCCTGATTACGCTGACCGGCAGAGCCGGGCGAAAGTCGGTTTTCTCTGTCTTTCATCTCTTATTTACATATCCTCTTATTGAGAGATTTCTGATTGCGGCCCGTCACGAGGACACGCAGGCGGGAGTTGTTATACTATGGCCTCACAATCACTTTACCGCAAATGGCGCTCACAGACCTTCTCTGATCTTGTTGGTCAGGAGTCTATCGTAGTCACGCTCAAAAATGCGCTTGATACTGGAAAGCTTAGCCACGCCTACTTATTTACGGGGCCAAGAGGAACAGGTAAGACGAGTACTGCACGGCTCCTCGCTAAGACCCTCAATTGTACCAATCGCAAGAACGGCGAGCCATGTAACGAATGCGAGCAGTGCCGCGAGATTACCGCAGGTAATTCATTTAATGTTATCGAAATTGACGCCGCCTCCAATCGTGGTATCGACAGCATTCGTGAACTACGTGAAAAGGTCATGGTTCGTCCCTCGCAAGGTCAGTACAAAATCTATATCCTCGACGAAGC
>CAXUIS010000294.1:0-4670 GCA_964250915.1 uncultured Ktedonobacteraceae bacterium | reverse complement strand
GCTGAACTTATCGCAAGAGCCGCCGCTGGTGGTATGCGTGACGCTCTGAGCCTGCTCGATCAAGCTATTGCTTACTCTGGAGAAGAAATCAGCTTGACAAAAGTGCAGACTATGCTTGGTGTCGCGGATCCACGCGCGATTCAAAAGTTCGTAACTCATATTGCGCATCTGGAGAGCGCGGCTGGTCTTCACCTTATTCACGAACTCTCGGAAGCAGGAGCTGACCTTCGACAAATTAATACACAGATTGCTGAATATATTCGCGCTATGATGCTCAACAAAGCAGGCGCGAACATCGCTGAAATTCTCGATAGCACCGAGGACGAGATACGTGATATCACACAGACTGCTCAACTCTTCAGCCTTGAAGAGTTAACGGACCATGCACGTATCTTTGCTCAGAACGAGTTGATGCAGAAGAATCAGGGAACACCACAACTTGGTCTGGAACTTGCTCTTCTAACGTGTATCGAGCATCATCGTGTAGCACAGACAACACAAACTCAAGTACCAGCCGTTGCGCAAACACCGCCTCCCGTACATGTCCAACCGCCTGTACAAACTCAGGAGCCACCGCGTACTATAGCTCCTATGCCTCCAATACGCTTAGAACCTGTAGCGCAAGAAGAGGAAGAGGTTCCATCTCCATCTCCTACTGTTGTGGAACGACTAATGCCTTCAACAGTGCCTACGGATGCAATTGACGAACTACCTGATTGGGATGATGTTTCTTCTTATGATGATAGTGAGGAAGAGGAAATTGCTGCTCCACCAGTACGTCCGACGCTCTCTCTTGTACCTACACAGGAAAAGGAGGCAGAGCTAGTTTCTGAGGAAACTGTAGTATTCGAGAATGAGAATAATCTCCCTACACTTACAGTTGCCGAAATCAAGGAGAAATGGGAACTTATTAAGCGGCGCATAAAAACGAAAAAAGATGGTTCGATGATTGCCGCAATTTTGAATGATTACACAATTGTTGGTGTAGAGGGTACACGCGATCTCCCCATCGTAGTGCTGAAGGCTTCGGCTAAATTTCATTATGATACGTTGCAAAAGGATGATCGTCGCAAAGCTATCGAGTGGGCGTTAAAAATCGAACTTGGGCAAGAATGTCAAATTAGGCTGCTTCCACCAGGACAGATGCCCGGTTCATCAGGGCTTCCCGCTCCACTACCGCCTTCATCGCCATCAGGCGATACTGGAGGACGTGCTGCTAATTCGGGTATACTCACTCCGCCTCAGCAATCAGCTTATCGTGAGCGTGTAGTGCTCCCCAATTCATCAGTTCCTCCGCCACAAAAACCATCACGAGAGCAGGCTGGAAGTCAGGAGCCTACAAACGTTGCGTCTGCCCAGAACGTTACTACTGCTCCTCCACTTGCCAGAATGCATATTGTGAGAGAGAATACTACTAGTGACACTATATCACCTGTAGATGACGACACAACACATGAGTATAGTGATACGCTACAAGAAGAGCCTCGTGAGACACGGATTGAGGTTCTTGAAAAGAAGGCCAAAACCGATCCAGTAGTGCAAGAAGTCATACGAATGTTTAAAGCGAACATGAAAGAAGTTCAACCAAAACAGCAATAAAGGAGTACATTCATCTTATGAATATGCGTGAAATTCAAAAAATGCAGCAAAAACTCGTCAAGATGCAAGAAGAGTTAGAGGCCACAAAGTTTGTCGGTACGGCTGGTGGTGGTGCTGTCACTATTACTATGACCGGCAAATTTGAAATCACTGATGTGAAAATTGACCCCGAAGCATTTAGCGCAGATGAAATCGTCGAACTAGAAGTGATGGTACGTGCCGCTGCGAAGGATGCCTTTGACAAGGCAAACGATGCGCAACAAAAGATGGCAACCAACGTCACGGGTGGCGTGAAAATCCCAGGACTATTCTAACACATGAGTGATATCGCACCACCAGTGGCGGCACTGGTCGAAGAATTTTCAAAGCTTCCAGGTATCGGTGTGAAAACGGCGCAGCGTCTCACGTTCTTCGTGCTACGTAGTCCAACTGATCAGGCACGTCGCTTGGCTGAAGCCATTATGCGTGTAAAAGAGAGCATTATCTATTGTTCTCGCTGTTTCAACATTACCGAAACCGATCCGTGTGCAATTTGTAGCAATCCATCACGCGATCAAGGCATTATCTGCGTTGTAGAGGAACCGCTTGATCTTATCGCGCTGGACAAGACAGGTGTCTATAAGGGTCTCTATCATGTGTTGCATGGCAGAGTTTCGCCGATGGATGGTATCACTCTTAAGGATTTACGTGCTAGTGAACTTGTGCGTCGCTTAGAGGACGGCAATGTGCGTGAGGTTATTCTTGCAATGAATCCTGGTTTGCTTGGAGATATGACGGCATTTTATATTAAGAGTGAACTTGCGACGCTGGGGCGACCAGAGCTACGCGTCACCGCTCTTGCTCGTGGTCTATCAAACAATAGTGATCTTGAGTACGCGGACGAAGGCACTTTGAGTCGTGCCCTCGAAGGCCGCCGCGATATGCAATAAGGCATAGATTGCTTGACACGCGGACAGCTTTATGGTACGATTGTTCTACTTTAGTGGGGCAGGAAAGAGAGCACCTGCTGCCTATTTCCGACTTTTCACCCTTTGCAAAGAATAGATACGTAGAAAAGTACTATCGCGCGAGACGTGTTGGTATGCATGGGCAAAATATACGTTATCCTATCTCCTTTATCGCATACCACCAATGTACCTCACGCACATGTTAATGAAGAAACGCTGTACCCCTACGGGAAAAGTGTATCGTAAAAGGAGGAAACAGGATATTTTCTGAGCATAAACACCCAATTATTGCTCATATCCTGTAAAACGCATGGCACCAAGCAAAAAAGAAAAAGCTACAGTAGACCGCAACGGGACAGCCGCAGCCTCTCCCGCTATGACCGAGCGAGAAAAAGCGATTGATCTTGCGCTCTCACAAATCGAACGCCGCTTTGGAAAAGGCGCAATTATGAAGCTAGGTGAGGCTGCAAAAGTGCACGTAGAAGCTATTCCAACTGGTTCTATCTCTCTGGACTTGGCCCTAGGTATTGGTGGTATTCCAAAGGGACGTATCACAGAAATTTACGGTCCTGAGTCATCTGGTAAAACTACGCTGTGTCAACATATTATCGCTAGCGTGCAACGTGCTGGCGGTTATGCGGCATTCGTCGATGCGGAACACACACTTGATCCGGTGTACGCGAGCAAATGTGGAGTAGATGTTAATAACTTACTTATCTCGCAGCCAGATACTGGTGAGCAGGCATTAGAAATTGTGGACTCACTAGTACGCAGCAACGCTATCGACGTAATAGTTATCGACTCTGTTGCAGCCTTGACTCCTCGTGCAGAAATCGAAGGCGAGATGGGCGACTCACACGTCGGCTTGCAAGCACGCCTGATGAGTCAAGCACTGCGTAAGTTGACTGGAGCTATCAGCACCTCGCATACTTCCGTCATCTTCACAAACCAGTTGCGTGAAAAGATTGGCGTTATGTTTGGCAATCCTGAAACAACGGCTGGTGGTAAAGCCCTCAAGTTCTATGCATCTGTTCGCCTAGATATTCGCCGCACTGACTCAATCAAACAAGGACAGGATGTCGTGGGCAACCGTACACGTGTTCGTGTTATTAAAAACAAGGTTGCGCCACCATTTAAGACCGCCGAGTTCGACATTATGTACAGTGAAGGCATTTCTCGTGAAGGTGGACTGATTGACCTTGGCCTGGAAATGGGACTGGTCAAGAAGAGTGGTGCATGGTTCACCATTGGCGATATTCGTCTTGGGCAGGGACGCGAAAACGCCAAGGAGTTCTTGCGACAAAACACCGATGTTGCGGGAGCCATCGAAGAGCAGATTCGCGGCAACATCACCTCATTTCAGATTGGTGAAGTCGAGGGCGTTGAGGACGTGGAAGAGGACGATACAGATACAGATACCCTTGAGACCGAAGAGTAGTTTTTCTCATAGTGAAAAGGTGTGCCGCATTGCAGCACACCTTTTTATTCTTCCTGTTTTCCTTGGTCTAATATCTGCGGTATCTTTTGCTCTAAATCTGGCTGAGTCAGGCGTACAAGTGGTCTTTCACCTGACGAAAGCAATGGCTCCAACTCTTCACTCTCAATTGGAGTTGGCTCTAATGCTGTAGCTACTGGTTTGCGTTCGCTCCACCATGTAGCGACGGAGGCAGGATCAACAGTACCTAACGTGCCCTTTTTTGCGTGCTTCATGAGCCAGTCCAGAAGTGCTTCTTCGAGCGGAACTTCATGCTTTGCTTTACGGCTCATATTCCATTTGTGTTGCATAACAGCGAAGTATGCATGCATTGGGTCTTCCCCACTCGTCAAGTTTTGGCGCAGTAACAAAATGGCGGGTAGGTGATACTTGGTATACCAGTTTTGCGCTGCATCCTCTAAACTGACATTATGCCCTTCCCGCTCGGACAGGATAGCTTGATGACCAAGTATCATATCGTAGAAACGATGCGCATAAACGCGTGGCACTGTGATATGCAGCAAATCGTAAATGCGTCGCTGATGCCAGCCTGGAAGCACCGTTGTTAAATGTTGTATTGTATGTCCCGTCGCATTGAGGAGCGAGAAACTCCAATGGTTTAATGATTGCAAGAACTGTTGTAGCTGTTG
>CAXUIS010000293.1:6160-6712 GCA_964250915.1 uncultured Ktedonobacteraceae bacterium | reverse complement strand
TTAAGAGAAGGACTTGACCTACCAGAGGTGTCGCTAGTTGCGATTCTGGACGCTGATAAAGAGGGCTTTTTGAGATCAGAAGGCTCGCTGATTCAGATGATTGGGCGTGCGGCGCGTCACGTCGATGGGAGTGTCACAATGTATGCCGACAACATCACAAAGTCGATGCGTAAAGCCATTGACGAGACGAACCGTCGTCGCAGTATTCAAACAAGCTTTAACGAAGACCACCACATCACACCACGCGGTATCAAGAAAGAGATTCGCTCACTCACGGAGCGCATTCAGGCAATGAGCGGAACTCAAGTTGTGGGAGCCGACGGCAAAGCGACATCCGTTGCGCTTGCTGGCATTCCAAAGGATGAGGCACTACGCCTTATCAAAGATTTGGAGTCACAGATGCGTAACGCAGCCAAGCAACTAGACTTCGAGAAAGCTGCGCAACTGAGAGATCAGGTGATTGAGGTACGGAGATCGATGGTGGAGTAAAAAAGAGAAAGGTTTGCACAAAACAAAGGTGTGGCGCGTTGCAATTCAAAACAGACACCAGTT
>CAXUIS010000293.1:0-6150 GCA_964250915.1 uncultured Ktedonobacteraceae bacterium | reverse complement strand
TTTTTTTTAAAAAAAAATATGTTTTGCTTGTTTTAATTCCAACTGGCCACACCTTTGTTTTGTGCAAATCCTTCAATCCAACGTGACTTTCTTCTTGACACTGTACTGAAAATCAGTACAATACAGATATGGAAGAAATTAACTATAAAGGACTAGAATATCCTACAGAAGCATATGGGTCTATTCCTGCATTCAACAGCTACGAGGAAGAGGCGACCTTTTGGGATACTCACGACTTCACCGACTTTAAAGAGGAAACTACTCCTGTTACTGTGCGTTCTACAACGCCATTATGTTTATATGTAGAGTGAATATATATGCCGCAAGTTTGCTTTCAAGGCATTAAGTAGGTGAACACAGAAGGATATTATCTACATGAGTGAAACGTGGTTACAGGAGTATATCTTCTTAGCATTTCGCATCCACAAACTAATGCAGACAAAGTACGATAGTCCTTTTGTCGAGGTATATTATGGACCACCTGCATGGCAATCTCAAGTAGAAGCCGAGCCTGTGTTAAAGGCATCTGAACTTGTGCGTCAGGCTATGAGTCTTGCTGATGCGTTACCAGTGCAAGGATTCGTCTCAAACCGAGAAATTTATCTTGCTAGACATATTAAAGCAATGGAGACGATATGCCGTAAACTCTCTGGCGAAGCCTTCTCATTGCAAGAAGAGGCTAGATACTGCTTGGATATTTCCCCTACGTGGACTCCTGAAAGGCAATTTGAGCAGGCACATAATCTTTACGAGACAGTGCTTCCTGGAACGGGAAGTCTTGTAGAACGCTTGCAAACATATAGAACAACGCTTGCTTTGCCCTTAGATCAAACAGACGTGTTGACAGATTTCATCGAGCAGGCATTTGCCGAAGCACGCAAGCGGACTCATGCATTCCTCAAACTGCCCCAAAATGAGATGATTGAGATCGAGTATCGTCCTACATGGGAAAACGACGCAGCAGCCTACTATCAGGGCAACTATCGGACACATGTCGTCATGAATGTCTCGGCTACTGCTGCGTACATGTCACGACTGTTTGATCACAAAGTATGTCATGAAGGCTATCCTGGTCATCATACAGAATATGTACTCAAGGAGCAGGAGCTTGTTCGGAAGGAAAAGTATCTTGAACAAACGCTTGTCTTGACCTTGTGCCCACAGAGTGTACTCACGGAAGGCATTGCGATGGTGGCCCACGAAATAATCTTTACAGAAGGAGAAGCAGAGCAATGGATTGCCGAGCATGTGTATAGCCCTTTACAAAAAGATGTTGACGCAATCATCCTTTTACGCTTACGTCAAGCAAGCGAGATACTTCAAGTTGTCTGGGATAATGCTGCTCTCCTGTTAGATGAGGGACGCTCTGAACAAGAAGTAGTACAATATTTCATCACACATATGCTCACTACAAAAGAGAGTGCCTCTCGAATGGTTGCACTCCTAAAACATCCTGTATGGGGATTGTACAACCTAACCTACGCAAGTGGTCAAAAGCTAGTACGACAATGGTTGCAAGGATCAGACCGTCAGGCTGTCTTCTATCGCTTTTTGACTGAACAATTTCTACCCACTCAACTAGAGAAAAACATATAGTTCTTTGTGAATGAAGAGTATAGCTCCTCCTTGTAATGACTTATATCCTCACCTTTTTACTCCTCTGAAAATGGAGCATTTTCATGCTTGGTGGTGTACCACTCGTACATGAAAGTCTCCTTAGCAAAGTACATCATTACACTATATGTTGTATACTACTGCGTCTTGACATCCTCCCCCGCATAAAATGACGGGGGATTCCCTCTATCGCTAGAGAGAGTTTCCTACTTCAACAGCACTCGCATGCCGAGACTTTCGCCTCTCACGTCTTACTGTGCCTTCATAGGCAGAAACCGTCAGTCCAACGGCCTTGATATTACATGCTGCATTGATATCACGGTCATGGCACGTTCCGCATTCAGGACACACCCATGACCGAACCTCTAAGCCTAATTCCTCCAAGACAAAGCCACATGCACTACACGTTTTGCTTGAGGGCGTCCATCGGTCAATCTTGACAATGGTACGCCCGTACCACTTGGCCTTGTAGTCGAGTTGTCGCACAAACTCCGACCAACCCACGTCACTCACCGCTTTTGCGAGACAATGGTTCTTGACCATATTCTTGACCGAGAGCGTTTCCAGACAGACCACTTGGTTCTCGCGTATCAGTCTAGTCGAAAGCTGCTGCTGAAAATCTTTTCGCATATCCGCAATACGGGCGTGATGCTTCGCTACCTTTTTGCGTGCTTTGTCTCTATTTTTGCTCCCCTTCTTTTTCTTGGCATGTTGACGTTGGAGTTTTGCCAACTTCTTTTCCGCTTTGACGTAGTATTTCGGATTGTCTATCGTCTCTCCCTCTGAGGTGATGAGAAAAGACTTGAGGCCCAAATCTATACCCACTACCTTGTCAGTCATGGGAAGCGTCGCTATGTTCTCTTCCACTAAGATGCTGACAAAGTACCGCCCTGATGCATCTTTTGACACTGTGACACAAGAGGGCTTGCATCCTTCAGACAACGGCCTTGACCAGATGATATTCAGTGGTTCTTTCTGTTTGGCGAGCGTCAACGTAGAGCCGTTCCAACTGAACGCAGTAGACGCGTAGGTAGCAGATTGACGTTTGTGCTTCTTGTGGTATTTGGGATACTCTGCACGTCCCTCGAAGAAGTTCACAAACGCTTTATCGAGATGCCGTAAGGATTGCTGTAACGGCACACTTGACACTTCTTGCAACCATGCCGTACCCTCTTGCTTCTTGAGAGCTGTGAGTGCTGCTGAGAGGTCATTATGAGAGAGCCGTATGCCATGCTCAAAGTAGTTGGTAGTACGCACTTTCAAGGCCCAATTGTACACGAACCGACAACACCCAAACGTACACGCAAGGGTGTGCGCTTGTTCAGGTGTTGGGTAAAATCGGTACACGTAGGCTTTCTGAGTCACGATACTCCTTCTCTTCTTTGTGTTTTTGTGCTATACTTAGTGTACATCCCAATAGGGAAGTATGTCAAGAGAGAACGGCATGAGAAAAGAACGTGTGAACATCTACATTACCGAGCGGCAAAAAGCACAATTGGAAAAGCGTAGTCGGGAGGAAGACTTGCCAATGGCAGAAATCATACGGCGTGCGTTGGATGTATACCTTGCGTGGGATGACGCAACCTACATGCCCAACCCATCACACCCCAGAAGGAAAGGGCTTCTATAAGCATTGCAATAGAGAAAGGATTTTCAATATATGCCACATAGACCAGATAAACATCATGAGCACGATGGACAACAGCATGATATGCAACAAAGCGATTACCTAAGTGGTTCACAGATACTGCCGAGGCGTGTGCGACCAGATATGACGGTTGCAGAACTGATTGATGAGCAATTTCAAGCGTATAATTCGGCGCGTCTTAACGAAGCCGCACGCCTCTATGCAGGCGAGATGCTTGACCCTGAGAAAGATGTGACAATTGGCCTAACGATGGCGGGCGCATTGACTCCTGCTGGTTTGGGCGGTTGTGTGCTGACACTGATGGAGTATGGCTTCGTCGATTTCATCATTAGCACAGGTGCCAACTTGTATCATGATATGCATCACGCGTTGGCTATGTCGCTACACAAAGGCGATTTTCGCTTGGATGATACCAAGTTGCAGGAAGAGGGCGTGATTCGTATCTACGACATTCTGTTTAAAGACGAGGTACTGCTTGATACAGACGCTTTTGTGCGTGAGGCATTGAAGGGTCTTCCAGAAAGACCAATCTCGACCTCAGAATTGCATTATCACCTCGGCAGTCAATTGCTCAAATTAGGTGTGAAGCCTGAATATTCAGTACTTGCACAGGCGGCAGCATGGGGTATTCCTATCTATACCTCCTCTCCTGGCGACTCGTCGATTGGCATGAACGTCGCGCGAAACTCACTAGAGGGCAGCAAGCTTACACTCGACCCAATGGCTGATGTAAACGAAACAACGGCGATAGTCCATTCCGCGACCCGTAATGGTGTGATTATCCTCGGTGGTGGTAGTCCTAAAAACTTCTACCTTCAAACACAGCCGCAGCTATGGGAGGTTTTGGGTATTCAGAAGGGCGGGCATGACTACTTTATTCAGGTGACAGCCGATGCCCCACATTGGGGCGGACTCTCTGGTGCGACGCCTTCTGAGGCGGTTTCATGGGGCAAGATTAAGCCCGATCAACTAGGTGGTACCGTCGTTGTCTACGGTGACTCGACAATTGCACTACCTTTGCTCACAGCATATGCGGTAAGCAAAGCCAAAGCACGTCCTCGTCGCGGCTTATTCAATCAGCGGGAAGCACTCATGAAGGAACTAAAAGAGGTGTACGAAACGGGCAAACTTGCTCGTCCATAAGCATATATTCAACCTAATAAAGCACGCTTCCTTATTAGATTGATAAATCTCTGACATTTAGGTAGAACGTACTTCCGTATTAGATACAATTTAGCCTCATTGCTTTGCATTAGCTTGACAACCTAATGTATAATATTATCTTGTGTGCTACATTAGACACATACGTAAGAGGATAAACTCCTTCTCTGTAGGAGTTTGTGGAATCAAGGTATCAAGGAGGAACAGTTCGTGCTTGTTCATTTGATGTTAGAGTTGTATCATTGTGATCGAGAGGCATTGAGCGACGCGCCATTGCTTCGTCGTGTTTTGGATGAATATCCGGGTCGTGTAGATATGGAGAAGGTCAGCCCTGTCCATCTCTATGATATAGAAACGTCGAATCCATTGGATGCTGGACTTTCTGGTTTTGTAGTGATCGCACAGAGCCATATTAGCCTGCATGCATGGCCTGAATACGGCGAGGTCGATATCGACATCTGCTCGTGCAAGGAATTTAGCCAGGAAGAGGCAATCGCCTTTGCGAAAGAAGTGTTCAAGACGGAAGATGTAGAGGCGCATTTCGTGGTACGTGGCAATCGTTCGCTCCGTCCCGATACTCCTGACCCAGTGCGTTATGCGGAAGCAATGGCAGTCCGCAACGCACGTAGTGTTGCGGAGGTGCGCTAAAGGCAATAAACATAAGGCACACTCTGCTTGGGAGATAACGAATCATGACAGAATCGCATGTGACCCAGTTTGGTGCTCCAGATGCACCGTATTGTGATCCTGAAACGGCACGCATAACGATTATTCCGGCCCCACTTGAATATAGCGTTTGCTATATGAAAGGCACCGCACATGGGCCACAGGCGATTCTCGATGCATCTAGCCAGATGGAATTATACGATGAAGAACTCGATTATTGCCCCATCGAGGTTGGCGTCTACACTCATCCAATCCTCAATTATCAGAATATGGATCACGCTTCTGCTCTCAACATCACTGGTGAGGCTGTACGGAACGTATTAAAGCGCAGACAACTACCGCTCACGCTTGGTGGTGAGCATTCGCTTTCGGCTCCGGTGATTGCCGCCGTTCATGAACAGTATCCAGACCTGACAGTTATACACATTGATGCACACGGTGACTTACGCGACGAATATGAAGGAACTCCGTTGTCGCATGCATCTATCGAGAGACGCGTGGTAGACATGGGCATTCCACTGCTTGAAATTGGTATTCGTAGCTTTAGTCCAGAAGAAGCCGATTTTTTCAAGACAAAGCCAAATGTGAGTATTGTCTGGGCCTATCAACTCGCACGAGGACTAGCAACCATTCCATGGGAACGTCTTAGCAAACATACCTATGTTACCATTGATCTTGATGCCTTTGATCCAAGCGAGATGCCTGCTGTTGGTACACCAGAGCCAGGAGGCTTGCACTGGTATCAGGTTCTCGACCTTTTTCGTGAAATTTGTAGTCGCACCACAGTTGTCGGCATGGATGTTGTGGAATTATGTCCCATGTCTGGACAGACGCGCGCCGACTTTCTAGCAGCAAAGCTCGTCTATAAGATGATTGGCTATCGCTTCGCTCATAAGCAGCCAATAGCTCTATAGTACGGAAGCAAACCATAATCTATACAAATTGTTTGTTCTCATATACAATATGAGACAGAACGATTGACGACGATTTGTAAAGAACAATGTAAGGACAACAAAGAAAATACGATGACAGCATTACAAAAAAGAGTAAGATACGCTATT
>CAXUIS010000292.1:0-6754 GCA_964250915.1 uncultured Ktedonobacteraceae bacterium | reverse complement strand
AACAGGGAGACCGCAAGGGTCTCCCCTACATCTTCGTGAGACTCTACATGTAGGGGAGACTCTTGCGGTCTCCCCGCATTTTCTTTGACCTTCGTCAAATGATCCGCTATGCGCACACCATACACAAGTCCCTCTAAGAGCGAATTGCTCGCCAGTCGATTTGCACCATGTACACCCGTGCATGCAACCTCGCCAACAGCATACAATCCTGGCACCGTTGTTCGTCCATAAGTATCCACGCTCACACCACCCATACAATAGTGGGCTGCTGGTGCAATGGGTATCAAGTCAGTTGCTAAGTCTAAGCTGTGCATTTGACAAAGTGCCGAAATCGTTGGGAAGCGCATATGCATCTTCTCCGCAGGCAAGTGACGCAGATCGAGGTACTGGCAATTCGTCTGCTCCGAGAGCATCTCGCTCAGAATTGCGCGTGCCACCACATCACGCGATGCGAGTTCATTCTGCTCACTATAACGTGGCATAAAACGTTCACCTGCATGGTTGCGTAAGTATGCGCCTTCCCCTCGTACCGCTTCAGAGATGAGGTGAGATGCGTTTTCAGCGACAAGTACGGTAGGATGAAACTGCATAAACTCAAGATCGGTTAGAGCCGCACCAGCATCCCATGCCAATGCCAAACCATCAGCAGTTGCTCCCGCGGGATTCGAGGTATGCAACCACAATCCACCTGCCCCGCCATTTGCCAGGATAATCGTGTTGCCTGTAACAGTAAAGTCTTGTCCATGCTTATCAACAGCCTCTACTGCTGTACAAACACCCTGCTCTACCCCTAGTTTGCGTACAAATGTTTCTTCATACACTCCTATGGAGGAACGCTTCCGAAGTTCGGTTATAAGAACATGTTCGATTTCAGCACCTGTCGCATCACCACCTGCATGCAAGACGCGCCAACGTGAGTGTGCTCCTTCGCGTCCAAGCAAAAAGCCATTGGGCGTTGCATGGGCATCGCTCTCGTCATGTACTCGGTCAAACTGCACGCCTAAATTCATTAACCAGCGTACAGCCTCTGGTGCTTGCTCAACGAGCACACGTACCGCCTCCTCGTCGCACAAGCCAGCACCCGCCGCTAACGTATCTTGCAAATGGAGTTCGGGCCTATCGTCAGCACCTAGCGCAACAGCTAAGCCACCCTGTGCATAGCGTGTATTGCTTTCACCAAGCAGTCCCTTTGTAAAGAGTGCGACCCGCATATGCTCTGGTAGCCGCAAAGCTACTGAGAGACCTGCGATACCGCCTCCGATAATCACAACATCAAACGTACCGTTTGTCATGCCATATTCTCCCTTGAATAAGTGTATAATGTACACTTACTAAGCAGACAAAAAATTAAAGGTGTCATTCGTACACTAACCCTTGTGCAGAAAGTATACCAGGGAAATGAGAGAAAAACAAGGGCTAAGCATACAAGGTCTCCATCGTAGAGATGGAGACCTTGTATGCTTAGCCCTTGTTTTTTGTGTTATTAAGCAACAACTTTAGGTGCTGGAATACGCCAGCCTAAATCTTTTGCTGTTTCAAGCCATAGTTCGATAACTTCGTGAGCATTCTTGATCGCTTCGTCATACGTTTTTCCGTGCGTCTTGCATCCTGGAAGTTCTGGTACAGTAACAACATAAATGTTGTCTTCTTCATCCCATTGAATAAGTAAAGAATAATGCTCCGGGTTCATGATTTTTTCCTTAGTTCCTTCAATGCTGTTTCAACGTCTTTGACTTGGTATTTCTCTGCGTCATTTCCATCTTTTCCCGAAATAACTACAGGCATTTCAGGGAGCAGAGGATGCACCCACATAGTATGGCTTCCTTTTGCTGGACGTTGCAAAAAACCAGCTTTAGCCAAAAGCCCTTTGAGTTGTCTAATTTTAGGTGGCATACTTCTTTATATTCTTTCTGTTTAGTATACCATGTTTTTACACAAGTTTTAGGTGCTTAGACACATCTTGCAAAAGCTTGTTAATCTGCTCTACCGCTTCTGCTGATGGCACGGCTTTTATGCCAAGCTCTATACGAATTTTGAAGATAATACCTGCATCAACCGCAGCTTTCATAATATCTGCAGTCACGTCACTCAAGTCCTGTAACTCATTGACCGCCAAAGCTGCTTCCGCAACAAGTATACTTGATGTCTTAGATGTCTCTACAGGTGGAGCATAGACTATGCATCTCATGTTCCCAATTCCCAATACTCAAATTTAGCATCTTCTACAATAAGCATGTGCACTAGACATGGCTAACCATGTCTAGTGCACATGCTTATTACTAAAACCTACCCCTTCCCTTGCTTCTCCAATATTCGTTTCAACACACCTAGAAACGCAATCGTTCCAAACCATGCTGCCGTTATGACCCACGGCCTGCGATTTCCTGTATTTTGCATATTCTACTTTCCTACAGCATTCTTCTCTTCTGTATTCTCCCACTTACGCCCATTCTTCCAGTATGCCTCGATATTTTCCAGGTTCCTACCATTTGTCTCTGGTACAAGGAACCAGCAGAAAATGAATGCTCCAACTGCGAGCAATGCATACAACCAGAACGTAAACGGCTTGCCTATCAAGTCAATCAACGAAAGGAATGTAATACTGATGAGCAAATTGCCGCCCCAGTTCGCCACCGTCGAAATGCTGCCACCGGTGCCGCGTAAGCGTGTTGGGAACAATTCCGAACTCAACAACCAGAAGACGGGTCCCATGCCAATTGCAAAGGAGACAATATACACTAACAAAGCAATCAGAATCAGTACACCAATTTTGGTGGGGCCAATCAGGAAGATGATACCCATTGCTGCAAGCGCAACCGCCATGCCAACACTTCCTATGAGCAACAATGGTCGTCGTCCAACGCGATCAAGCAGCAGAATAGCCACAACTGTTCCCAGCACGTTGACGACACCGACAACACTCGTCGCCAGAATTGCACCGGAGGCCGACTTAAAGCCTGCATAGCCAAAGATAGTTGGCGCATAATAAATGACGGTGTTGATACCCACAAACTGCTGTAACAATGCCAGACCAATACCTACCACAAGTGCTATCGACAGGCCAGACCGAATAAACGTCCGTATCGTTGGAGGGCTACCATCTTTGACAGCAGAACGAATCGACTTTAGTTCGTTCTCTTTATCCTCTGGTGAGAGATAGTTTAACGCCTTATCTGCCTCATCCCAGCGATCTCGTCCCGCCAGCCAGCGTGGCGTCTCCGATAGGAAAAACATACCAATTAGCAAGCCAATGCCTGGAATGGCAGCAACGGCGAACATTGGACGCCAGCCTAGATTGACGCTTGCGAATGCAAGATCGATCCAATAAGAAACGGCGATTCCAATTGTCACAGCGAGTTGGTTAAAGGTTACGAGACCGCCACGCAATTTTGGTGGGGCCATCTCCGCGATATACATTGGTGACACAAAAGAGGCCACGCCAATAGCAAAGCCAACAATAATGCGGCAGACAATAAACAAGGCTAGATTTGGCATCACTGAGGTAAGAAGAGCACCTACCGCGAAAATGATCGCCATCGTGATGAGCGTCTTTTTACGACCAATCGCATCGCTTAATCTTCCTCCAACAGCGGCACCAATAATCGCTCCAACAAGAATCGAACTGACGGCTAACTCTTCGGTAAACGAGGTAAGCGCGAAATCCTTTTTTAAAAAAAGTTCGGCACCCGATATCACGCCTGTATCATAGCCGAAGAGCAGGCCCCCTAACGCTGCAATCGCCGCAATACCATATACTGCTGCCGGGCGATGTGCTTTTCCAGAGGGGTTCACGTCGTCGTGAATACTGCCTTGAGTGGTTGCCATCTCCATTTCCTTTCAATGGTTGGTGAGTCACGCATTTTCTTGTTCTTACATTTCTCTTATACAAAGGACGTTACACAAGCAACAATGCAGTAATAGATAAGATACCTATGGCTAGTCTGTTGTGTGGCTCCCTTGTAATACGAAAAAAGAGTACAAAGAAGTTTCTACTTTTCGAGTAGTTAAACGCTTTCTCCGCTCTCGTCCGGCTCTGGACGATCAACGAAACGGTCAGCATTTTTGTTATTGTGCGTTGGCGACACCAATTCCTGATATCCCTCCACCACATGTTCCGCAAGCGGACTGTTCGACTCAGTTGGCGGCACTACGCGCCATGAACGTTGCCCCGGCACATCATCTGGTAATATCATGACATCCACCATCATAGCATTCATCACCAGCATGTTCTGTTGCGCCAATGACTGATGCGGCACATACGAGTAAAGTGGCGAGTCCATTTCTTGCAATTGTTGTGCAATTTGCTCTGGTGTATGACCGTACTGTACACACGCATCCTGTACAGCCTGTAACAACTGCTCTTCTGAAAGGACAAAGAGCGTATCCAGTAGATGCATCAAATTCATGCCACGGTTAAGCATTACTAAGCGACCATGTACAAGACGTTCCAGCAATCCATCGTTGCGTTGCTCTTGTTGTATTTCATACATCTGCCGTGTGATATCGGCAAGTGGCAACATATCAAGCCGACGACTGAGGAAATCTACAACGCTTGCTGTATCGCCTTTTTGCCATTGCTGTAGCAATTGCAGGCACAAGTCACCTTCATACTCTTTAGAGGTTTTAGCAACACTTAAGAAGCGTCCCTTCCGCTCACATATCCAACGCGCATGAAGATAGCGTACAGCGTCAGCAACTACAAATGACTCAAAACGTTTCTGCCCATGTATGTCCTGTAAAAAGCGAAAACTTTTTTCAAACTCTTCCTGCATTGCTGCAAAGGCTGCAAGTTTCTGCTCGATTACGTCGGCAAGTTCCTCTGTTCCCTCGGTATTCTTCATTGCACATCTCCTGATTGCTATGTCTTTCTTTACAAGTATCACGATATTGCATACTAGTTTGTTGCGTTCAACAAAGCACCTGTGCATCCTTAGAACATACTCAATCATTGTACACAGTTTTAGAAGAAGATGTTGACAGATACAGTATTGCAGAGTACAGTCTTAACAGAAACATGTTCTATTATCATATAAAACGGAGATTAAAAACATGGCAGAAAATATACAGGACAACCCAGGAGTCATTGCACCACCACCGTTTATCTACCTAGGAGGGTTAGCACTTGGCCTCCTCCTTCAGCGTCTTGTTCCACTCAAATATCTTCCACGTCCCTCTCGCGGTATCGGTTTAACAGTTGGCAGTACATGTATCAGCATAGCCTTAGCAGTTGGCGTATCAGGTTTTCGACAAATGAACAATGCGCATACCAATATCAATCCAACGCATCCTGCTACCACTATCGTCACTGGAGGTCCATTTCGTTTTACACGCAACCCGCTTTATCTTGGCATGACTCTGCTCTATATCGGTATTACGTTTCTCGTAAATTCTTTGTGGCTGATACTTATCCTCCCTGCTGTCCTCGGTCTAATGACCTTCGGTGTTATAGAACGCGAGGAACGCTACCTTGAGCGTAAGTTTGGCACACAGTATCTTGCCTATAAACAACGTGTACGTCGGTGGGTGTAAAGAAAAGATATGTAGGGACCGATGTATCACGTCCTTTTGGCTTCTCAATTGCTAACGAGGACGCGATACATCGGTCCCTACATGTCTCTATTCCCAGCCGAAGCTATCAAACCATTTTCCTTGATGATAGTTTGTAATAGCTGTTCTTATGTAAGGGATCGTTGTATTCGGTAGAGCATCTAGGGGATACCACGCGAGTTCATCACATTTATGGGGTTCCTTGTTGATTATCTCTTGAGACCATGCGGTAGCGACTAGGAAAAAGTCAATCCGTTCATCACCTGATTTTCGATGCATGACACCAACAACTTGCAACTGCGATGGGTCGATCTCAATCCCGGCTTCCTCCCATGCCTCACGAATCATCGCAGTTTTAATTTCTTCGTTCCCATCCAGATGACCAGCAACAACACTATATTGTCCATCTGCATATCCTGTATTGTAGCGACGCAACAACAATATGTGTTGCTCTCGAATGAGAAAAAGATGAACTGCTACTAACGCCCTAAATCTCATGTACACTAACAATCTTTCTCTATAACGAATGCTTTTATGCTTGCGGTAAGTTTGTCCACTTTGATTTCCTGGGAGTCGGCACGTAAGCAGCAAAACTCTCTAAAAGCTCGGCTGGTGTCTCTTTATGTATAATGAGATTTGCGTGAAGAGATGAAATAAAGCCTTCGTCCGATGAATGTTTGACCATCGCAAGTAGTGGCTCAAAAAAGCCGGAGACGTTGAGCAAGCCAACAGGCTTACTATGCAGTCCAATTTGTGACCACGTAATCATCTCAAAGAGTTCGTCAAAGGTACCAAAACCACCTGGGAGCGCGATAAAGCCATCCGCCAACTCAGCCATCATCGCTTTGCGTTCGTGCATACTACCCACTTCATAAAATTGCGTCACGTTTCTATACGCAACTTCATTAGGAAATAGTGCAGCGGGCATCACACCAGTCACGTCACCACCTCCTGCCAGTACAGTATCGGCAAGTACACCCATCAACCCAACATGTCCACCGCCGTACACTAATCCCAGATTACGCGCAACAAGTTCCTGCCCCAACGCTCGTGCTGCATCCTGATACTCCTGCCGCACCCCAACGTTCGAGCCAGCGTAGACACAAATTCGTTGCATAAAAACTTCCTTATCTTGTCTAAAATATTCATTATCTTTGTCTCTTGACCACAGTCAAACATATTTTGTAGACTTACAATCAATAAGAAA
>CAXUIS010000291.1:0-6803 GCA_964250915.1 uncultured Ktedonobacteraceae bacterium | reverse complement strand
TTCCCTCTCTTTTTGTATGTTGTTTATCCTACATGAAGCCACGACTCACGATAACGATGACTATAAGACAGATGAGAATACCAATGAGCCAAAAAGCTGCTTGCTGAACATCATTGCGTTCTTGCATGATAGGGAGGTCTTCTGGACTCGGTAAGAGCAATCTTTTTTCTTGATCGTCGAGCAGACTGGATGATAGCATTGAGGGTAGTACTTGCGCTAGACCATCACTGGAAGGCCCAGATTGTGTTGTGGAAGTCAGTTGTATAGAGATAGGTCGCTCTACCTTTGGCATATCCGGTTCTGTGTGTGAGGCAGTGCTTGCAGTCGCAGTACCACGAGCAGAGCGCATTGCCAGCAGGTCCTGACGAAGTTCAGAAGGTCGCTGGTAGCGTTGTGAGACCATAGGACGCAACCCTCTTGCAAGGATGGCATCAAAGGCTGAAGAGACGTTAGGATTGAGACGCTGTGCCTGAGGAATGCTCACTCCTGCATTGATTGGCAAACTCCCTGTTACAGCATGGTACGCTGTTGCTAATAAGGAGTACAAATCGGAGCGTCCATCTATTGTTCCGCGTACAAACTCAGGTGCGGTGTATGGTGTGAGACGAGAACGATCAATACCTGTAATATATTGTGTCGCTCCACCCGCTAATATAATGGAGAAGTTTGTCAATATGTAGTCTGAACTTGCACGCCCCATAAGGATGTGTTCGGGTTGAATGAGACCATGTACGAGCGGTGGTGACTGTTGTACAAGAATTTCTAATATTTCTGTCATTTGAAGGCAACACTCAATGACATTTTGCTCAGGTAGTGCATGACCAGTACGGCGCATGTATGCAGCAAGAGATTCGCCTACAGTCGGTTCAAAGACAAAGAAGTTACGTCCTTGATCGCTAAATGCATCCCAAAGAGTAGGAATATGAGCGTGTCGTCCTATTGATGTTAACGCCATCGTTGCGTTGCGGAGAGTAGATTGCATGACCATAGACTTGCCATCGGGCGTCACTAACTCACGAATCATCACCTGTGAGCCTGAACGTTGGGCGTCTTGCGCTACCCAAGTAGCCTCAAAGACACCCTCTAGCCAATCCTGACGACCTTGCAGCTCACGTAGCCGATAACGCCCACCACGTAGTAGTGTGCCAGGAATAAGTTGTGGAAGTTCGTCATGTAAGCTACTTTTGGGTGTAAGTGCAGCTGCTCCCGACGAAAGAGAAGTTGGTGTCATAGACCGATGTTGATTTTCCTTTGCAAGCGCATCAGTAACTAAATGGTTTGAGCGAATAGGGCGTTGCATATCAGGTGACAAATTCTCTGTAGAGCGGTTAAGAGGTAACTGCACTTGGGGTCTATGTGGCACATTACGCGTTGATGCTATCTCGTTTCCCACCCCATCGCCTGTTGGAGTAACAGTACTTCCAAGCTCATGGCTATCGTCTCTACGCAAGCGACCAAGATAAGGATTATTCTCATAATCAGGAGAAGACATGTTTAGAGGGCGTGGCGTGTTCGGCAGAGCGTTCATAGAAGGCGACGAAGACGTTTCACTGTTATTCCATTGCTGTTGAGCAGGAAGCAAGGGTTGTGAATCTTCTGTCATCTCTCGTTGTGACTCAACACGTTGAGTTCTCGGTAAAATATGCGACGGATAAGGTGTTATAGGCATCTGTGGATTGCTAGATTGAGTAGGAAATGCTCTATTCTCCTGTCTTCTTATCGAAGAAACATGGTTAGCCTGCTGACCACTTTGCCCCTGAGGACGTGTGGAGGACACCTCATCAGAAGACTGTGAATTGATAGGAGGCATGCCACCAGATTGTTGCCTGATAAATGACCCGTCACTGACTTGCGACGTCTGTGTTACACGCGGTGTCTGAGGTGGAGGCGTTACTCGCTCAGGAGGCGTGTTGGGGCGCGTTCCTAAACGCCCAGGTAGGTGTACCAGAAGTCCACATTGTGGACAAGGACTTTTACTCACATCCCATTCAGCATTACAACGCGGACACATCATAATATTCTTCCTCTCCGTGCGTGTACGTCGATGCTCAGGAACCTCCGTATTTCCCTATCTAGCACGTACTTATATATTCAGGCGACGGTACAGTTTAGCTAGAAAAGAAAGACTACCAGTACATAAGCACAGACACGCACAAAGTATAGTGGCAAGAAGCCATGCATGTCAATCTTTCTACCTATTTTTGCTAGTGTTCGCCATGATTATCGTCTCATTGTTCGTCCAATGAGTGCTAAATCCCCTAAGAAGCCTTCCAGTGCTTTTGCCAGATCGTAAAGTTGTGTCGCCTCGGTCATCGACACCTCATGTCCAGCGTGTCCTATGTGATAGAGCAGTTGGATGGCGGGATGTTTCTCAGGTGCAGTTGGCTCTGTTGAGGCTGAGCCGAGAAGTGAGGATCGCATAGCATCAACACTTGCATTCACCTGTTCGAGGTTTGCAATATCAATAAAACTAGCGGGCGTCGGTGGCTTTCCTCTTCCCTGACTCGTCTCCCACTGGCGGCGTGCTTGCTTACCAGCAGCACAATAGCAAAATTCAGGATGTGTTGAATCTGAGTTTTGCAGACCTGTATCATCGCAAATTGGACAGATAGGCATAAGAAACTCCTGTTCGTTTATTGCTATAGAATCGAAATTAGGGCATTTTCAAAGGGGCACCTTGGTCCCAAATGACGCCTTTTACATTTTCTGACGTTACTTCTTTTGTGTATCAAGCGCAGAGACAACACTGGTAGCCACGCGTGTAAACGCTTGTGCAACAGGCGACTCAGGCATACTGATAATGATTGGATGTCCTTTGTCACTACTAACTACAGCGGCAGGGTCAAGCGGAATACTGCCGAGCAGAGGCAACTCATCAAGCAGATTACGCGTTTCCTGACTTCGTGGAAATATTTCAGCACGTTCCCCGCAATGTGGGCAAACAAATCCATCCATGTTCTGCACTACTCCTAGCACTGGAACATATACGTTCTGAAACATTGCGAGAGCCTTCGCGGTGTCAATACGCGCGATATCCTGCGGAGTCGTTACGAGTATAGCTCCGTCGAGTTGCATTTCACGACAGAGAGTTGCTTGTGGCTCACTCGTTCCAGGCGGCAAATCAATAATAAGATAATCTAATTTGCCCCAGTCAACTGAGTAGAGCAACTGTCGAATAAGCAACCCTAGTACATCTGGTATGGGTGCTACAGCTTGCTCTTCACCGATAAAGAAGCCAACAGACATGATTTTGACTCCATAACGGACTAATGGTTGTATTTTCTGTGCTTGAGGCATTGTTTTCCGTTCAGCAAGCGGCAACGTCGCTTCTGCACCTTTGCTCGCGCCTCGTTTACGCACTCCTAGCATCATAGGAATACTTGGCCCATACGCATCACCGTCAAGCAGCCCAACAGCTAACCCTTGTTTTGCTAATGCAACCGCAAGGTTTACACTTACTGTAGATTTACCAACCCCGCCCTTTCCACTTCCTACCACAAGTAACTTATCTACCTGATCCACAAGCGCACGTTGTGTACGAGACTGCATGCCTACACTACTTTCTTCTCTATTCGTTATTGTTCTGGTGTCTTTTGGCTAGTATACGAATATTTCTTGTGTTTTACAAGCGTTTCCACCCAACCTATTGTACTCATTAGTAGGCAAGTAGGCTTCGTATGATGTACTATGAAGGAAACAAATGTATAGTATCCTTTGTTAGAGGAACACATTATGGAACAGCCGTTGCTTGAACCAGATTCAATTATTCCCGCGTTTAGTCTGCCAGGTGCTGATGGTATGCCACATAGTCCCTGGGACTATAAACAGCGTGAAAACCTTGTCCTGCTCTTTTCACAAAGTGCCATGATGAGCGAGAGTCGTGGTTTACTCCGTATGTTTGCACAACATTTTCAAGATTTTCGTGAAGAAAATTGTGCTATTCTTGCGATAACGACAGATACCGTCATCGTCAACCTGGAAGCGCAGGAAGCACTCCGCCTTCCTTTCCCACTGCTTGCAGACTCACAAGGTGGAGTCATCGCGCGCTATACAACGTGGGATAGTACGGATAGAAAAGTGGGACCGTGTATTGTGCTAGCAAACCGTTATAATGCATTGTATAGACAGTGGCTTGCTGAACATGAGAGTGAGCTTCCTTCCATTCAAGAGCTATTAGAAGGGTTACATTACCTGAATAGTCTCTGTACACCATAATTTATGATATACCTACGCGACCAATGAGTGCACCGATGAAGAGACTGCAAAATTTGCATCTCTTCATCGTGGTATAGATGAACTCATTACTATTTTAAGAAGAGGATTACCATGACCCAACATGACGCTACACCACCGTGGAGAAGAGAGACATCACTTGTTCACGGTGGGCGAGACACGCGCCTTACCGATGCTACAGGGACTCCTACGGTTTGCCCGATCTACGCGAGCACAACATACATTCACGAGAGCGCGGATGCGTTAGACGCCGCGTTTAGTGGTTCCACCCCTACAGGAGAACCGGCGTTTGTGTATGCGCGCCAAGCCAATCCAAATGCTGGTGCATTTGAGGATACGGTTGCACGTGCTGAAAGTGGTATTGGTGCTGTTGCCTTTGGTTCTGGTATGGCTGCCATTCATGCCGCGCTTCTGGCAGGTGGGCTGAGCATCCCCGGCACAAAAATTGTGGCGTCTCAAGATATCTATGGCCCGACAATGGGACTACTTCAAAAAGTGTTTGAACCAATAGGTGTGGAAGTCGTGATGGCTGATCTCTGCTGTGGCGATGTCGCAGCAATTCTTCATAATGAGCAACCAGATGTTGTGTTTGTGGAGACAATTTCTAATCCACTCGTCAAATTAGTTGATTTGGATGGCATTAGCGCGGCTGCTCGTGAAATAGGGGCAGTGACTATCGTGGATAGTACATTTACGACCCCATCTCTAGTCAGACCGCTTGAGCATGGCTTTGATATAGTAGTTCATAGCGCAACAAAATATATGAGCGGTCATGGCGATAGTACGGGTGGCATAGCGATTAGCGCGAAGCATACACTTCTCGATCAGCTACGCTCATACTCTATGCTGCTAGGAGCAATGCTTAGTCCTTTTGAATCACATCTTATGCTACGCGGTCTACGCACGTTATCGCTACGCATGGAACGCCATTGCAGTAACGCACTACAAGTCGCCCACTTTCTGCAAAAGCATGAAGCAATAGAGCATGTCTATTATCCTGGTCTAACAGATCATCCACAACACGAGCTTGCAACACGCTTACTTGACCATGAGCAATATGGGGGGTTGCTCTCATTTGACCTGAAAGAGCAGACGCGCGAGGCAACATTCCGTTTCATCGACAAATTGCGCCTGTGTCTACCCGCAACCACATTAGGTGATGTCTTTTCACTGGTAAGCTATCCAGCGATGTCATCACATCGCACGCTCACACAACGCGAGCGTCAACGCATAGGCATTACTGAGGGCTGTGTGCGTTTATCAGTTGGTATCGAGCATGTAGAGGACATTCTACAGGACCTGGACCAAGCCCTTCGCTAATACAAAGAAAGACGCTTCTGTCGTTACGATAGAAGCGTCTTTTTTGCTAATAAGTAGACATGTACATATATCACAATACTATTGGCTCATTTTGTATGGCGAATGTATTTGCCTGGAATGAGGTCGTTAGCCTCTCCGCCTTCGGCAGGTGACATAACGTGAATTAAGTCGGCATTTGCATCAACAACCAATGTATTTGCGATGCCCCGGACATTGGGAAACGAGCGTGCGATCTCTTCAGCGGCTGCTTTCTGTTGTGGCGTATGTACTGCACCACTCAAACGGATAACACCAAGCTTAGGATAAACGCCTATGGGTAAATCATGTGTACGTTCGTCACGTCCTAATGCACTAGCAAGGTCTGCAGCAAGAACATCGTCGCCAATCAAGTTGTTCTGTATTCCTAATAAGCCTTGCACACCGTACGCTTGGTCCTGCACTACATCTGTGCGGAGCGAACTTGAGATATTGCCATCCAAGTGTAGAATCCCATCCAAAACGCGTATTGTCATGCCCTTGTAGTCAACGTGCAATGCTGTCAGATCGAACAACACACGCTCGACTTCTTGTTGTAGGTCAGCATCCGAGCGATACACAGGCAGGGCTTGTAGTGTTGCATCTGATAGTGTCACAGTAATACAGTCTGCTGTAATATTCGTTATATATTCCTGAGAAAGCATCGTGTCTTGTCCAGCACGGAGATGATGTGCAACGATATAGGCTATCGTACCACTTTCTGGCTGTACAGCAACAAGGAGCAAAGACCCTCTACCCGTTGTGCCTTGTCCACCCGCTTCGACAACGCTTTTGTTGTCAAGAAATACAGCGTTAGGAGCGTTTTTGCTTGCGGCTAGTACATCAGCACCAGGAATACGTAGTGTCACACCTTCACCCGTCGCATTCGTCACAGTATCGTAGGGCAAATAGGTAGTTTTACCGAAAAATCGTCCTTGCCTTATACCTATATGCGTAATACGACGGGTAGCTGAGTCAAACCCTACCTGTACCAGCATACCCTCTTCACCATCCGAGCAAATTATTTTGCTACCAAAGTGGAATTTTTGTGTTTCTAAGATTGATGTATCCATACGTCTAGCCTCATTTACATAATAAAGTGGATGTAGGAAAAGAATAACACTACACCTTCTATAAAGAAGTGTAACACGTTCTCTCTACATGTGACAAGCGGAGCTTTTGTACTGGACGTACTTCATGTTTTTGCTGAATATTACTCAATGGGTCTGTTTATA
>CAXUIS010000290.1:1370-6806 GCA_964250915.1 uncultured Ktedonobacteraceae bacterium | reverse complement strand
GTACAGAGGGCGCAGAACTTGAGGGCGTTTTCTGTATTTCTCTCTACAACTTGACGATATGGTACTGCCAACGCAATTTTCAATTATTGCATTTCAGACACAAGAGAGTAGCATTTTACCTATAGCCACAACTCGTCCAGAACTTCTACCAGCCTGTGTTGCTATCTTTGTACATCCACGAGACACACGCTATGCACATCTCGTTGGCACAACTGCGACAATTGAAAGTCAAGCATTCTCACAACAAGCAAGGATAGACGTTCCTATTCTCGCAGATGAGCAAACTGATCCAACAAAAGGCACTGGTGCTGTCATGTGCTGTACTTTTGGCGATGCGACAGATGTACGCTGGTGGCGTACACATCAACTGCCTTTGAGAGCGGCTATTGGACGCAATGGACGCATGACAGTACTGACTGGCCCCTTTGCTGGTCTTTTAATTCCTCAAGCCAGAAAGCGTATGCTACAGTACCTCGCCGAAACAGGACGCATGCTACATCAGGAAATGATAGAGCATAACGTTGGTACGCATGAGCGTTGTGGTACACCTGTCGAGTATCTGCATACACGCCAGTGGTTTATTCGTGTGCTTGACCAGAAAGAACGATTTATTGAGGCGGGACGCATGATTTCATGGCACCCTGAGCACATGCGCACACGCTATGAACATTGGGTTGACCACTTGCAGTGGGATTGGTGCATCTCACGGCAAAGATTTTTAGGCGTTCCATTTCCTGCGTGGATATGTACATCTTGTGGAGAATTGATGTTAGCGACTCTTGAGCAACTCCCGATTGACCCAAGATGTGTAAAACCTACGCGGGCTTGTGCATGCGGTTCAACACGTTTTGAGCCAGAGCCTGATGTTATGGATACGTGGGCGACATCCTCATGCACACCATTGATCATTAGTCATTGGCCCGACGATAATACATGGTTCGCGGAACACTTTCCCGCAAGTTTGCGTCCACAAGCACACGATATCATTCGTACATGGGCGTTTTACTCAATCGTCAAGGCTCTCTATCACACAAACGAAGTTCCGTGGAAAACTATCATGATTTCTGGTCATGCATTATCAGCCGAGCGTAACAAGATTTCTAAATCAAAGGGACATAAAGAGGTTGGGCCTATGGAAATTATCGAGCAGGAGTCAGCCGATGCTTTGCGTTACTGGGCAACCTCCGTTAAAACAGGCAGTGATACACCGTTTAACACAGAAACTATTGCTAACGGGCGTCGTCTTGTCACAAAACTATGGAATGCAAGTCGTTTTGCAGAAGCTCGTCTGACTAATTTTGTGAATAAAGATGAGATACCAGGAGCGTTGTTGCCGACGGACCGCTGGTTGCTCTCACATCTCGCTCGTACCATTGCTTTTGCGACAGCAGAATTAGAACGTGGAGAGTACTCCACTGCTCGTGCTGAGGTTGAACGCTTTTTCTGGTCTGATTTGTGCGATAACTACCTGGAATTAGCCAAGGCTCGTTTGTATCAAGCGACAGGACTCGAACATGAAGCCGCGCAGTGGACGCTCTATCATACATTGTTGACCATACTTAAACTATTGGCACCTTACTTACCCTATGTCACGGAGAAGATATACCAGGAGCTATTTCGTTCGCAAGAGGAAGTCGTCTCCCTACATCGTATGATATGGCCTGACATACATACACAATGGCTTGATGAAGATGCGGAAGTGACAGCGAAAATCTTACTCGAATCATTACGGCAGGTTCGGCGTTACAAAGCTGAGCAAGGTTTATCCGTTGGTGCTGAGATAGAGGTGTGGTCCATTAATATGCATTCCAACACATCTCAACAATATGCAGACATAGAAGCATCACTCATCGACCTGAAAAGCGCGACGCGAGCGAGGGAGGTTATCATAATTAATGGTGTATAATATACGACTCTAGCATATCGGTAGGGGCAGCAATTCATTGCGCCCAGGTAGTGGATGAGCAACACGTCAGCAAAGATTCACATACTCGACGTGTCTCCCTCCCCACCCATCTTTGGGCGCAATGAATTGCTGCCCCTACCGAGAGACAGTGGTGTGTGTACCTACCACACTACAAGTGCTACAATGCTAAGCCCATAGAGAAAAATTGTGGCACCATATCCCAAGTCTTTGCCTAACGTGCTATTTTGTACGATTCCCGATAGTATTACAATTATGAGAAAGCATATGATAGTAGCTCCTATCCCTCCTCCTGCTATTTGAGACCAACGAAGACGTGGTAGGAGTTTCTCCACAAAAAAGAGGACGCTTACAGCTATAGTTCCTCCTAGTAGTACAAGGAACCCTAAAAGCAGTGCCCAACCCCCACCTATCAAGTTATTAAAGAACCCGAACGCTCCAAAGCTAGCTATGAGAAGTCCAACGATGGCTATAGCTTCTCGTATACACCGATTAAGAACCATTTGAGTGGTCAGATTGTCCTCTGATAAAAATCTTTGATCTGAACGTTGGACTACGATTTGAGATGAAACCTTGTACTCTGGCTGCCCTGGATTATAGATAGCGAGTGTCGGTAAAAACATGCCACAATGTTCACAATATGTCTGCGTACCATTTTGCTCGAAACCACAACGGGTACACGCTGCCATAAAATTGTCTCTCCACAAAGAAAATAGAAGCAATATTCTGTAATTATTCTTTATATACAACATATACAACGAAAATAATCAGAAGTATTATCACATAGAGACTCTGCTTTGTCGATAGCGGGGCTGTATTTGTATTCATAAGTCAAAGCATTCTTGTAAGTTATATGAAGCATTCTGTTATGTTATAATAAGAGAAAGCCCTATGCTTTATAGACACTTTTTGGTATTATGCAGTGAGCCACATTTTTAGCACCCTGGACTTACACGAAGTGGTGAGAATTTGGGAGAAATATATGAATTTGCAAAACTTGCGCGTATTCCTGAAGGTGGCAGAGCTAGAGCATATTACACGCGCATCGGAGGAACTAGGGCTAAGTCAACCTGCGGTAACGAAAACGATTCAAAGCTTGGAACACGAGATTGGCTTGGAGTTGGTTGAACGACAAGGGAGGCGAATCGCGCTTACACATGCAGGACGTATGTTGCAGGGCCATGCACGTCAACTTTTTGCCCTTGAGCGTGAGATGGAAGAGGCCCTGAATACATTGCGCGATGTGGAAGGTGGTGAGGTGACAATCGCGGCGAATACGACAACGGGTGTGTATCTACTTCCGCCTATCGTAGCACGTTTTCACAAACGCTATCCGCATGTGGCACTAAATATTTCAATTCTCAACTCGCAAGAAATCGTTGAAGAAACGCTGAATTGGAATATCGATATCGGATTGGTCGAGGGCGATCCAATGCGTTTGCCTTCGGAACTTAGGGTTGAGGTGTTTTCGTATGATGAGTTAGTGCTTGTGGCTGCTCCAACACATCATTGGAATAAGCTCTCTGTCGTGACACCGCAGGTGTTGGCAGATGGCGAATTGCTATTGCGTGAGCAAGGAAGCGGTATCCGTGAGGTGATCGAGCATGCACTACATACGCATGGCGTGAAAATACATCCACTTTTAACGTTGACCGATAATGAAGCGATTAAGCAAATGGTTATAAGTGGTGTTGGTGCAGCAATGGTCTCACATCTCACTACAAAACGTGAGATTGCTACGGGCGATCTCGTACGCTTACCTGTTGCTGGTTTAGACTTACGTCCACAACTTAGCCTGATCCGGCGTGCTGACAAACAACTTTCACGGTCAGCCCAAGCATTTTACACGTTCCTGCGCCCAATTTTGGATAACGATTCAGATGTTTCTCCTATACTAGAGCAAGATAAAGTTGAGAATGTGTTATAGTGTCAGTTGAGGCATGACAGATGCTCTGCCTCTGTCATGACCTATCCCATATCATAGGCTATTCAAACAGTGTTGGTGTTGTTACCAATGGGCTAAGTTGTCGTATGGAGCCGTCATGATGAAAGAGGTAGGGATTCAGTACTCCATCTTCATCTGTTGGCATAAGACCAGCTTCCTCGATAAAGCGTGACGCAACAGCGTCACTGCCTCGGTATTGCAGGATGGACGAGAGATAGAGTTGCTTTTGCGCTCGCGTGTAGGCGACATATGCTAGCCGACGCTCTTCCGCGATGCCTGTTTGTACGACTGGACCGTCCTCTGCTAGTGTGTAGGAACGTCTATGAGGAAAGATGCCTTCAGTGAGGCCCATCACGAAAACAACGGGACTTTCTAACCCCTTTGCCTTGTGAATCGTCATAAGGTTTACACAATCCCGCTTGTTCTTGCTGCTCTCTTCTGCTTGCTCTTTGAGACGCGCCATCGCGGTCAGAAAATGCCGAATTGTATGATGGCGTTGTGCGATGTGTGCAAGTTCCTCTAGCTCGTCATAGCGGCCCTCTAATTTGACTTCTTCCTTTGGTGCTGGTGTCTCAGTCTCTTCTTCGCTCTCGCTATGTTTGCCATCGCAATGGCGCAGGTGCATATCATAGGCAAACTGACGTAATAAGGTGATAGCTTGTGCTGGCGAATTGTTACATTGCTGAGCGACCCGTTGCAGCAGTGCGACAAAATCTTTGATGCCCAGTTGATACTCTGCCGCGATAGTGTAACTATGTTCCTCGCAATATTGTAGTAAAGGACGCCCACCTGCATGAGCCATAAGTGTGCCAAAGAAGGTTGGAGTGAAGCGATGCGAAGTCTTGGTTGTACGCGCAAAATAGTCGCGTGAAGGGATATTCGCCACAGTGCGAAAGGCCATATTTTGCTCGCCACAGTGAATTGGTGTAAATATATCATCCCATTTTTGTGGTGCTGCGCTAGTGCGTGATGCTAGATACTCCTGATGGATACGTATACCGTCAATTAACGCAAGGTATGCCAGCATGTCACGCGTTGTTTTGCGCTTGAAGAATGAAGAGCCGCCAACTGTACGATAGGGAACACCGTTACGTGCCAAAGCAATCTCAACGGATGCAAGATGAAAGTTTGTGCGTGACAGCACGAAGATATCCTGGAATGATAAGGCTTCTTGTCGTTCGCGCCATGTTTTGATCAGCGATGCGATACGGGTAGCGATACCGTCGGCCTCGCGTTCCTGATCCTCATAAGCTGTCACCGTCACAGGCCCACCATCTGGTTGTGTGGCACGCAATATCTTTTCAAACCCTGGCGTTGTCTCATTGTGCACGATCAACTTATTCGCGGCCTCAAGAATTTGTGGTGTCGAACGATAATTGTGTTCGATGCGATAAATAATCCCTTTAGGATACATCTCCCGAAACGAAAGAATTGACGCCTCTGGACTAGCACCACGAAACTGATAAATGGCCTGATCGGGGTCTCCTACCACAACGACATTATTTTTCGGGGCAGCAATATATTGAATGAGCTTATATTGAGAAGGGTTTGTATCCTGCGTCTCATC
>CAXUIS010000290.1:0-1270 GCA_964250915.1 uncultured Ktedonobacteraceae bacterium | reverse complement strand
GCTCAGCACATCAGCAATCTCAACATCCCAATTCATGCCACGTGAACGATCACTACGCCACGGACGCAGAATATCTTCCGCAAGCCATTGACGCGGTTCGCCACTAATGAGACGCTTGTTTAGCTCTTGTGGCGTCCATTCAAGCTTTTCGCGCAACATATGATGTCCGAGTCCGTGGAAGGTCACAACGCGCAGTCCCTTGACATCTTTTGCCGTAAAGCCACGACCCTTAAGAGCCTTGAGTGCACGTTTCTCCATCTCATCGGCGGCGGCTCGTGTAAACGTGACGCATAGTATTGCTTCGGGGTCAACTCTCTCATCCGCAATCAAGCGTACAAGGCGTTGCACAAGGATTGTCGTTTTACCTGTTCCGGCTGCCGCAACAAACGCTGCTGGTCCACTGTTATGGGCAATGGCGGCGATTTGCTGTGGGTTAGCGGTAAGCTGAATGACGGGTGGAGGAGTTATACGAGACGTTGCTTTCGGTCGGGTTCCCTGAGAGGCCATACTACACAATCTTCTTCCTAAATTTCCAAGTTGCCAATGCATTCCGTGCCATACTATAGCATGTTGCAAGTAGAATTGGCAACTCTTAATGACTCCTGTCCTTTGAGAATATCACTCCTCGCGACGGTTCAATCTCCAACGATTTGGCGGCGGATAGACGTATCGAGCAATCGTCGTCGAGACCCAGCCTATACAAAAGCCGAAAAAGACCAACAGCGTGGTCTGCAAGCCCTCGCTACCCCGAATCGTCAGTATGAGTATAAGAGCAACTGCCCAAGCAATGGCGAGACCAGCACTGTATGTCCAATAGTTTCTGAAGCGAAGCATCTTGTACCTCTGTTCCTTTTGAAGGACACAATTTACAACTTCTCGTCTGTAGAAACCTTGATAGGGGAGAAAGGACTTATTCCGCGTATGAGACGTGAACTGTACGCTGTCTCGGCCCATCTAACTCAACTAAAACAACGCGTTGCCATATCCCTAAAAGCAGTTTTCCATTCGCATATGGGACTGATACCGAAGGCCCAATGATCGAGGAAAGCAAATGATCAGGTGCATGAGCCGGATTATGTGGATGCCGATAAGAAAGATGCGGTAACATGCCTCTCAGTGCATCAAGAAAATCGCGATCCGTCCCTGGGTCCAGGTCAGCCGTAGTAATCGCGCTCGTCGTATGAGCGATGAAAACATTACAGATACCGTTCTCGGTGTGTGCTTCATGGAGATATGCTTCTACTCTGTCCGTGATGTCTACTATCTCGTC
>CAXUIS010000289.1:0-6871 GCA_964250915.1 uncultured Ktedonobacteraceae bacterium | reverse complement strand
GAGTACACTGGTACCGTTTCCAAGCGCGATATGATGGAGCAGACGCTCGACCAGATGGATTTAGAGCGTGAAAAGGGTATCACTATCAAAGCGCAGGCGGTTCGTATGCGCTACACTGCTCTGAACGGTGAAGAATACGAACTGAACCTGATCGACACGCCTGGGCACGTAGACTTCACCTATGAAGTCTCGCGTAGTCTTGCTGCCTGTGAAGGTGCCTTGCTTGTTATTGACGCAACGCAGGGAATCGAAGCCCAGACATTAGCGAATCTCTATCTTGCACTAGAGGCTGACCTTGCCATTATTCCGGTGATTAACAAAATTGACCTGCCCAGTGCTGATCCCGAAAAGGTGAAGAAAGAGGTGGAGGAAGTCATCGGCATACCGGGTGAAGAGTGTATTCTTGCCTCCGCAAAAGAGGGTATCGGCACACAAGATATCCTTGAGGCGGTGATTAAACAAATTTCGCAGCCAAAAGGGGATACAGAGAAGCCACTTCGCGCGCTGGTCTTCGACTCTCACTACGATGCCTATAAAGGTGTGATTGCTTACCTGCGCGTTGTCGATGGCAAGTTACGTACCAACGAGCGTGTCTCAATGATGGCTGTGGGTAGCACAACCGATATCCTTGAGGCTGGCTACTTTCATCCGCGTCTTACATCAGCAGAAGAACTTACGACAGGCGAGGTTGGCTATATCGCAACTGGCTTCAAAAATGTCAAAGACTGCCGTGTCGGTGATACTGTGACAATTCCAAGTGCTTTAGACGATGTCGAGATGTTGCCGGGCTATAAACCTGCTAAACCAATGGTATTTGCTGGTCTCTATCCAGTAGAAGGTAGCGAATACCCACTCCTGCGTGAGGCGTTAGATCGTTTACGGCTGAATGACGCCTCGCTCTTTTACGAACCAGAAACCTCAAACGCGCTAGGCTTTGGCTTTCGGTGTGGTTTCCTGGGTCTGTTGCATATGGAAATTATTCAGGAGCGTATAGAGCGCGAGTATAACTTGGATATTCTCGCCACTGCACCAAGCGTCGAATATCACGTTTTGAAAACTGATGGCGAGAGTATCGAGGTTGACAATCCATCGGAGATGCCGCCGACGAATGAGATCGAGGACATCGAGGAACCGATGATGGAAATATCGGTTTTCGCGCCTGCAAACTATATTGGCACGATTATGGATCTTGTGATTACCCGCCGTGGTATCTTCAAGGAAGTAAAGTATATTGAGGCAACGCGTGTTCTTTTAACCTATACGATGCCGCTTGGTGAGGTAATTATTGATTTCTACGATCAACTAAAGTCACGTACACAGGGCTACGCCTCGCTAGACTACACATTTGGAACCTATCAATCTTCCGACCTTGTGAAGCTAGATATTCTTGTCAATGGACATCCCGTTGATGCGCTCTCGCTGATTATTCACCGTGATAAGGCGTACTATCAAGGTCGTGCGCTCGTTGAGAAGTTACGTGGACTCATTCCTAGACAGCTCTTTGAGGTGCCGATTCAGGCCGCGATTGGCTCCAAGATCATCGCACGTGAGACTGTGCGAGCTATGCGTAAAGACGTGCTTGCCAAGTGTTACGGTGGCGACATTTCCCGTAAGCGCAAACTGCTAGAGAAGCAAAAAGAGGGCAAGAAACGCATGAAAATGGTAGGTAATGTGGAAATACCACAAGAGGCATTTATGGCAGTACTCTCACTAGGAGAGTAAAACAGAGAAAGATAGGATGGTGACACTACCACCATCCTGTCTTTCTCTGTTTTACTCACGCATTTCCAAAGATGAGGGCGGCGGCGAATACAAGAATACCTCCACCAACGACTTGCACGGCTGACAGCCACCAACTTGTGCCAAAGTAGCGATGACGAATTGCGGATATGATAATAAGCTCTATCGCAACAACAACGTATGCAACATAGAGCGCGATATGCACATTTGGAATAAGAAATGGCAACGTATGTAATGCTCCACCAAAGAAGGTCATGAGGCCCGTAATTCCACCACGAATGATAGGGCTACCGCGTCCGGTCAACTGACCATCATCTGACAGAGCCTCCGAGAAGGCCATACTAATGCCTGCGCCTGTGGCTGAAGCCATACCTACAAGAAATGTTGTGAATGCGATATGCGTGGCGAATGCCGTCGCAAAAATTGGAGCGAGTGTTGAGACTGAGCCATCCATGAGACCAGCTAACCCAGGTTGTACGACACGTAACAGAAAGTTGTGTGCTGTCGTATCGCTGTTGTCTCTTGACGTTAGGCCCTTGACTATCTCTGCGAGCTGCTCTCTGGTAGTACCAGGAGTTTCCTCAAGTTCTTTTTGTTCTATGGTTTTTTGTTCCACTTGTTCAGCAGCATGATTCTCCACGCTACTAGGTTCCTGTGATAAAGGTTGTTGCTCTAATGACATTTGCCTTACTCCCTTAAAACATTAATATGTGTCTGATCCATGTGTTACTGATACGTTTCGCTCGTTTGACACGATGTACAACGCCCATAAAGACGTACTTCGTGGGTGGCTAGCTCAAGACCTGCGGCATGTGCTGCCTGCTGTAAGACTTGCTGTGATACTGTCACCTCAATAGGTAAATCAAGAAGTGCTCCGCAACTTGTGCAGACTCCGTGGTCGTGCCGCGTTATGCGCCCATCATAACGTGAACTTCCATCGCCGTAAGATAACTCTTTGATATATTCTTGCTCAACGAGGTGTCCTAAGATGCGATAGACGCTCGCTAGCCCTATACGAGGACGTACCTGCTTAACCCTCTCGTACACCTCCAAGGCTGTTGGATGTGTCTGTACTGAGCGTACAACATCCAGGACAGCCTGTGCGTTCGTGTTTAGCTTCTCTTTTATCATGTTAGTACACCCTAATAATGAGAATTATTCTCACTTCTTCTCTTAAGAGATTACACCGTGGCTGTCATATTGTCAAGGTTTGAAAAGATACAAAACGAAAAGACAAAAATATCTGTTGACAACACTCTCGATTTCGTGTAATATACTTGCGTCGTAACTTTCGTTACACGGCACCATTCGGGTGTGGCCAAGTGGTAAGGCAGCGGTCTTTGGATCCGCCATTCCCAAGTTCGAATCTTGGCACCCGAGCCAATATTTTCTTTTAGCGTAGAGGCGCAGTGATATCTTTCTCTGCGCTCTATTTATATGTTTATAGAGAAAACAAAAAAGGTTTGTATATTCGCTCATGAATACATATGCGACCGTGGTACTTGCAGCAGGCAAAGGTACTCGGATGCGTTCAAAATTGCCCAAAGTTCTTCACCCTCTGGCAGGTTTGCCATTAATGGCACATGTACTTAATGCTGTCGAAGCTATTCCTTCAACTCTCTCTTCTTTTAGTCAGCCCATAGCCTCCTCCACACATAAACCCATCGTTGTGCTTGGACATGAGGCTCAGCAAATAGAAACTGTTTTTGGAGAGCGTTGTCTTTATGCCTTTCAGGAAGAGCAATTAGGAACAGGTCATGCTGTACTAGTTACACAATCAACTGTTGATGCACTGTATCCACTACCACAAACTGTACTCGTGTGCTATGGGGACACACCACTCGTGAGTAGCAATATGCTAGCAAGCGTACTTCACGAGCACATCATACAGCACGCTACTATCACCTTTCTCACTGCTACGACAGAACAACTCTCTGATTTTGGTCGTGTTGTCCGTGACTCGCAGGGACGTGTGCGTGAGATTGTGGAAATGAAACGTGCGACACCAGAGCAGAAGCGTATCAGAGAAGTAAACTCTGGTGTGTATTGCTTTGATCGTGCATGGCTTTGGGACACGCTGCGTGCGTTACCACGCAATGCTTCTGGTGAATACTATCTCACCGATCTAGTAGGAATAGCAGGTGTGCAAGAGCGTGTTATAACTACTGTGAATGGAACATTAGATGAGACAATTGGTGTTAATGATCGTGTGCAGCTCGCTGAAGCAGAGCGCCTATTGAGAAAGCGAATTCTTGAGCGACATATGTATGCAGGTGTGACCATTGTCGATCCTGCCACAACATATATCGACGACACCGTTTCTATTGGTATGGATACAGTTATTCTTCCTGGTACGATACTTACAGGCAAGACGACCATTGGGAGCGATTGTCGTATCGGACCAAACACTACTATTGATGCATCAACAATAGGAGAACGATGTATCATTCGAGGGTCTGCACTAGAAGAAACGACGCTTGAAGATGATGTACGTGTAGGTCCTTTCAGTCATTGTCGCTCTGGTGCATACCTCGCGCATAATGTGCGTATGGGTAACTTCGGAGAAATAAAAAATTCGTATATCGGAGCCGAGACCGATATGCATCATTTTAGCTATCTCGGCGATGCCACTGTCGGCGAACATACGAATATCGCTGCTGGCACTATTACCTCTAACTTTGATGGTAAGCAGAAGCATCACACCGAAATTGGAGCAGGAGCTTTCATTGGGTGCGATACAATACTCGTTGCACCAGTAACGGTTGGTGAGTATGCATATACTGGAGCAGGAGCGGTTGTTACCCGCGATGTTCCACCGCATGCACTCGTCGTAGGCGTTCCTGCGCATGTATTGCGTATCATGCAACCGTTGGATACCTCAAGTGTAGAGAGTGATAAAAAGGAGTAATAGCAGCTATGGATGGCCCTGGCCTTGCAAGTATAGCCGCTGGAATTGATTTGCATATCCCACAGTTTGATGCCCAAGCGTGGCTTCAACTTACAATACTTTTCGCAACATTAGTCCTCTGTGGTCTCGCCTCTGCCGCTGAAACAGCGTTTACCTCTATCAGCCGTATCAAACTTAAAAACCTTGTTGAAGAAGGCGATACTAAAGCTGCTGATATTGAGCGTCTTTTAGCGGAGCCAAATACATTTCTGTCTTCTATCCTTATCGTCAATAGTGTTGCTGTTATCGTTGCATCAAGTTTAGCAACAGTCCTCGCATTACGTTTTTCAGCAACGTATGGTGAATTACTTTCATCTATTGTTATCTCGCTTGTCGTCTTAATTTTTTGTGAAATCACACCGAAAACAGCAGCAGTTCAGAATCCTCTGCGTTGGGCACGCGCACTCATTGGTCTTGTCAAAGGGACCGCATGGGTGCTGCATCCAGTCGTAGTCATGCTAGGTGGTATCACCTCGTTCTTTGTACGTATTCTCGGTGGGCAGATAAAGCATAACAGCCCATTCGTGACGGAGGAAGAGCTTCGTCTATTGGTCACAGTGGGTGAGGAGGAAGGGGTACTTGAAGAGGAAGAGACGGATATGATTCACAGTATCTTCGAGTTTGCTGATACAACTGTGCGCGAAGTGATGGTTCCGCGCATTGACATGGTAACACTTGACAGTACTGCGACGGTGACGGAAGCAGTTGATGTCGCACTGCAAGGCGGCTTTTCGCGTATCCCTGTCTATGAGGAGAGCGTTGGTATCGACGAGATCATTGGCGTTCTGTACACGAAAGACATGTTGAAACAACTACGCGAGGGTCATAATACTTTCCCAATACGTGACCTCGTGCGCTCCGCCTACTTTGTGCCTGAAAGTAAGAAACTCGATGACCTGCTACGTGAGATACGTCAGAAGCGTGTTCACATGGTGATCGTTGTTGATGAGTATGGTTCAGTTGCGGGCCTCGTTACCATTGAAGACCTTGTAGAAGAGATTGTTGGAGACATCCAGGACGAGTACGACCACGAAGAGGTACTGTACGAAAAAGTTAATGAAAACGAATATATCTTCGATGCGAAAATCAACATTTATGAGTTTAGCGACATGATGGATATGAAGCTCGAAGAGGGCGACTATGAGACGCTGGGTGGCTTTGTCTACGAACAGCTTGATAAGATTCCTGTTGCTGGTGATACCACAACCTATAAAGATTTGAAATTTACTGTGCTTACAACGCGTGGGAGACGTATTACAAAGATACGAGTTGAGCGAAATCAACCGGACGTTCCTCAAATTGAAGGACCCGCAGATATACGCCTTTTGCCTTCACCAGAAGAGCAAGATGAAAAAAGACGGCAGGGTCAAAGAACAGTACCAGCTCAACAGCCTGAATATAGGGGGGCATAACTATGGCTCATTCGTTTCCCTCTTTTCCTACTTCTGTACGCATTGTCGAGGTCGGGCCACGTGACGGTTTGCAGAATGAAAAGGTATATGTTCCAACCGAGCAGAAAATACACTTTATCAACTTACTGAGTGAAGCAGGATTACCAGTTGTAGAAGCCACATCGTTTGTTAGCCCTCGCGCGATTCCACAACTAAGTGACGCCACTGCTGTCATGGCTGGTATCGCACAGAGACAAGACATACACTACCCTGTTTTGGTTCCCAATCTTAAAGGAATGGAGCGTGCGATTACTGCTGGTGTACGTTCTGTTTCTGTCTTTACTGCCGCGAGTGAAAGTTTTACGCAACACAACATTCATGCAACAATCGCGGAAAGTCTCGCAAACTTTCGACCCGTTGTAGCACTTGCGCGACAGGAGCATATTCCTGTGCGCGGCTACATCTCAACTGCTTTTGGTTGTCCCTATGAGGGAGTTGTGGACCCACAGCGTGTTCTCTCTGTAGCACAGGCACTGTTAGAAATGGGTATAGAGGAGATTTCGCTTGGCGATACTATCGGTGTTGCAACACCAATACAGGTTATGGAAATGATAGACCTGTTAACAGCACATAGTATTTCAGTTAAGCAAATAGCTGTTCATTTTCATGATACACGTGGAACAGCTCTAGCCAATGTCCTGGCATCATTGCAGATGGGGATTAGTACCATTGACTCGTCAGTAGGCGGGCTTGGTGGTTGTCCCTACGCTCCTGGTGCGGCAGGAAATCTGGC
>CAXUIS010000288.1:0-6881 GCA_964250915.1 uncultured Ktedonobacteraceae bacterium | reverse complement strand
GTTCGCGTTGGGGCGAGAGAATCGTTGCCGACGTGTTGCCCCGCGCCCCCATCTTTGGGCGCAATAAATTGCTGCCCCTACCGAGAGATGTTCCCGCGCTTGGTTGTTAGCATTCACCCATTCATGTAGAGAGTCATACCCAATAAAGGCAATTTCTAATACCCACGCTCAGCTTCGTAGCGATTATGTAGTACTTCACCCTTGCGGAAGCGGCGCAGGTTGTCGGCAAAGAGGTTCGTAAGTCGTTCATCATATTTGACGCTTATCCCCGAAATATGCGGCGTCAGAATCACGTTTGGCATTGTATACAAAGGACTTTCGGCTGACAACGGCTCTTCTTCCGTCACATCAAGGCCCGCACCCGCGATCCAGCCCTCTCTGAGTGCACGAATCAGTACCTGCTCGTCGATAACACGACCGCGTGCAACATTTACAAGGTATGTATGTGGCTGCATAGCGCGCAACTCAGCCTCACCAATCAGGTGGTCCGTCTCTTGAGTGAGCGGCACCGAAAGGACTACATAGTCGCTCTTGCTGAGCATCTCGTGTAGCTGCGCAGTTGTATAGAGTTGATCGACATCTGGGTCTTGTATCCCCTCTTGCATGGTACGTCGTGTCGCCAAGATACGCATTCCAAATGCTCGTCCCAACTGTGCGACACGCCGACCAATACTTCCTAATCCAACAATACCCAACGTCTGTCCGGCTAGCTCTCGTCCGCCTAACTTGTACCAGGTGACACTACGAGGCCATACATGGCGATTTTGCAGACGTACCATCTCAGGCCATGTACGGTTAAACATCAACATGCTACCAAATACATACTCGCCAATTGGCGTTGTGTTGATGCCTACCGCAGTTGTTACAACGATGCTACTTTCTGTGTCCAAAATACCTGTTGGTAACAGGCTATCGACGCCCGCGCCCGAACATTGCAACCAGCGTAACCGCTTCGTAAGTGTGCGCCAGCCATCAGGAACCCAATACGAGCAAAGTACATCAGCCTCCTGAAGGCGTGCCAAAAACTCATCATTGTTCGTGATGCACAGGACCTCTGCATCTGCGGCCTCGCGCAACTTCTCCAATGAAGCAGGCGAAAACTGAAATGTGCTGATTACGTTTAAACTCTCGGTCATGAAGCAATGTATCTCCTTCGTCTGTAGGGACCGATTCATCGCGTCCTCGTCGGCAATCAAGACGCCAAGAGGACGCGATGAATCGGTCCCTACCTTTATGCGTTGTCTTTCAGTCTATCCGAATAGTCCCCGTATGGCAAGTTTTACTTGATACGTTCGTCCGTTTAACATGATACTATTGTATCTTCCATACAAACACATACGCTATTATGCTTACTTGTACCATAGCAATGATGCACACCTCTACATAGCTCGTAGGGGTGTTTTCTGTGTCTTCTCCACAGTTCCCCATTGCGACAAGCGTTTATTACAGCAGAGCGTCCCTATCGACTCTAGCAACTTCTGTCGATAGTAAAAAAGTAGATAAACGTCCTAGTAGCGTGTCAATAGTGTACCAGATACGTCTAAAAACGTAGATATTCTGGATATTAAAAGCGGCTTAAACACAAGAGGGCTGCTGTATTGATAGAGGAAGGGTCGCATGGCATTCAATAATGGTACAGATCGCGGTGGGGCTAACGGATCATTGGCGCAGATGCAACAAAACGAGAGTATCGGCTGGAAGGACCTCGCCACAAAGCGGACTCCGCCTGATAAAAAAAGGCGTCGTAATATACTTACACTCTTGAGCGTGGTATTTCTTGTTGCGCTTCTATTTGCCGCACTACGTTTTGGCGCAGTCGCTACCGGCTCCGACGATACACTACAACTCCACCTTGGAAGTCAGCAAGGTGCGACAATTGATTTACGGCAGATTTCAGGAAATTCGATTAGTCCATATTTATTGGGAACGAATGTTTTCCCTATTGCAGGAAGTAACTCGATAGCCCAGACCAGTACTGGCTTTATGAACTATACACGATTCGTAAGTACAAATTTGCGCGATATGCATATCAAGCTCCTGCGCTATCCAGGAGGCAATTGGGGTGACAATCACGTTTTATCATTTGCACAACTTGACGATTTTAGCACAATGCTGAACCAAACGGGTAGTGATGGTATGCTGCAAGCGCACATTACTGGTCCTATCAACGGGTCCCCAACAGGTATAGATACTGTTGCGGGAGGTGCGAACTATGCGGGTGGCATCGTTGATTACATGAATAATAAGCATAGTGTGCAACGTACTAATCCGAATGCACCCTTTCACCCTGTGAAATTTTGGACGGTAGGCAACGAGCCAGATTTGACGAAGAATCCAGCGACCGGAAAAACTTTCACCGCTGATGAATACACTCAGCTTTTCATACAATATTCCATAAAGATGCATCAAAATGATCCAACGATCAAGGTCTTTGGTCCTGAGATCAGTCAGTTTTATGGTGTAGGAGCAGGACCCTTCGATGCACAGGGAAAGCCGTGGATGGATGAATTTCTTAAGGGTGTTGGCGAGTACGAAAAAATGCATCCCGAACTACAGTTTCGGCTCCTTGACGGCGTTTCCTTTCATAGCTACCAGTTCAGCAGCAATGCCAATCAATCGGCTATGGTTATGAGCAGTACTGATGAATGGAACTACCTGTTACCACCATTGCACACACTTATCACTCAGGATATTGGACTTAATGAAGCAAACGCTGATCAGGTTGTACCGTCCGTTGCTGTAACAGAAATTAATACAAGCCCTAGTCAGTTCGCACCTCCAACCACTGGCGCAGCTGCACTCTGGTGGGCTGATACATTGGGCACACTTATGAATCAGCAAGTGAACTATGTAGGCTTCTTTTCAACAGAAGGTGTGGCACAACCCTACCCACTCTTTACAGAAAATGGTACGAAGCTTACCGCGATGGGACGTGTGATGCAAATGTTTACGCATCTGCAAAAAAATCTGCTTCCGCTCTCGATACAACGCGAGCCAGTCAGTGTCTACGCGACAGAGGATGATGCACGTCAAACAGTGAGTTTGATGTTTGTCAACAAATCGTATGGCCCACAGATCGCGCAGCTTCGTCCATCCTCGCAGTTTGCATCGTTCAGTACCTGGCCCTCGCAAGACGTACAAATCGCGGGCAATAGTATAGTTGTTCTTACTCTGCATCGTGGGCAAACTCCAACCTCGGAGGCATACAGTTTTGTCGTGCCGACAAGTGTGGATCAGCAAGTCAAACCTATAAATCATAGTGTGTGCGGACATAGTGCAGACGTACTATCACCGTACAATCCTTGTTAGTGAGAGAGAGGGAAAAACAGTGGTTTTGACCATTCTCGGAAGTACATTTGAAGCGATATACCTGTTGATCATTCTTTTCATGACCACACAGGCTATCTTTAATATTCGTTTGCGTCTCTTCATCTGGGAGGCACCGGAACATGCATGGCTGAATCACGCGCCGACGATCTACCGTGACCCTTGCCTGAGCTTTACCATCATGTTACCAGCACGACATGAAGAGGATGTGTACCGCGAGACCATTCAAAAGGTCTATGACCTTAACTATCCAAAAGAATTGATGCAGATTATCGCCATTTGTAGTGACGATGATACTGGCACCATTGCCGAAGCACAGGCGAAGATTGATGAGTTGGGCGACCCGAATGTACAACTTCTCGTCTATACCAACAAACCAACGAGCAAGCCACGTGGCTTGAATCATGCGCTACAAGTCTCACGTGGCGATGTCGTCACTATCTTTGACGCCGAAGATGAGCCACATCCTGACATTCTCAACATTCTCAATACAACGATGCTTGATGAAGACGTGGATGTGGTACAGAGTGGTGTGCAGTTGATGAATCACAACACGAAATGGTTTTGTTTCCTGAACGTGCTCGAATACTTCTTCTGGTTTAAGTCGTCGATGCACTTCTTTGCGCGTACTGGCATTACGCCCCTTGGTGGTAATACGGTTTTTGTACGTCGTGAATTGATGGAGCAACTCGGCGGTTGGGATGAGACCTGCCTGACCGAAGACGCCGACCTGGGTATTCGCTTGAGCCTCTCACATGCACGTATCCGCATCATTTACGATGACGAGTATGTGACACGCGAGGAGACGCCCAATACCATAGAACAGTTCATCAAGCAGCGTACTCGTTGGAATCAGGGCTTCATCCAGATTCTGTTTAAGAAGGAATGGATGAAACTTGAGACACCTGCGCGACGATTGCTGGCACTCTATGTGCTGATTCTTCCTGAGGTGCAGGCAGCTTTGGCATTGCTGATACCAGTATCTATCATCATGTTTTTCTTTGTCTCTCTACCACTCTGGTTAGCGATGCTTACCTACTTACCACTTTACTGCTTCATTCTGACGGCGTTCATCGACGTTGCAGGCTTACACACGTTTTTGAAGGCTCACAATCGTAAATGGAGTTGGCGTGAGGCTGGTATTATGCTTATCGCTTTCTTTCCCTATCAATTTCTTTTAGGTCTGGGTGCCATGCGCGCGGTTTACCGCTACGTGAAGGGTAGCTCCAACTGGGAGAAAACAGCACATATTGGACAGCATCGCGGCAAGGTTGCTGCATAAGGATCGAGTAATATATGACATCTTTTTCTAAACAAACTCAGCGTCCTGAAGAACAGCCGCAGCGAATACAGCAAGGAGGGAATTCATTCCCGCCTACTCCTGACTTGATGCAGCAGATGCAGAATGCTCGCTCATTTGTACCAGCGACTCCAAGCAAGCCTGCTGGAAATCCGCAGGTACCGCAAACGTCACAGCTGTCACTCAAACCGAATCCAGCGCGCCAAAATCATGGTGGAAGTCAGGGGGCGGGCCTCAATCCAGTCAACAACGGGCTAGGCTTGTTACAGCGTAACAAGTCAACGGTACGTACACAGCCTGCACCAGAGATTGAGGGCAACAACCTCATTTTGCATCGCGCACAGAACTTTGTTCTGCGTACAGCATATCGTCCAGGTCAAAGAGTTGCACCATTTCGCCGACCAACGGGTCACACAACCACAATACCTAAGGTCATGCCGACACAAGGGGATCGTGTAGCGGCAAGTGAAACGCACATGATGCCAATGCTCTCGTCCATCAATCCTTTCAATAAGAATGGGCGTATTCCTGTTCCGGTATGGCTTGAGGCGTTTGTTATCATAATAGGCTTGATTGTAGCAGGCATCGCTCATGGGCTGAACATGTTCAATTTCCCTCACTATCAAACAGATGAAGGAACGTACATGGCGAGTGCATCGGCAATTCTACATGGGCAACTCTGGCCTTATGCCTATGGCTATGGACATCCGCCTGTAGCTTGGATGCAGATTGCCGCGTGGGTACAACTTACTGGAGGCTTCTTCATTTTCGGCAATGCCATTAATAGCGGACGCGTGCTCATGCTCCTCTACGCAGTAGGTAGTGCTCTTCTGGTCTACCTGATTGTACGTCGCTTTGGAGCTAGCCGGAGTGCGGGTCTACTCGCCATGTGCATCTTCACGTTCTCGCCATTGAGCATTGTCTATCAACGTGAAGTATTCCTTGATAATGTCGCGGCTTTCTGGTTGCTTGTCTCGCTCTACTTTATCGTTGTTGGTAACAGTCGTCTGTTATATATTGTGCTCGCCGCAGTCGCATTGGGTATCTCTATTCTTTCAAAAGAGGTGATGATCCTCTATATGCCAGTTATGGTCTATGCGGTCTGGCTGCATACAACACAGTTTCAACGCAAGTTTGCGATTGTCGCCTTCACTTACAGCATGATCGCTGTTGCCTCTGGCTTTGTCCTTCTGGCAGTGCTCAAAGGCGAGTTGTTCCCTCCTAACGTGCTGCCTTGGGACCATTCCCAGCACTTGAGTCTGCTTGGAACATTCGCTGGTCAGACACAACGTACGCAAACCGAGGGCAGTTTTGCTCAGAGCTTCGCTAGTTGGTGGCACAATGACGAGTTTCTTATGCTTGGAAGCATCCTGGCTACCGCATTCAACTTGCTTATAGGATGGTGGAAGCGTAAGAATCTGCTATTAGCTCTGCTTGCTTTGAGCTTCTGGCTACTGCTCATACGTGGTGGTGTTGTATTCTCGTTTTACATTATTCCACTCATTCCGCTTTTGGCGATCAACGCGGCAGTGGCGATACATACGATTTTGAGTTCGATTAGTAAGCTGATACGCTTCGATGGTGTACGGCTGGTGTTGATTCTGGGCATCATCGCAGCAATTGTGCCTTATGATCTCACACATACTGGTTTCATGTATACTCAAAATCCAACTTCGGCCCAGAATGAGGCTCTCACCTGGATACGCCAGAACATTCCACACAATAACTTCATTGTCATCAATAGTTACTTGTACACGGACCTGCACGAGCCTAACTCTACTGGTGTTGGTGATGGTGCAACATATCCCTATGCTCATGTGTATCAAAATGTCGCGACCGACCCCGCTATAAGCCAGGGTTTGCTTGGTGGTAATGCAGACCGTATCGACTACATCGTTGCGGACTATGACATGTTAAGCGATATCAGAGGCAAACCAGCGTTTTACAAAAACCTCTCGGAGGCTCTGAAATCATCAGTTATTGTTGCACAGTTCAGCTCACCCGATGAATATGTACACAATGTGATTACGATTTATCAGGTGAGGCATACGATTCCGTCACCTGTAGTTAGCACATTCCCGAATGGCAGTGGTAGTAGTACCAATGGCGCGTTAGCCGCAAGAGGTACTATGCCAATAGATAGGCGCTTGTATATCGGGTAAGATAGGAATAGAGACCACGATATTCCTGTACGGGTCTGCTTCAGCACACCCTCTCGCACCATCATTGTATGTGCGATGCTGAGAGGGTGTGC
>CAXUIS010000287.1:0-6889 GCA_964250915.1 uncultured Ktedonobacteraceae bacterium | reverse complement strand
AAAAGAGGCATTTTACACAAATATACGGAAAAATAGGAATATACAGTAGTGTGGACATAAGGATTACGAGTTGTAGCGTCGGTGGAGGGAATCGAACCCACGGCCTAGGCTTTAGGAGAGCCTCGCTCTATCCACTGAGCTACACCGACATATCATTTCCAATTCTACCATATCAAGTCAATACTTGGCCTATTTACGAATTGACAAATAAAATAAAAAATGTCATACTGTCTCTATGTCAATACGAACAAAAAAAATGAACGATGCAACAGCACGCCGGGCGAGCATTGTACAAGCAGCCCGCTGGTGCTTCCTCCACTTCGGCTACGGGAAAACTTCGCTCGAAGATATCGCTAGGCGAGCGAATATCACGCGCACGCTCCTTTATCACACGTTCGAGAATAAGGAGGCGATCTATCTTGGGGTCTTCGAGGACTGGTTTGAGACTCGGTATCCGGCGGCTATGCAGGCTGCAATCAGTCCAGGAAGCAAGGCCGAGCGCCTGTCCAACGTCTCTGAGGTGATGCTGTTGGAACCATGGGCCGAAATCGAGGGAGCACCAATGGCGCATGAATTCCACGACGTGTGCGCACGTCTTGAGCCTGAGATGGAGGCTCGCTACCAGGAAGTCATGCTCCACAACGTGGAGACGATCCTAGAAAGCAAGGAGTTGGCCGAAGTGTTCTTGCTCGCTCTCGATGGCCTCCAAGTAGACATGCCGATGGCGACAGTGCTTCGACGCCGCATCGCATTGCTCATTGATCGTTTTGTGCAGCCCATCGGACCGGCTTCCGGTGAGGCTGGATCGATCTTAGGTAATACGACTGAGCAGTCATGAGATCAGCAACCCCTGATGGTGTCAAGCAAGGAGTTTTATGGTCTCGTGAAGAGTCAGAAAGACATGGTATGGACGGAGGGCGAACAAACCGACTTTTATGATCTTGAGCCGCAAGTAACGATAGCAGTGCAAGCTGTTGTCAAACATTTTGACAGCACTCTGCAAGAGAATAAACCGAAAGGATAATAGAGAATGAAGACTGAACAAGAATTCACCGCTCAGCAACCGATTATCGCGACAACTATTGTCATGGCAGTCTTGACTGATCGCCAGGAATGGGATGCATTGCCAGCAGTCTTTACCGATGAAGTCACGGCGGACTACACTGCTTTAATGGGTGGCGAACCATTTACGACGATACGAGCAACTGACCTTATTGCTGGTTGGAAAGAGGGGCTGAGTGCATTTACTGCAACACAGCATCTCGTCACAAATCACGAAGTCGTGATTGCCGGAGATACTGCAGAAGTACGAGCCTACTTTCAAGCAACCCACTGCAGGCCCGACCATACGTTATGGGTGGTGGGGGGACGCTATCAGTATTCCTTCCAGAAAGTAGCTGATGAGTGGCGCATATCCGCTATAACATTGATCCCGATATGGGTACGCGACGAGAGGAATACGTATGGCAAGTAGAATTGCACTTGTAACAGGTGCCCCAATCGTGGAAAACGTCTTCAACGTCTTTAGACTAGTCTTACCAAGCGAGCACGATTGGATATATAACCCCTGAGTGCGATATAATAAAAGGGACTACTAACAAGATAGGGAGCGTAATTCTGTTGGAATTATGCTTCTTTGTATTGTCGTAGCGGTTCCCCTTGCACATCCACAGAGAAACAACACGATGAATAGGGGTATGCTAGACAACTATACCCAAGCAAAGGGGAGCACTATGCACTATGTACCAAATACGCCCGAAGAGCAGCAAGCAATGCTGGAGCGGCTTGGCCTCTCTCGTATGGAGGACCTGCTGACGACGGTGCCAGAACATGTGCGTCTGGATCATCCGCTCGACCTACCACAAGCACTCGCCGAACCTGACCTGAAACGTCTCATGACACGTATGGCAGCAAAAAATTTAAACGGCGATACAAGTCTCTCATTTCTTGGCGCGGGCACCTACGATCACGCTATTCCGAGCGTCGTGCCACACCTGCAACGCCGCTCGGAGTTCGTCACCTCATACACACCCTATCAGGCTGAGGTGAGTCAGGGCATGTTACAGGCCATCTATGAATTTCAGACAATGGTGTGTCAAATCACTGGACTGGATATTGCCAATGCCTCACTCTATGATGGCTCTACAGCGTTGGTTGAGGCGGTCCTGATGGCACTTGGCCCTGGTGGTCGTGGCGAGGTCGTCATCTCTGAGGGGGTCGATCCACAGTATCGACGCGTGCTACACACCTATGCCTTCTCGCGTGGCTTCTCAATTAAAGAAGTTCCGACCAGCAACGGTATCACACCTATTGAAGCACTCGACGCGGCGGTAACTCCTACAACGGCTGCCGTGATCATTCAGCAACCGAACTTCTTCGGCAGTGTTGAGGATGTACACGCCATTGAACGTGTCGCGCACAAAGGAAAAGCCTTGTTCGTAACCACTATCACCGAACCTGCCTCGCTGGGCATCCTCGCAGCTCCTGGAGAATATAATGCTGATATTGCGGTTGGTGAACTTATGAGCTTTGGCAATACAATGAGCTATGGTGCGCCCGCGCTTGGCTTTATGGCGGCAAAGCACAAGTTTATGCGCCTCTTGCCGGGGCGTCTTGTTGGACAAACGATTGAGGAGGGCGAGAAGAAACAGACCGGCTATGTACTGACTCTACAGACACGCGAGCAGCATATTCGTCGTGAACGCGCTACCTCCAATATCTGTACCAATCAATCTTTGCTCGCTGTCGGCGCGACCATTTATCTAGCGGCCTTAGGTAAACAGGGCTTTCGTGAACTTGGCGAATTGTGCCTACAAAAAGCGCACTACGCATTCCGCCAGATTACAGCGTTGCCTGGTTTTGAGGCTGCTTTTAGTGGTCCATTCTATGATGAGTTCGTGATTAAGTTGCCGATTACGAGCGCGAAACTACAACAACATTTTGAGCAGGCTGGCATTCTCGGTGGTTATCCATTAGGCGAGCACTATCCAGGTATGGACAGGTTCATGCTCTTCTGCGTCACAGAGACCTGCACAAAGGAAGATATTGATACGCTGGTGGCAACGCTAAAAGAAGTTACAGTATCAGCCGCGAAGGAAGTTGCAGAGGTGAAGGCATGAGTGTGGAAAGCTTGATTTTTGAAAAGGGAGCAATAGGACGCCGTGCCGCTACGCTACCAGCAATGGACGTTCCCACCGAGTCACTAGAGGAATTAATTCCCGCTACCTTGTTACGAGAAACGCCAGCACCCTTACCAGAGGTGAGCGAGATCGAGGTAGTGCGCCACTATACACACCTATCGCAGCGCAATTTCAGCGTTGATTCAGGCTTTTATCCCCTCGGCTCCTGTACCATGAAATACAATCCCAAGTTTAACGAAGACATGGCAATTCTTCCAGGCTTCGCCCGCATTCATCCGTTGCAACCAGATAGCACAGTACAGGGTGCCATTCAGTTGATATACGAACTGGAACAATATCTTGCCGAGATATCGGGTATGACGCGCGTCACGCTGCAACCATCGGCGGGGGCACACGGTGAACTGACGGGCCTCATGCTAATTAAAGCTCATCATCAAAGTCAAGGTGAGAGTCATCGCAACCTCGTCCTTATTCCTGATAACGCGCATGGCACCAATCCCGCTAGTGCGACGCTCGCCGATTACAAAGCAGTTGAGGTCAAAAGCGACGCCACAACAGGCGGTATCGACATGGAACATTTAAAGGCATTGTTGGATGCGAATGGTGCCAATATTGCCGCTATCATGATGACCAATCCGAACACGCTCGGTCTCTTCGATGCTAATATTGCGGAGATCGCAAAAAGAGTGCACGAAGTCGGCGGGCAGTTGTACTACGATGGCGCGAATGCAAACGCGGTACTAGGTATCACACGTCCGGGCGACATGGGCTTCGACGTTGTGCATTTTAATCTGCACAAGACATGTAGCACCCCACATGGTGGTGGTGGTCCTGGTGCAGGTCCAATTGGTGTCAGGGCACACCTCGTGCCATTCTTGCCGGGTCCAATGCCAGCAAAAAATGACGACGGAACGTATTTCTGGCAAGATACAGGACCACAGTCGATTGGCAAGGTGCGCGCAAATCTTGGTAACTTTGGCGTGCTTGTTCGGGCCTATGCCTACATCCGTAGCAATGGACCTGACGGCCTCAAACATGTATCGGAAAGTGCCATTCTGAACGCGAACTATCTCAAGCATGAATTAGCTGAGGACTACGATGTGGCCTATCCACAGATATGTCAGCACGAGTTTGTGTTGACCGCGCAACGCCAGAAGGACGAGCATAATGTAACCGCGCTTGATATCGCCAAACGCCTCCTCGACTTCGGCATGTATGCGCCAACAGTGTACTTTCCTCTGATTGTGCATGAGGCTCTCATGATCGAGCCAACGGAAACCGAGACACGTGAGACACTCGATAGCTTTGTCAGCGTCATGCATCAGATAGCGGTGGAGACACGCAACAACCCAGAGATCGTGAGAACTGCTCCACACACAACCGTTGTCGGACGACTTGACCAAGCGTTGGCTGCTCGTAAGCCTAATTTACGCTGGATACCTGGACAAGAGGCAACACATTAATAGAAACAAGATGAGCATGAAGTCAAATGAGTACACTCGTTTGACTTCATGCTCATCTTGTTTCTATTAAAGATGGTAAATATCTACTCCACCCACGGTAATATTTAGGATGAACCGAATTGAAACAGGCCGCTCATCATGGTTCGCAAGCGCGAATGCTGGTGGCTCATCGGATAGGGGCACAATGTGACGCAGTTTCCTCTTCATCTTACGCCACTGCTCTACACCATTATGCACATCTTGCCCTCCAAACATAGAGCCACCATCAATAGTGAACTGCACATAGTGGGGAAGAAATATATCAACTCCACCAACGGTTGTGTTAATCTCTAGCGTATATTCGCCAAGCTCGATTGGCGCACTCACAAGGTCAAGCTCTATTCCTCCTGCTATGGAGGTAATCGGACCTTGTTGAAACAACATCATACCGTTATTCGAGATTGAATGGCTCTGACCACCAAAACCGGATACAGACATGGAACACTCCTTTTATCTGTGTGTGTCTTTTATGTTCTGTAGGGACCGATTTATCGCGTCCTCTTGGCAACGGACTACCAACAAGGACGCGATAAATCGGTCCCTACATGTGTCTGTCCACAGTGTAACGCCTTACATTCGATCTTAGTAGTGCAAAAAGTCATATTTTTACAGGGAGACCGCAAGGGTCTCCCCTACATTTTGCCGCGTTCCCATGAAGCATCTCACGGGCGGATTGCCATACATGTAGGGGAGACCCTTGCGGTCTCCCTGTAGCTTTATCACGTCAGGCTTTTTGCAATGCTTTCCACCTGATCACTACTCAGGTTTGAGCTGATGCGAATGCCTACCCCTTTCTCGGTCCAAGCAAGTGTTGTGCTGCCACCTACACTCGAAAGTGCTGCGGTCGTGCCTCGAATAGTTACCGATTGACCAGAGGAGGGCAAGTTGGCAAGCGGCTTGCCTTCGGCAATGATAACGGTTGTGTTGCCCTTCATGTAGTTGAGTGTATAAGTCTGATTACCAGGAGCACCAAGTGCGTTCACACCATTGAGTGCATAGTCGATTTGGGTTGCGGGAATGCTCAAGAGGTGATAACCTGCTTGCTGCTGCGCTTGTGCAAGTGTCAGTGTACCAGTACTGGGTGTTGCGCTTAATTGTGAGAATGGCAGAACCTTGACCCCGGCGGGTGCGATAAAGGTAAAGGTGCTAGTAGGAATGCTCTGGTTAAGTTCAAGCGAGGGTATATCCAGCACTACATTGCCGATGCCCAGAATGTCCAACTTGACCTGTACGGGTTGCTGAGTAGTCTTATCAATATAGACATCTCCTGTATAGTTGAAGTTTGCAGGACCTCCCGTGCCAGCATGACTCGTTGATGGCACAACAGCGATATCATAGACGTTATGCCCGTTAACCATATTTGAGGACGATTTTAGGGTACCATCGCTCTGTGTAAAGACACTTTGCACGAGATTGAGCAAGAAGAGGCTTTGATTTCCTTGCCCTCCTGCAGCTCCCTGACCGCCACTTGTAGGCGTGCCTGCTCCTGGCGTTCCCGTGGTGAATACTGTTACAGGTCCCGTATAAACAACCTTCTGTGTGGGATCATACTGCCATTGTTGCTTACCATCAGTGACGTTTACTGTTCCTGTTGTCAGTTGCGATATTGAGGATTGAAGCACAACAGTACGATTTTTGTTTGGTGTAGCATTCCACACCTCGGTGTTTATCGCGCCATTGATGGTCTGTCCGCTAATGGTCAAATTGAAGATGCCATGCAATGTCTTGGCGGTGTTTAGCTTGTTCGCCATTGTGTCAAGTATGTGCTGTCCAGTCCCTGATGTTGGCGAGGGCGTAGGTATAGGTGTTGGTTTCGTCTGCACCTGAGGTGTACCGCTACCTCCACATGCGACAAAGAGCAGCGTTACCGCTAGCAAAAGAGGAAGTGTGAGAATAAGTTTCCTCCAGCGAAAGAGGACCATAGAAACTCCTTTATAGTTACCACAAGGGTTGTAGTGTAGGGGTCTAATTTATTACACCCAAGAGTATAAGAGAGAGGTATACGTTTCAAAGTATAGCACAAAAAAGAGTGAGTTGTGCCTACACACTCCTGCACATACCTCGACGGTCTGCCTATGCAGGAGCGAAACACAACCCACTCTGAAACGACGCTTGTAGGCGTCGAGTAGCATCTCTGGAAAATTGGGTACCTATTGATAGTACACTATTTTAGAGCGAATTACAAGGCTTTTGACGGATTTTTGAAAAAGACATTTATAGTGCAACAGCTTCTTTTTTATCGTCCAA
>CAXUIS010000286.1:0-6899 GCA_964250915.1 uncultured Ktedonobacteraceae bacterium | reverse complement strand
CGATACCGGAGTGGGCACCAGCCCGCAATCGAGCCTTGTTGTGGGTGCTCTATGACACAGGAATGCGGTTGTCAGAGGTATGTACATTACGTCTGGGGGATGTAGACATAGAGCAGGGGATGCTCATGGTGAGGAGGGACACCTTCAAGGGGAGGCGACTTCCACTGAGACACGAGGCATTGGAAGCGGTTCGGGTGTATGTAGAGCAGTATCGGCTGAGTGGGAGGAGAGCAGATATGGAGCAAGGAGGGATCCGCGACAAGCCGCTCTTCTTGTCAGAGACGGGCAAGGGCTGACTGAGAATGGGATCGTGTCGGTGTTTGGTCGTCTGAGGGAACGGGCAGGTTTCACGCGAGAGGAGATCGGTCCGACGATGGTGCGAGACAGCTTTGTGGTGCGCTATGTGCAAGCAGGAGGAGATGTGTTCACCTTGCGAGACCTCTTAGGGCAGCGTGAGAGTGATCCCATCAAACGCTTTTTGCGTCAAAGCGAGTAGGAGCCGTGAAAAACGAAGTGCAGATGGAGTGGACAGAGGAGTCGTGGCGAGGAACGCACTCATGGTGTCGAAGAACGGTACACATCACAATCTCTTCTGGAGAAGGATGCGTTTAGAAGAGTATCTGTTTTCGTCGTTCTTCTCCTGATGCAATTGATTCCTGCAAAAGGACACAGCAGAGATATGTTTATGCTCCCATGCAGTGTCCTCTTTCCTTTGCTTTGTCACTTAGGAGGTGCTGGTAAATGACATCCGAAGCGGGCAGGTTTTGCCCTCCGACATTAGCACTTGCCCTTCCATGTGAGCATTGGCACACAACTACCTGAGCAAACCGCTTCACATCTGGGGTTTCAGCAGAAAGAAGTGTAAATAACGACGAAATCTACACTCCACATTCAGATCAGTAGGCCATTGCTCACCCGGCGCGTGTTTCTCTAGACACAGGCAAAAATTGGGCCATTGGGGGGCACATACCCGAGCGAATAGAGAGGGCGAGTGCACGCGGATCAGTCGAACTCTGCTTCTTGAAGTATGTCATACTTGGATTGCATCGATGTCAAAGACCTCCTGAGTTATTTCTGTCGTTTGATTTTCAACAGTTGTGATTTGACAATCTCTTTGTCCTCGCCAGTGACCCATATCCTGTCCACCATCTGGCTCTAATCCCTGCTTAATGGCCCTCACAGAATCAGGTCAGTCCTCGTTTTGACGCATATCTGTGCGTGTAGCACTTTCTTTGAACCATAACGTATCCTGTGGTCCACCTCTCGAAAATAAGGCTCATTTTCACAGAAATTGATGGACCACTGGTCTTGGATATGGGTCAAAGCGGACAGGATATGGGTCAAAACTCGTTTTTTGGCCTTTCTTGTGGTACACTTTGTACAGGAAATTCCACGAGGGAGAATGTGACCCATGAAAACGCTCATGGACCAGGCCGAATTTCAGCACTACTGCCGCGAACAGCATTTCACTGCCCAGACCCAGGATCTCCTCGCCCGTTTGCGTCATCCTCCGCCAGCACGACGTGTTCAGTGACGAAGAGGAAACCTGTCCGGCTTCTTTCCCAGCCGAAAAATGGGCGTGGCGATCCAGTTTGAAAGCTCGCTTGAGTTGAGCGCGATCTATCTGATGGAGCAGGATGATGCAGTCCTCGAATTTTACGATCAGCTCCATACCTTTAAGCTCAAGTATCTCGACAAGGCTGGCAAGAAGCTCCAGGGCCATTTTTACACGCCAGATTTCCTGGTTGTGCGTACAAATGGTGTGTTTCTGGAGGAGTGGAAAATGGAGGAGGATCTCCACACGCTCGCGACGAAACAGCCCTACCGCTATCAGAGGAGTGTGGAAGGATAGTGGCTCTGCCCACCTGGCGACGAGTTGACGCAGCCGCTCGGTTTTTCCTTTCGCATCTGTTCGTCCGCGCTTTTACCGCGTACCTATGTTGATAACCTCGACTTTCTTACCGACTACTTTATCTCTCAGCCAGTGATCCCTGAGAGGCTCACCACCCTTGTGCGCGAGCGTGTGGCGGCCTCGCCCGGCATCAGCATCGGGATAGTAGTTGGCGACATCGCTGGCTTGCGGCCTCATGACCTGTATGCTCTCATTGCGCAAGAACAGATCTTCGCGGATCTGCACCGCTGTCTTCTGCGCGATCATTACCGCACGCATCTTTTTACTGACCAGCCAACGGCGCTGGCGTATGCCCAACTTGGCGTGATTTCCTCCTCCCGCACTGGATCGATTGCCGAGCCGGTCACTGCTCCCATTGCCACCAACACCCGCTTGCTCTGGGATGGCCGGATCTGGACCTTGGTGAATTTAGGCAAGACAACAACGACACTGCTCCCGGAGTACGGTGAACCTATTCAGCTCTCTTCTGCCTTCTTCCTTCGTCTTCTGGAAGCGCACACCATTATCATCCCCAAAGGGGAGATAGAGGAGCAGGTGCCGCTCGATGCCCAAGAGCATATGGCAGCCGCGAGCAAAGCGGATTTCCGCATCGCCAACGAGCGTTTCCGTTGGGTCAGCGCCTATCTCGAAGGAGACAAGGAGCAGGTGCGTCAGGCTCCAGTCTCGGAGCGCACCGTTCGCCGCTGGGCGCAGGCATATCAAGCGGCAGCGGCTTGCTACAGAACAGGCTATGTTGGTTTGTTCCCGAAGACATCGATGCGAGGAAACCGCCAGCCCAAAGCTCCAGAGGAAGCGCAGGCACTTCTGCTCTCCTTCATTACCGATGGCTACGAAACGTCGCGGGAAGCACCTGCCTGGGAAGTCTATCTCGCGTACCAGCGGGCGTGCGAGGAAAAACAGATCGTTGCGCTCTCCTCCCGGACCTTTTACCGACGGATCAAGCAGCGTGCTGGATACGAGCAGACCAAAGCGCGTCAGGGAGCAAAGGCCGCTTATGCCCAAGAACCCTGGATTTTAGAGCTAACCTCCACGACGCCGCGACATGGCAACCTTGACCACACGGAACTGGACGTGATGCTGGTGTCCTCGGTCACGGGGAAGCCACTGGGCAAACCCTGGGTAACATTCCTGGTCGATGCGTTCTCCCGTCGCATCCTCAGCGTGTACCTGACCTTTGATCCACCAAGCTACCGCTCCTGCATGATGGCCTTGCGCATCTGTGTGCAACGCTTCGGACGCATGCCGGGAGCATTGGTGGTCGACGGTGGGCGTGAGTTCCACAGTACCTATTTTGACGCGCTGTTGTTGCGCTATCAGACCGCGAAAAAAGATCGGCCAGGATCAAAGCCGCGTTTTGGCTCGGTCATTGAACTGTAAGTTTGCATAACAAAATCGTGCAAATTTAGCCTCAATGGAAAATCTTATTTTGCAAAACTGAGGCTAAAAATATTTGCAACGTTTATGCAAACTTACAATGTGATCGGTTCGGAGGCGCTTGAGCGAATAGGAAAGCGCGGTTTTCACTACCGCCGGACGCGCATCGACGCCCAAGAATGATCCGTCAGGATCGCGCAAGGCTCCGCATTTGACCTAGATAAACGCCCGGTCGCGCTGCCCCGCAAGCCCCTCAGCAAGTAACGTTTCGTTGTCGCCCATGCCGTAGAAGTCGCCCGTGTCAAAAAGCGTGACACCTTCCTCCAATGCTGTCGCAATCGTCGCCAGCGATTCGCTGCGGTCGGCATTTCCGTAGAATTCCGACATGCCCATGCAGCCCAGCCCGAGTGCGGATACGATCGGACCACCGGTTCCGAGTGCTCTTGTTGGAAGCGTCATCAATATTCTCCTACGATTGCGTTATACCTGCCAGACGGTGAGTTTTTGACAGTCACGAGACACTGCACTCGGAGCTTGATTCACTTAATCACGCGGTATCAATGAAAGCTGCGATTACCTTGGGCGCGTCCGTCGAGACTTAGCGTACCCCAACACCAAAAGGGCGCAATAGGGCGCGCCCGAACGCACGTATTTGCGCCGCGTTCGGCGCGATACCCAGTCCCATGTAGAGCATTGCGTTGCCGATCTCATTTATCTCTATTATGCGGCCTTGGTATAAATCAAATCGGGTAACGTATGTATTTTGGTATGGCTTTCCAGATTTTTCAGTAATCATGTCGCCTTTACCAGAAAAGTATACCTCTTTACCGCTACCCGATGTTTTCCACTCTGTATCTATCCACTTGATCTCGCGGAAGTTAGACATCAAGCCCTTTGTATACGCTAAAACCTCTGATTTGCCTCTAAGAACAGCTACGACCACGCCTTTAAGTTCGCCTGATGAGACTTGATCGAACATATCAGGTTCCGTGACATGCTTGGTGTGCCGGAAGATCTGCCGCGTGTCCTCGGCAAGAGTCTTATCGACGCCGTAAAGGTCTTTGCTCTCCACGCACTCGATGTATCTTTGGCAGAGAGCCAGAATATTGTTCGTATCGGTCATTTTATCTTTCCCCGTGCAAATCAGGCACGCGTGCCTGGCTTACATCTTAAGTGCGTTACTCGCTTCTGTCCTACGCAAGGAACTACTCGCCGACGTTCTTCGGATAACCAAAGCGCTCGAACCGGGGCGTCCACCAGCGTGTGAACTCGGATTCATACTTGCCCGGCCTGTTCTCGCTGTGTTTTTTTTGATGAGGCCACAGCCGATTACTCTTTGGAGATCGTCTGCATAACAGCTTCGGGGTAGCGGTCTCCAACAGGCTTGCCAACGGTGGTTTCGAGTTGGGCCACTTCGTCGGCACTCAGCGAGATGTGGGTGGCGGCGATGTTCTCAGTCAGGTATTTTGGACGCCGGGTGCCAGGAATGGGTACAATGTCGTTGCCTTTGTGCAGAAGCCAGGCCAGGGCGATCTGGCCGGGGGTCGCGTCCTTCTGGCTGGCCAGGTGCTTAACTTGCTCGACCAGCGCGAGGTTTCTGGCAAAGTTTTCGTCTAGGAAACGCGGAAAGGTGCGCCGGGAATCGGTGGAGTCGAGATCCTGGATGCTCTTGATTTTGCCGGTCAAGAAGCCGCGTCCCAGTGGGCTATAGGCGACAAAGCCGATGCCCAGTTCGCGCAACGTGGGCAGAATTTCGGCCTCTGGCTCACGTTCCCATAACGAATATTCGGTCTGGAGCGCCGTAATGGGATGGACGGCGTGAGCACGACGAAGAGTCTGAGGTCCGACCTCCGAGAGGCCAATATGGCGGATTTTGCCCTGTTTGACCAGTTCGGCCAGCGCTCCCACCGTCTCTTCGATCGGCACCTGGGGATCGAGTCGAATCTGATAGTACAGGTCGATGTAGTCTGTGCCCAGACGCTGGAGAGAGCCCTCAATGGCTTTGAAGATGTGCTCTGGTCGTCCATTGAAACCAGTAACTTCGCCGTTGGCATTGTATTCGGCGGCAAATTTCGTCGCCAGCACCACCGAGTCGCGCCGACCCTTCAATGCACGCCCCACTAACCGCTCATTGGTAAATGGGCCATAGACATCAGCCGTATCGAAAAAGGTGACACCCTGATCGATGGCTTGATGAAGCAAGGCGATGGCTTCGTTCTCGTCTGCAGGAGGGCCATAACCCCATGACAGGCCCATGCAGCCAAACCCAAGCTCCGAAACGGTTAATCGCGTCTTGCCGAGTACTCGTTGTTGCATCTCTTATTTCCTTTCAACCTTGATACTACTCATTTCAAAACCAATCATAGTTGCAGGAACTATGGAGGAACCATCATTGATAGTGTCCCATTCATTCTGCTTCATCCCACACCGCACCATTCTCAAATCTTCCCTTTTGAGACGAAGTAAACTGCTCAGTCCTTGCAGGTGATTGACGAATTATCTAATAACTGTCATACTGTCTTGTACAGAGAAAGTATAGAATGCTTTGAGCACAACGTCAAGGAAAACAAGCATACCGTCAAGGAAGCTAGATGAGAAGACAAAAAGAGACACTCGTCTCGCAACGAAAGGAAAAAGCATGGAGAAACGTACCGGAGATCGCCGAGTCAAACGCACCCGCCAGATGCTGCATCAAGCCATATTAAGCCTCATTGAGGAACGCGGCTATGATTCACTCTCTATTCAGGATATTACAGACCGTGCCAATATTGGGCGAGCAACATTTTATGTTCATTATCAGGACAAAGAACAACTCTTGCTAGATAGTGTCAACGCATTCATGGAGGATTTGGATGCCCACTTTCAATCGATTCTTGCCGTTGATTTTGCCACTACAATTTTCATAAAACGCCAAACGTTGAGCGTCATCCTCTTTCAACACGTCTTCGAGCATGCATCTCTTTATCGAGCCTTGCTTAGCGAACGGGGAACTGCCCTGATCACAACGCGCTTACAGCGAGAAATGGCAGCCCTTATCCAACGGCAAGCCATCGAACCCCTCCTCGCCGTATCCACCGTCCAGATCCCCGCCGACCTGCTCGCCGAGCATTGTTCCGGCTCGCTCTGGTCCCTGGTATCCTGGTGGCTAAGAAATGATTTCCCCAAATCCATCGAAGAAATAGGCCACATCTACTGGCAACTCATCAATCAGGGCTTCCTACAAACTCTTGGTATACGAGAACTTGAGGAGATAGGAGAGGAAACGCGTGAAGAAGAAAATACATGAACTCAAAAAAGGCTTGACGACAGTAATATTACTGTGATTTGCAGACCACTTTGGCAAAATCAGGCGGAAGCAGGGCCAGGGGAGAACATTCGAGAGCGTGAACTGCTCTCGACCCTGAAATGGAGCGGCCTGCTATTTTGAACAGATCAACACCTTTGATTGCTGATGCGTCCATGAACATCCCTACCGATCTCTCGATGAGGTACACAATTTACACGTTTGAGAAACAGTATACCCGATGGTGAGCGGTTTTTCCAGGAACCTTTGTCCCAGGGGTGTGATTGATTTTTTTGCAGAGCCTCTTGGCATGGTATGATAGCAGAAGAA
>CAXUIS010000285.1:0-6921 GCA_964250915.1 uncultured Ktedonobacteraceae bacterium | reverse complement strand
GTCTCTTTGCCCTTATTGAAGCTGATGGGGCAAAAGATACATGGTTTGGTATATCTAATATACCACTGACAGTACGCACACTCGCTTTTACAATGGTCAGCGTCTATTGTTTTTATACATGGGGGCCGAACACCAATGTTGTCCGTTACCTGTTTCATAGTCAGTGGATGTACCTGCGTGGTTTATGGCTATGGTTGTTGCCGAGCATTATCCTTTGTACAAGTCTTTTGATTCGGGGCACACGGAGAAGAAGCCTTCTTGCTCATCGTTTTGGCGTTCTCCCTCGTTCCAAACACATGCAAGGCTTCCTCAAATAGTGATTCATAGCAGAAGCAAAGGCATGCACATGGCTCATAACAACTATTAGTTGTTACGAGTCAAGTGCATGGCTTTGCTTCTGCTATTTCCTGAAATAGTCCACCGTTGCCTGAACACCTTCTTCAAAGTTGGCTTGTGGTTTCCAGCCCAGGATGCGTTCAGCCTTGCTGGGATTGAAGTAGGTTAGATAGATGTCGCCTGGACGCTTGGGAGCACGAGTGATTTCTGGCTTGTTGCCCGTGATTTTCGCCAGGAGGTCGTAGATTTCGTTGACGGAAACGGGGTTGCCTGCGCCGATACAGAAGATGTCATTGTTGCCCTGTTCAAGGGCAAGAACATTAGCATGCGCCACATCTTCTACATAGACATAATCTTTGCGTTGCTCACCATCCCAGTCGATACGGACGCCTTCGTTATTGAGAAAACGCTTGGCGAAAATGGCGATGACGCCCGCTTCACCATTGGGGTCCTGGCGTGGACCGTAGACGTTGCCATAGCGTAGAGCGGTGAAGTCCAGGCCGTTGGCCTCGTGCCAGTAGCGCAAGTAGTATTCGGTGGTCATCTTGGTAATGCCATAGGGCGACTCTGGACGCTGTGGCACCTCTTCATCAACGGGGTTGCGAACAGGAGTGCCATAGGTTGCACCCGATGAGGCAAAAATAATTTTCTTGACGCCGACGCGTGTGCAATTTGTCAGGACATTGAGCAAGCCAAGAATATTGACGCGTGCATCCAACTGTGGATTTTGTGTCGAGATAGCCACACTTGCCTGTGCTGCTTGATGGCTCACAATCTCTGGTTTCACCTCATCAAATATTTGCGTAAGGGCTGTTTCATCGGTAATGTCGGCGTGATAAAACTTCGCCTTTGGATTGAGATTGTTTTCTTTGCCGCCCCCATGAGCCCATAGGTTATCGACAACCGCCACATCGTGACCCGCCGCAACCAGTTGATCGACGATATGTGAGCCGATAAAACCTGCACCACCTGTAACAAGTATCTTCATGGTTGAAATATTCCCTTTCTATATGTTGTGTGACTACACACGCTATTATAGCAGAGGCAGGTTATACACATCAAACAAGGAGACTGAGCGCAGTTTGTAATTCCTGTGGATGCGCGAGGACGGGAAAAATACGTAATCCTGTTTCTCTGTGCAGACGTGCGAGTATAGTACTATCCTGTGGATTGGAAAGTGCGACAGTAAGTGTACCGCGTTCACGTCCAAGCGGATAGCATTGTAGTTCGTGCGCAAGCTTGAGCGTGACAAGCCGTTGAATCTGCTCTGGCTTTTTGCGTGGTAGTAACGAAAGATATGGCATGCCAAGTTTACGTGCAAGAGCAGTTAATTCGTCTTCGCGTGAGATTACTTCCGTGTCTAGCATAACCATATCGTTGTCTTGTAAACTATCATCAATTGAGTCGGTATCTATTTCGGGTTGAGTGTCAAAACTGTAGCACGGCTCGCTTGCAGCAGCAATACATGCATGAGCATTTTCGTCCGCTGGGCTAGATGCCGCGTGCCCAATCGTCATAATGCGAGGCCGTAGTACGTTGTTTTCATGTACATTGTGTACGCTCCACAAGAGGGCATCCCACAACCGGCTTTCGACAATCCTTCCACCTTCTGCGTTTGCACCAGGAAGAACAAAATAAAAGGTAGAGTTCAGTAGATAGACCCTATCTGTTTTACGCACAAGGGAGCGCAACTCGTTGAGATAGTATTGTGCACTGTATGCCTCTAAATAGTGACGAGGTAGTACCTTCTCATCTTCTAGCTTGAACTGGAGTACGATGGTCACGAGCGCACATTGCTCTACATGCGTCGTTGTAATAGATTGTATAGCTGAAACAACGGTTTGTAGTGTACTCGTTGTCTCATAGCTATATGGATATGTAGAATGTTCTCGTGATACAAGAGAAGTAGCCTCGTTGCTCATCTTATAGACTCCTCAACATGAATTTGTGGATGGAATAATGTTGTATGTATATTACGTGGAGTCGAGCAACAAATCCTACTTGAATATGGTTATATTTGCGTTGAGACTTGCCCGTTGCGGTTAAGATGATATCATTCCTTCACAGCATAATGTCTCATCAGGTGTTGGAGAGGCTCGACCAGTTTGCTAATTTGAATGAGGAGAAGATCGTTTTGCTGCATGAGGTCGAAGAGGAGAGTAGCAACTACCTCGTCGTCACCCTGCGCCACAAGTTGTATATCTGGAATGATATCACCGAAAATCGCGCTTGCACTATCAAAGAGCAGAGCGAGAGTTGTATCAACCTGCACTAATGAGGCAACAGACGTGGAAGCGAACGCAGTGGCGAATGCTAGATGTACCCGACGTTGCTCTTGCCAGTTATGTAGGGCAAGCGAAAGCACTTCATAAGCATGTTGCCACTGCTCAGTTCCAACGTATGTTGTCGGTGCTTCAGTGCTAAAGGCCGCCTCCTCAGTGGTATCAAGTGTTGCAAGTACACAGGTTGTCGTACCAAGCAACAAATGACAATGCGACTCGACACGCTCTAGCAACAGAAGAATGGCCTGTAGTTGTTCCCAAAGCGCGTGACGATATGCAAAGGGAGTATGTGTAGCATGTTTTTGCTCAGTAATGAGACGTGTTAGGGTCGGTAATATATGCTGGTAGAGCGTGTCGATACAATTAAAAAGACGATGTAGACAAAAGACAAGCGTTTCTATATCGTTGTGTTCAGCACGTCCTCGAAAATAGTCGGGTAGGCGTTGCAACAGCAAAAGTAAACTCTCATCCACGCTTTCTGATGCAATGGATGCGGTATGTTCCGCCTGCTGTATCACCTCTCGCTCAAGTTTCTGACTACTACTCATCTCTTCCCTCCTCCAACATTGCTTTTCTATATATTGTACGCAAAGGGCATAATGGAAAATACGAAAACAGGTTTGCTGCTGGCTTTAGAGCAAGCAGCAAACCTGTTTTCGTATAAAAAGTTATTCTTCGTATGTCGCGTCTTTCAAGACGCGTAATATTTCTGCACGTACATTCCGCTCATAGACACCTAGACTATTAAGAACACCAGCCGCGATACCTTCACCTTCTTCGACCATACCTAAGAGGAGATGCTCAGTTCCTACATAAGCGTTTTTCAGCTTCTTTGCATCGTCAGATGCGTACTTGAGAATCTTTTTTGAACGTGGGGTTAGCCCAATTTCACCAAGGACGACACGATCACCACGCCCGATAATAAATTCAACAGCCTTACGTACACGGTTCAGGTCCACGCCAAGATTATGCAATACAGCTCCCGCGACGCCTTCACCTTCGCGCACCATACCGAGTAAGAGATGTTCCGTTCCTATATAGTTGTGGCTAAAGCGTAATGCCTCTTCGTGTGCCCTCTCAAGAATGGTATGCGCCTGTTCTGTAAATGGATAGCCAGCATAGGGCCTGCTACTCTTTGTTTGTACAAATGCACTCTTACGCAGGCCCGTCACCTCTGTTGTTTCGGGGACAGGTGGATTCATAGATTGCCCTAACTGTTCTGGAGTAGGTGTGCTCGTAGACTGCCCTGACGGTGTTAAAGTAGGATCATTTGGAGCAGGTTGTGTTCCCAAACGAAGAGTTCGGAGTGTTTCTGCGCGAGCATTTTGAAGACGTACACCTAGACTTTCAAGCACGCCAGCCGCGATACCTTCGCCTTCGCGTATCAAACCGAGCAAAAGATGTTCGGTGCCAATGTAGGAATGATTAAGACGACGCGCCTCATCAATTGATAACTCGATCACCTTTTTCGCACGAGGCGTTAGCCCAATGGCTGGTCCTGTGAGAATTCGGTCTCCACCTGAGATAAGGAACTCAACAGCATCGCGTACTTTTACAAGATCGACATCCATATTGCGCAGTATTGTAGTCGCAACATTAGTTTCGTCACGAATAAGGCCAACTAGAAGATGTTCGGTGCCAATGTAGTTGTGCTGTAAACGCTGTGCCTCTTCCTGTGCATACTGTAACGCATTCCTAGCTTGCTCTTCAAACTTGTCGAAGCGATCTTTATTGTTATTCATGGCTTGCCTGCCTCTCTTTTCGATACTGATCAGGTGGCACTCAAGCTTTCACTATACCGCATAGTATGTCACTTTAGCAACTGTTCTTCATGACTTTGCGTACTGCTATTACCGTTGATACGTTGTATAACCGAGAATAAACCACATGCTCCTGCTAGAATAACAAGTCCGATAGAGACCCATAGAAGGCTTGATGATAGTGCTTGATAGTAGATGCTTGCGTAGACCACGCCCGCCGCGACAAGCAAGAGAATAAACAGTAAAACCCCGACCTCTGCAAGCAACTTTGGTTGTGCATAGCTTAGGGACTCACCACGTGAACGTGCTCTACGGATACGCCGCGTCTCTTGCACGATACCGACAATACTGCTGATGAGGATGATCGGTAGGCTAATAATAAACAGCGCAATGGCGATGGTGTAGATAGAGCTAGTAGTAAGCTTGGGCATACTTGCTCCTCTCTTTATTATTCGGCTAATGCCATAATCATTGGGAAACGACCTGTTTTGCCGTGTTCGGCTCGATGCGAGAAAAAGCGGTCCACAGAATCACTTGTACAAATTTCGGCAACTTCGATATGTTCGGACAAGAGACCTGCCATAAGTAATTGGCGCCGGTTTGTCTCCCACAGGTCGAGCCGCAAGCTCTCTTTATCAGGCAAATGCACAATAGAGAATACAGCCGATTCGCGTACTAGACCACGATACTGCTCCTGTGTCGGAATGTCGTCGAAGTCTTGCACGCCCATAAATAGGTCTTGCACGTTCTGCGAAACTTCATAACAACAAGGGCCAATTGTTGGTCCAATACCTGCATAGATATTACGGGGTTGACTGCCAAAATTCTTCCACATCGCATCTATAGTGGCAACGACAATACCTCGTGCGGTCCCACGCCAGCCGCCATGCGCGATACCGATAACGTGTTCCACCGGATCATACAGCGCGATTGGTGTACAATCAGCGAATGAAAGCGCGATTGCTACGCCACGTTGCTGGGTAATCAGCGCGTCACCTTTATGAATTTCCTGAGGTGTCCACGTCTGTTCGTAGTAGGAGCGATAGGCCCAGTCGGTGCGCCAGTTGTTGTCTTTGTCGGGTATAAGTATCTCGGCTCCGTGTACATTCCATAGGGTGACGCATGGATAGCCATCAAGTGCGAGACTGCGAAGGGCTAATTGACGATTACGTACTACGTTGTCAAGATTATCGCCGCCGCGTAAGGCACCAGATGTGTTAAGTCCTTTATACGGTGGTTCGCTATAGCCACCATCGCGCGTGAAGATGCCATGTATGAGATTCTGAAATTGCTGAAAGTTGTTAAATTGCAGGAAACAGGCGTTGTCCCGTTGCTGTTCGATCAAAAGAGTCCCCTTGTCGCTGATGTTTGTTCCAGGGATATTGTAACACAAAAATGCTTAGAGATAGACAATTGGGGACATGACAGGGGCAAGCCCTGTCACTACTATACGCGAATTGGTGTGGCAAGCCACGCAGTGGCGGAAAGTATGGTAGTGACAGGGCTTGCCCCTGTCATGCCGCACAAACTGCTTTATAAATTTATGTTCGCACAAGTACCTTTAGCACGCCCTTTTGCTCTGCGTACTCGAACGCAGCCAATCCTTCATCGAGGGTATAGGTGGCACTGATTAATGGACGAACATCTACACGTTTCTGACTTAACGCACGTAAAGCGGGCACGAATGGGCCACAACGCGAACCCTGTACACGTATCTCATCAACGACAATGGAAGCGAGACTCAACGTTGATTTGTCGGCAACCGTACTTTTTAAGTTCAAGGTTCCTCTTGGTCGAACAAGCCTCAAAGCTAGCTCGATACCTTGTGCCGAGCCAGTACATTCGATTACATGGTCAACACGTCGTTCATTCATCGCTATATGCTGCTCGATATCCTTTAGCAAATGTGTGGTAATACCATATTGCTTTACGAGTGCTAGCTTTTCCTCGTGTTTGCCTACCATCGAGAGATCGCAGCCAGTCAGCACGAGCACTTGTGCCGCCAGCTGTCCCATCTTGCCATCGCCAAGGATAAGCACACTTTCGGTAGGCTGTATATGGACTTGCTCAAGTATCTCGAAGTTGGCGGCGAGCGGCTCGACAAATACAGCTTCCTCATCGCTCACATTGTCGGGTACAAGATATAGATTTTCGACGGGCAGCATCAAATAGTCGGCAAAGGCACCGTCACGTTTGACGATACCGAGCGTGGTGCGATTTGGACAATGCGTAGGCAGGCCACGTTGACAATAGGAGCAATCGGGACGATGACAGGCCGCGTTGATATCACCAACAACGCGCTTTTGCAGCAGATGTCTATAGTTTTCTCGTACTTGCTCTCCGTATATTTCTTCGACAACTCCCACAAATTCATGCCCTGGCACGCCTCTAAAATCCATGTAACCGCGTGTAATCTCAAGATCAGTATTGCAAATGCCGACTTGCAACACGCGTATAAATGCCTCACCCTCAACAGGAGCAGGTAAGAAATAATTCTGATCTAGTACCAGTCGAGTGCCATCATAAACTAATGCCCGCATGAA
>CAXUIS010000284.1:0-6947 GCA_964250915.1 uncultured Ktedonobacteraceae bacterium | reverse complement strand
ATTCCTAATCTTCGACGGCCTATTCGTCAGTTGTCAGGTGGGCAACGGCAGGCGGTCGCTATTGCGCGTGCCGTCTACTGGAATGCACGTTTAATGATTATGGATGAGCCAACGGCAGCGTTAGGTGTGCCTGAACAACTCAAGGTGCTCGAACTTGTACGCACGCTGCGCGCACGTGGCGTCCCAATCATTCTGATCAGCCATAACATGCAAGATGTTTTCGAGGTAGCAGACCGCGTGATTGTCATGCGGCGTGGACGTAATGCAGGTGAACGTCTCATCAAAGAAACCAACAACAACGAAATTGTGGGTTTGATGGTGGGAGCAGAACAGAAAGTGTAGTAGACAAGAGGAGAGATTTCGATGTTGAAACGCAGCCAGCTTCGTCAATTGCAACAGCGTACACGAGAAGAACTTACTCGTCACAATATTATTTTGACGCCTCAAGAGCAGGAGCAGATCGAGATCGTCGAGTTTGGTCTGAACGAGGTCGAACGTACGGGACTCGAAATTGTTATCTACATCAACAATGAGCGATATTGTGCCAAGGAACTGATTCTCTTTCCAGGTCAAACATGCGCTGAGCATAGACATCCGCCCTTCAATAACGATCCTGGCAAGATGGAGACATTTCGTTGTCGCGCAGGTAAGGTGTGGCTGTATGTCGAGGGCGAAAAAACAAGTACGCTTCAGGCACATATTCCCGAAGGGAGCGAGGCATACTACACTGCATTTCACGAGATCGAGTTACATCCAGGCGAACAATATACCATTCCACCCAATACACGGCACTGGTTCCAAGGTGGCAGCGAAGGGGCCGTTGTTTCAGAATTCTCAAGCCCCAGTCACGACGAGTTTGATATATTTACGGACCCGCACATTGGACGTTTCACACAGATTGTTGAGGACTAACGTATGAAAGACCTCTTAGGCCGAAGGTTTCACCGACTCTTTGCCAGCGATGAACGGTCGGTTATTATTGCAATGGATCATGGCAGTACAGATGGTCTTGTCAAAGGCTTTGAGCATCCTGAGCAATTGTTAGAGCAGGTTGTTGCAGGCGAACCTGATGGTATTCTGACAACGGTTGGTATCGCACGCCATTTCAGTAAACACCTGAAAGATGTGAGCCTGCTTATTCGTTGCGATGGTGCTACATCACCCTTACGAGCTTGTCAACGCGAAACGGTGGTAGATGTTGAGACGCTGCTTGAACTTGGCGCGGATGCAGCGACGGCTATGTATTTTCCAGGTACTGAACTCGATCATCAATCCACATTGTACTTTCCTCAGTTAGCAAGCAAGGCACATCGCTGGCATATTCCGGTCATGGCAGAGGCGTTACCCTATGGTTTTGAAGCGCATAAAGACGCAAGAGCCGTAGAGACTATCGCGGTGACATGTCGCATGTCCGTTGAGAACGGTGCTGACATCGTAAAAACCTTTTACACAGGGGATCGCGAAGGCTTCAAACACGTCGTTGATACCTGTTATGCCCCGGTACTAGCACTTGGCGGGCCTCGTACAGATAGCGTGGAGGGATTTCTTGAAATCATTCGTGGTGCGATGGATGCGGGAGCGGCAGGCGTGGTTATTGGACGCAACGTGTGGCAGGCGTCTTCTCCTACTGCTATGACAAAAGCACTCGTTGCACTCGTCCACCACGATGCTACCGTCGCCGATGCTTTGCGTATATTGCACGATGCATCCTAAACATAAATATAAACAAAGGAATGCAACGGAGACGGTAGGGGCAGCAATTCATTGCGCCCCCCTACCGCCATACCATCATAAAGATGAAAGATTACCGTTATGTATCTGCTGGGCATTGATGTTGGTACCACGAACACAAAAGCGGTCGTTTTTGATACGGACACAGGTCAAGTATGCTCTCAGGGTCATGCATCTACTCTCACGCGCCATCCTACAAAAGCCGAAAGCGAGTTTGATGCAGACGAATTATGGAGTACAGTCGTACAGTGTCTGCGCCAAGCTATCACGCAATGTGAGCATCCTGACCAAATTCGCGCAATCGCGGTGGCAAGCATGGGAGAGTCGGGTTTTCCACTTGATGCACAGGGAAACATTCTTTATCGAGCTATCTCATGGCATGATCCTCGAACGGCGGCACAGGCTCAATGGTGGAAAGATACGTTGAGCCGAGAGCAGTTGTACACCATTACAGGGCAAGTCCTACAGCCAATGTTTGGCATCAACAAACTACTGTGGTTACGCGAAAATAAGCCAGATGTGTTTCAAAAGGTGCATCAATGGTTGAGTATTGAGGATTTTGTGCTGTGGAAATTAAGTGGACGCATGGTAACTGATTACAGCATTGCCTCACGCACCATGATGTTTGACCAGCAGACGCTCACATGGTCAGAGACATTATTTAACCACATAGGCATGTCAACAAACATCTTTCCGTCGGTTGTCGCTAGCGGGACAGCAATTGGTACAATAGCGAAACGTGTCGCGGAAGATATAGGATTATCCTTAGCTACAACTATTGTGACAGGCGGTCATGACCATCTATGTGCTGCACTCGCTGTTGGTGTGGTACAGCCTGGACAAATTCTTGATTCGACAGGAACGGCAGGTGTTGTGCTGGCATTAAGCAAGACGTTTCAAGCAAGTAACGAACTACTGTTTGGGGGGTATGCGAATTACGCATATGTCTTGCCACACTCATACGTTACGATGGGTTCTATTCATTTTGCAGGTGGAGCACTTGAATGGCTAATACACCTACTTTACGGGAATGGTATGAACACGCTTACAGAGGAGATATATATACAGGCGTTGCGAGAAGGAGGACAAGCACCACTTGGCTCAAACGGTATCACTATCCTTCCCTATTTGCTTGGGACAGGTACACCACATGGACAAGACACAGCGACGGCAACTCTGCTTGGACTTACGCCTGCGCATGGTCGTCCTGAACTAGTTCGCGCGCTTATAGAAGGTCTAGGCTTCTGGCTACGCGACAACCTGGACACCTTCGCTCGTCTTGGTATCGCACCACCTCATTCTGAGATTATCGCTGTGGGCGGTACCACCCGTGCAACCACATTGATGCAAATCAAAGCAGATATTACAGGGTGTCGTATCACTGTACCTCTTATTGCTGAAACTGCCGCCACAGGTGCTGCATTGCTTGCTGGTATGGGAATACATGCGTTTTCCTCGATTGAGAATGCCATTGCATCCGTACAACATACTAAAAAAGTGTACGAACCGGAGCAAGAAGCTTCTGAGGTGTATAGTGATCTTTACGAGCAGAGATATATCCTTGCCCGTCGTTCCATTCTAGATAAATAAGCAACAGGTGTCATGTACGATAGAGGATGCGCGGCATCTTCTATCGTACATGACACCTGTTCTTTACACCATCATGTCATCGACGTAGCAGTAACGCCAGTTTTCGCCGGGCTGGAACGAGCGGATAATGGGGTGCTGTGTGGCGTGGAAATGTTTGGTTGCATGCGTATTCTTGGAAGAGTCGCAGCAGCCAACATGTCCACAGATAAGGCATTCGCGCAGATGAACCCACGTATCACCCGTCTTGAGACATTCCTCACATCCCTGTGCGCTTGGATGTACATGCTGTATCTGATTGAGATGTGTACAAGTTGCCATACAAATTGCTCCTTTGACTAAAACATTCTATACAGGACGTTCGATTGGTAGGCGTACTTGGAAACAGGTGTTGCCTGGGGAAGAGGTAACATGCAAGTCGCCATGATGCCTGTTTACAACGATACGATAGGCGATGTCAAGACCTAGACCCGTGCCTTTGCCAACACCTTTTGTGGTGAAAAACGGCTCAAAAATGTGCAGTTGCACGTCTTCTGAAATACCAGATCCGTTATCTGCAATCTCTATCAGAATACTGTCGTTCTCACGACAGGTACGCACCCAGATGTGTTTCTCACCTATGACATCATCCAGTGCGTCACCAGCGTTGTCAAGCAGGTTTGTCCACACTTGATTAAGTTCACTTCCATAGGCACTGATATGTGGCAGATTGGGATCATACTCGCGCGTGATTATGATGCCTTTAAGCTTGTGATGCAGGATTGTAAGTGTATTTTCTAGCCCTTCATGAATATCAACCTCTTGTAACGGAGCCTGATCCATGTACGAGTAGTCTTTTACCGCTTTGACCAGTAGAGCGATACGCCCCGTACTCTGCTCTACCGAGTTGAGCAAGCCGAAGACCTGCAAGATTTTCTCCAGGATGGGTATAAAGCTTCGTAATATGTCATCCTGAACTTGTTCAGCGAGGATGTCAAACCATGCAGTATCAAGGCTCGCCTCGACAAATGTTGGCGCAAGTTCCCATCCACTGGCAATATCATGATTCTCCAACCATGATGCCAGTTCATCCTCTCGGTCACTCTGTGCAAGCGGCTCAAGTGGAAGAGCGTGGGTTGCTCGTTGCATCGCGTCTTGTTGGAAGTGAGTCAGCACTGTAACTATTGGCCCATTGCTATGCAAGGAAAAGTTCAGCGTTTGTAGCGAGAGCATTGTATCGCGCAACTGAGACGCACTTCGTTGTGCAGCTGCCGCGGGATTATTGAGTTCGTGCGCGAGGCCAGCCGCAAGTTTGCCCAATGCCGCAAGTTTTTCCTGCTGCATCGTCAGCACTTCCATGCTACGAATACGCGACGCCAGCGTAGGCAGAACTGCCTTTGTGACAGGAGAGCATGATACAAGCATGTGTTGAAATGTCTCGGCACTAAAGCGTATCACGCGTGTTAGCTGTAGCGCACGAGCGGTTGCAACATAGGGTGTACCGGTGAGTAGAGGCACCTCGCCCGTAAACGAACCTGGGTCGGCGTGATCCGCGATCACCACATCTTGCCCATTCATCTGGTGTGTGATTTGTAGATCGCCTTCGAGCAAGATATAGAAATTTGTTGCAGGTGTTCCCTCTGCGAACAGTACATCGCCCTGTTGTAGCTGTACCTCCTCCCCTTGTGCCAAAATTGACGTGATCTCGTCATCTGACACATTCGCGAAGAGGTCCGACTGGCGCAGTATATCCATAGCGATCATGGCTTACACCTCGCTCAGATAGCGATGCACAAACTGGACCGCCATCGAGCCTTCGCCAACACCTGCAGCAACGCGCTTAATCGAGCCATGCCGCACATCGCCCGCGACAAAAATTCCTGGTATGCTAGACTCTAGTAGGAACGGATCACGATTGAGTTGCCAACCACGGGGACGCTTGCCATCGTGCATCACATCGGTGCCTGCAAGAATAAAGCCCTGCGCATCACGCTCGACCACGCCATCGAGCCAGTTCGTGTACGGCATGGCTCCAATGAATATAAATAAAGAAGATGCTGGAACAGTCTCGCGCTTGCCAGTGTTCGCATCCTCAATCGTAATGGATGCAAGATGTGTGTCACCCTGTGCCTCGACAACAGTAGAGCAGGTACGTACCGCAATGTTTTCGGTAGCGTGTATCTGGTCGATGAGATACTGCGACATGCTTCTTGCTAGCGAGTCACCGCGTACAAGAATAGTGACTTGCTTCGCATATTTAGAGAAGTACATCGCGGCCTGTCCTACTGAGTTCGCACCACCTACAAGATAGACATCTTCGTCACGACAAGAGACCGCTTCACTCATTGCAGCACCGTAATAGATGCCAGCACCCGTTAGCTGCTCAACACCGGGAACATCGAGCTTGCGATAGGAGACACCTGTTGTCACCAGGAGTGCATGACACCCAATTTCGGTTCCATCCGCTAGCGTCACAAAGCGATATGGTCCCTCGACACGTACGCCCATGACCTCTTGTGGTGAAAGAATTTCCGCGCCCAAGCGTTTGACTTGCATCACACCTCGACGTGCTAGATCGGAGCCACTTAAGCCCTGTGGAAAGCCAAGATAGTTTTCGATGCGTGAACTTGTACCAGCCTGACCGCCAGGAGCCTCACGCTCAATCATCAGCGTGTGTAACCCTTCGGAAGCTCCATAGACGGCGGCAGCTAAACCAGCAGGACCAGAACCAACGATAATTAAATCATAGAAGGACATGCCTGCGTGTGTGTTCAGCATCAGCTTTTCAGCGATATCCAAGTTGCTTGGATTTTCCAGGTGCGAGCCGTCTGAGAAGAACAGAACGGGCAATTGCTCATCCGTGAGGCCAGCAAGCTCAAGCAACTGGCAAGGTTCAGCTTTCGCCTCGATATCCAACCATTGATACGGAATAATGTTACGTGCAAGAAAATCTCGTACATCGTGCGAACGTGGCGACCAACGATGCCCAACGACACGGACACCCTCAAATGGTGGATGATATGATGCTTGCCAGTCATCAAGTAGATCGTCAAGCATGGGGTACAGGTGTTGCTCTGGCGGGTCCCACGGTTTCATGAGATAGTAGTCAATTTTAGTGGTGTTGATGGCCTGAATTGCCGCGTCCGTATCTGCATAGGCGGTCAGGAGCGCACGCTTGGCCTCTGGAAACAGCTTTATGGCCTCCTCCAAAAACTGCGTACCAGTCATTACAGGCATCCGTTGATCGACCAGGAACAGCGCGATGACTTCGTTGCGCAGTTTCACCTGCTTCAATGCCTCCAACGCGCTCTGACCAGAACCTGCACGCAGCACACGATATGTGGCTCCATACTGTCGGCGCAAATCATGCTCAATCGCGCGTAATACGTCAGGATCATCATCTATCGTAAATATAATTGGTTTCGCCATGCACACCCCTTCATAGAAAAACATTTCCACTTGCTGCTTATTTATACGACATAAGCAGATGCTTCAACAATAGATGATACGAAGAGGAATGTCACTAGTGGTACAACTAGAAAACGTCCTGTCTGTTTCTACAGGGCTATACATTGTTCCATCACGCTTTTTTGATCAAGGCCGTAGGGACCAGATTTATCGCGTCCGAGGGCGATTTATCGCCTATGATA
>CAXUIS010000283.1:3780-7022 GCA_964250915.1 uncultured Ktedonobacteraceae bacterium | reverse complement strand
GTTCACGTAGGGAAGCAATGGGAACCAGGGCACCCGCAAGGGGATGCCCCTCCCAAAGCGTTCACGTAGGGAAGCAATGGGAACCAGGGCACCCGCAAGGGGATGCCCCTCCCATACGTCGCCGTGATATGGGAGGGGCATCCCCTTGCGGGTGCCCTAGTCTCGCTATTGTTATGAAGGAGGCTATTATTGTTTATTCTTGAATTTTTGAAACAATCGGTGTCACCTAATGATTCGGTTCTGCTGTCATTTATTGACGTGATGGTGCCGAGAATGCTGGAACGCTATGTTGTTCTGTCTGCGAAAGGAGGGATGCATCATGGCGATGAGCGGTTGAGTGAAGACACGCAACGCAAGTTTGAGGCGAATGATGACCAAAGTATGTTCTCGCATCTGCTCAACGGCATCTTTCCAACATTACGGCTGATGCATCTATTGGAGTCTGAGAGAGCCGAACGCTTTACAGACATCGAGCGCATGGTTTATATCCTGTCGTATATGATGCATGATATTGATAAGATTACGCGACGTACTGTAGAGACGAAGACACGCGAGGATATCGAATACTCAAAGGCGTGCATTGCGGACGAACTTTCAAAGTGTGATGCTGCGAAATTTTTCCCTGATGTCGAGGCTTATATCGATGATATCACCTTCCTGGTGGTTAATACACAACGCAAATGGGGTACACACTTCAATACATACTTATGGAATTTCCATTTACAAGAGAGACGCGTACTCCTATTGCGTAGTTTATGTACCTATTCTGACCTAATCGCATACAAACTGAAAGCACCAGGAGACATCATAGAGGCTACCGATCTTGCTGATATTTTGAATAGTGTCAGTCGGGGGACTCTCACATTTAGCTATCATGCTATACGCGAGGTGCGGGGTCTTTTCACTAGTGTCGTCAACAATGGCATAGGCGATCTCTTCACCGATAAGAAGCAGCGCGAAGGTATCTGGCCTTATCTGTTCTTTTCAGATGGTGTGGTGTATATTCTGCGGAAGACGCTCAAGTTCTCGATTACCACAGAGCAGATTGTGGCAGCAGTCAGAGAACGATTGCAGCGGGAATGTGGTAGGCGTATTAAGAAGGATGCACCAGGGTTCAAGTTTGATCCAAAAGGTTTGGTACAAATTCCTAATTATTACTATGAATTTCTAACATTAGAAGATTTTTTTGCTCTTCTTACACGGTTCGTTATTGAACGTACAGGCGAGGGAACTTCAGTCAATCCAAGAGCAAAATTGTTGCAAATGCAAGCAGATGGAGAAATTGCTGAGAATATTGACGTAAACTTTGCACCAGATAGACGTATTGGCATTATAGCTCGTTTTCTCTCCATTATATTTGCAGAAGTTCTAACGATGTTCGACACAACGCAAGATGCTTTACGTAAGAGGTTGGAACAGGAAATAGTGGAGCGTTTAGGGCTAAAAGTTTATTGGGAGCAGTCTAAAACGATTCCTCGTAAAGGTGGTGTGGAATATCGCTGGTTCTGGTTAGGAGCATGTTATCTTCTTGAACATCCTGGTATTACTCTTTATGAGGGAGATGGTAATTTACGCTCTCTCTTTCAATCAACATTTTCACTCATTATAGAGCGCGCAAATCAAGAATTAAACCAAGCGTTGCAAGCGCGTCAAAAGTACCTCAATCACTTAACAGAGTATTTGGGGGCGGCGGTAGACCTTCCTATGAGCATTCGTGCTGGTACTCCATTGCCCGATTTTTATACGGAACTGGAGGGCTATGCGAGCGCGAAAGGCAAGAGCAAAGGTCGTAAGCTGATCTGTACGTTGTGCAATAGTGCTTACCCGACGGAAGCACAGTCTGATAATGCTGTGCTGTTCCAACCGTGGGTGTATAAGAACAAAATCTCGTTGTACGCGGGAACGAATGCAGGCGGGGTATGTGCTATTTGTGCGCTGGAGCTTATGCTACGTCAACTGCTGCAGAAGGGAGCGTTGCGCCTGACTGGAAGTAAGTTCGAGGCTATGAAGACGAAGTACATTTCGGTCTACCCAAACTACTTTTTCACGCCTGAAACGGGCGCGATGGTACAAAGTATTGTAGACGAACTAAGCAATTTGAACTTCTTTACGCTGCGCCGTCAGCTTACAGGGCACAAACTGAGCGTGCACGATGTGCTCACATCTGATATGTTCGAGCCTGTATCAGTGTTGGCTCCGACACGTAGGGCACCAGATGACGAGGAAGACGGTACTGAGGAAGACGATTCTTCGGATGAAGAGGTACTGCCTGTAGAGGCAACGAAGGAGCGAACAGATCGTGGCTATATAAAGTACGAGTATCCAGCCGAAAGCTATCCTGGTATGTGCTTCTTTGGTATGCGTGCAAGTAGCGATGACAACGATACGGCGTCGTGGGCAATGCCCTCTTTGTTGGCACTTGCATTACCTCTGGTCACGGGCGCGAAGGTGGTTATCTCAGAACTGCTACTGCCGCTTTTCTCATCAGGACACGACTTTCAGGAAACCGTCGTCTTCGACGCACCACATCCCTATCTCAGTCGCTTGCTCGACGAGAGCGAGGACGCACAGCACAAGAATCGTGTGCGTGTCAATCGCGTTTTGAACAAGCTAGAGTTGTTGACGCAAGTATATCAGGTCAACATCGAAACCTATGCGAAAGGTGGCAAGCCAGAGTGGAAACATTTGCTTGGCATCGTGCGCGACTTGGAAACCGATCCACTCTATATATTCAGCTATCTGCGCTCACAAGATCGCATCTCATCGTACTATGCGAGTTCAATTGATGCGTATATTGGTCTTTATAAGCGCGTATGTGAAGAACTAGTAGACAGAGCTATTCGTGAAACGATGCTCGATATGAAGGAGGATACATTGGGAAATATTCAACAGTGCGTAGACCGCTACGTGGTATTTTATCGTGGCGGCTACGAGACGCATTCAATTCTCAAGCCAGTAGATATTGTTGCCAAAGCGATTATCAATAGTCCCTTAGATATCGACGATGATGACCTGCTATGGCAGATACAAGGCGAGGTGAAAAATTGGCTTGACCGTGTACGTAGCAGACAGGCAACAGGGCGAGCAATGTTTTGGGGCAAAGACATAGAGACGAAAGAGGAACCTGCCGTACGCGAGTTTGTTCGCTATTTCTACGAACAGGTTTTCACGGTCTACTGTCAAAAAGAGCGTGGTATCTTACGTAGTCGGCTCAATCGCTTCAAAGATGGTTGTGAAGCATA
>CAXUIS010000283.1:0-3680 GCA_964250915.1 uncultured Ktedonobacteraceae bacterium | reverse complement strand
AAAAAAGAAAGAGGTAGCTCCATGTTTTTGAATAGTCTTGAGTCGAGCAATGCATTTCAGCAGGATATTCCGAAGTTGCCAATGGGCAAGTATGCACATATTATTGTGTTGCGTGAGACCAATTCGTTCGCGCTGTTTCAGACAGATGGTGAGTTGAACCTGAGCCGTGTCAGTCTTGGTCGGAAAGAGCAGGCACTTTCTACGCGTATTGTGCTGTTCAAGCGTAAGCAATCCACGCCGGAGCGTTTAACAGGTCGTGAGTTGTTGCGGCGCTATGATTTGGTTACAGCATGTAAGTACAATACATCTGAATTTTGCAAACGATGTCCCGATTGCATCTACTATGGTTTCGCCATTGGTAACGAAGGATCGGAACGCTCGAAGGTGCTGGTCGATTCCGCATTCTCAGTGACAGGCTATGATATGTCGCACCAGCAATTCACCTTCAACGCGCCTTCGGAAAATGGCACCATGAGCGAAGATGGCAAGATGAAGACCGCGTTGGGCGAGCAAGATTATGTGGTGCCACAGGTCTATTTTCCGTCGGTTGTGACGGTCAAAGACCCGACGGAGGCAGAATTTATCTATGTGCTAAACAATATTCTACGTACACGTCGCTATGGAGCACAGAATACACGCACGGGTGCGGTGGAGAATATCGTTGCTGGCATTGTGTTCGCCGACGGCGAAATCTTCTCAAACCTTGAGTTGACACAGGCCGTGTATGATGAATTGCCGCCTGAGCAACGTGTGAAGACGCCCTTACAACGTCAGGCGGTACGTGAGGCAATCGATACCGTTGTACCCCAGTTGCTCAAAGAAGATGGCGTGATCTGGTCTCTGTTCGCGGGCGAGCGTCTCGACACGCTGTTGCAAGAGACGTTGCGTATCACGAGTGACGAGGCACGTTTGCGCGAAGTACTGACGAAGGCGAATATGGAGTCGCAACAGTACGCGGTCACATATGGCGTTGGTCCTGTCAAGGAAAAAAGCAAGAAGTAGGGATGCACTATGTTTGTAACAGTCTGCCACCTGGAACTACACGATTATCTTTTTTACGCGTCGCGTGAAATGGGGCGGCTCTACGAGACTGAGAAATATCTGCATAACTACGGTCTGACCTACGCGCTTGGATTGGTGAAGGCTCCCTACGCCAATCTAGCGCAGGTCCCTCGCTATGCGGAAGACCTAGCTGAGATGAACACGCAAGATGTGTATGTGACACCCGCACATCCATTGCAGTACAGTTTCGCGTTTCATACGTTCAAAATGGCAAACGTCAACTACTATAATTTCACGCCGCAGGTCAGCACAAATCAGGTTGTGTTTGGGCGCGCAAAAGAACTTGCTCCGCAAAGCACGTTCGAGTTTTTTGTCCTGAGCGAGAAACGGGCAACACTGCCACGCTGGATACGCTTGGGAAAGTGGATGGCAAAAGCGCATGTGCGGATTGTCGCACAGGGTCAGGTGCAAGAAAGGGACGGCTTCTATCATGCCAGTGGTGCCCTCAATCCGCTCGATCTTGCACAGATGCCTGAGAACTGTAATATTGTAGCAATGGCACCCGCAAGCTTGATTACAAATGTGGCGGCAAGGGGAGTGTATTATGAGTACAATTACGAGGGTGGGAAAGTACATTTGCCTGTAGACATGCACTATCACCCGACGCGTCGTAAGGTTGCATGATTGGAGAATGCTGATGGATATGCTTTCTTCCGCGCCCTCATCGGCACGGCTGTACGCTCTGTTGTTAAAGCTGCGTCCTTTGGAGCGTGGAACACTCATGCCGTTTTCGGGTGAATTGGTTCATGCTGCCTTCCTGGATTGGGTGCGTGTTGCCGCGCCAGAGGTCGCGGAATGGCTGCATGAAGGCAACAAACTACGCCTGTTTACCTGCTCAAGCTTACGTTTTCCTCTTCCCACAACACGGATGCGTGAGGCAGAACGTGAGAATACACATTTGCCATTGGACCCAGCGAAGACGTACACAGTACGTGTGACGCTCTTACGGGGAGACCTCTTTCCGCTTTTGTATGAGGCCCTCCTGCGCTTCGATATGAGTATGCGAGGAATACAGCAGCCATTTATGCGCTTGGGCAAGCAGGCATTCGCACTAGAAGAGGTCTCGACAACCGAGGCATCGGGCTGGACTGGCTTCACATCATACGATGCATTACTTGAGCAGGCAAAGACTGCTCAGGTGAGCAACGCATTGAGTATAGAGTTCGCGTCGTTGACTGCGTTTAGCTGGACCAACAAGATGTATGGAAACTACTACGCCAACGTGCCGCTTCCTGCGTATATCTTTCCTATGCTAGCTAAACGTTGGCAGGCTGTCGCACCTGACGAGTTGATTGGCGCTATTCAGCTTGAGCAGATTGGGCAATATATACAGAATGACGGGATGATACTCGGTGACTACAACCTTCATTCGCATATTGTGACATTTCCGCGTCATCCTCAACGTGGTTTTGTGGGGACGTGTCGCTATATCTTGCGGCGTTCCGAGGAGGATAAAGTACACAGGGAAGACACAGTATTGTCTATACAGAGACAAATGCTTTTGCTGGCACAATTTGCCTTTTATAGTGGTATTGGATATAAGACTGCGATGGGGATGGGACAGGTGCGCGTTCTATAGTTATATGGGAATGAGATAAAAGTAATATGAATGATAGTGTGTACGAACAAGAGGAAGACACGACTCTCTCGCTCTCGCATCTGAATGCTTTGGAGTATTGTCCGCGCCGTTTTTATTATGAGTGTGTCCTCAGCGAGTTTATCGACAACGCGCACACCATCGAAGGTACGATGCGCCATGAGACGAGCGATAGCGGACGTACAACAACTGAAGATGGTATTACCATACGCCGACGTGTGTGGATAGGGTCGAAACGTCTCAAGCTAAGCGGGTTTGCTGATGTGGTCGAGGAGTCAGAAGAGCAGCTCATACCTATCGAATACAAGAAGGGCAAGATGGGTGAGTGGCTCAATGACCATGTGCAACTGTGCGCCCAAGCGTTATGCCTTGAAGAAATGCTGCATTGCACAATACCGCACGGCTATATCTTCTATGTTAGCTCCGCGCGACGTGAGGAGGTGCCTTTTACCGAGGCACTGCGAGCGCATACGGAGGCAACCGTACGTGTTGCCTTTACATTATTGGAGCAAGGGAAGCTACCACCACCTCTACCAGGCAAGTATACGAAGCGGAACACCCTACCATCAATGCATCCCAAGTGTAAAGATTGTAGTCTCGAACCTCTCTGCTTGCCGCGTGAGGTGCTGTTCCTGGAAAGCAGCGACGGACGGAATGATGAGAATGTGTAGGGACCGATTGATCGCGTCCTGCTGGCAATCGAATGCCAATAAGGAATCGATAATGTTATTTAACAAATTGGTACGGATATGTCGGTTGTAGGGGCGCAATGAATTGCGACCCCTAACGAACTTTGACACTCGAACACGGTAGTGGCGGACCATACATCATCGGACCAAATCCCCATTTCTTGAGGAGCTAATGAACTTTGACACTCGAACACGGTAATGGCGGTAGGGGCAGCAATTCATTGTGCCCGAAGATGGGGGTGGTAGGGCAACGCGTCGGCAACGGTTCTCTCGCCCTCAACGCGAACCCCTCCCAGCCCATCTTCGGGCGCAATGAATTGCTGCCCCTACCG
>CAXUIS010000282.1:0-7103 GCA_964250915.1 uncultured Ktedonobacteraceae bacterium | reverse complement strand
CCATTGACAATACCACTACCACCTCCACTCGTACCGAACTGGACATCGAGGACAGCATGTAACTCAATGCCGTTAGGCGCAACTCCACTTTGACCATGTAAGAAGTCGAAGAAGCCAACGCCTGTCACTGTCACAGGAACATTAGCAGTTTGGAAACTACTCGTAGGGGTGTAGTGAGCGTCGAATTCGGAGCGGGCTTTCTGGATACCGGGTAGCAATGGACTCGAAGACCCAACGCAGGTTGGAGCAGGAATCTCGCTGATCAGCGTATTGCCTGCTCCATCATTGAGAACCAAGTGATAGTCAGAGTCGGCCTCCAATTTGTATTCGACCAGCGTGGCATTCAGTTGAAATACAGTGGTCTCGGTTGGCTGGACGCGAGTGTTTGCGGGAAGACTACTCGGTGCAGGCAGTGAGGCCAACGTAGCAATCGTGGTCTTAGTCGTAGCTTGGAGATTGATCAAATTGGCGTCGGCGTCGGTGCCAGTCTTCACAGACCAGCGTTCCACGCCGCAAAGCCCGCTGAGTGGCTCTTGATCTGCTTCCTCATTATTATCGTGCTGCTGTTTGGTGTTCATAGATGATGAAATGAGTGCAGCGTATGAAGAAGGTATATTCATCATTGCAAATAGGATTAAGGGTATAAGGGCTAGAAGAAGCCGTCTTTTCACACAAAACTCCTTTGATTAAAGCAAAACTATTGTTTTGAAGGAAAAAAGCAAATATGTAGAAATTATTTCTCATAGAGTAAACGCTTAATGAAAAGTGTTTAGCACATAGCAAAATACTTAAACACTTGAATGCCAGCTATGATCAAAAGAGAATCAACTTTAAACATTTTTGACGTTTCTCGTTCTAAAATAAATGTAACGGTCTCATTTTGTCACCTACTTGTGCTAATGAGGAACACAAGCGAAACAAAGTGAGACCGTTACAGCCAGGAAAGACTAATCGCGTTTCTTGACACCTAATGTGGAATCATCCACGGCACAAGGTACTGTTGAGCCATCGCAAGAAGACCCATCAGCGATACTAGAATGATACTGTGAATGAAGGTTCGGCGAATGACCAAGCCCTCTTTACCTACAAGCGTGGTTGTCGAAACACCAGTTGTGACGTTCTGAGGCGAGATCATTTTGCTCATGACCGCACCTGTCGAGTTTGTACTCGCCATAAGCACTGGACTGAGGTTGAGTCTGTTTGCAGCTACAACTTGCAAATTGCCAAAAAGCGCGTTACTGGATGTGTCACTCCCACTCAAGAAACAGGCAATCCAGCCCAGGAAGGCCGAAAAGAACGGGAAGACCGCTCCTACTGACGAGATAGCAAGACCAAGCGTATATGCGATACCAGAATAGTTGTAGAGGTATGCGAGGCCAACAATGAGCATAACCGTGAGAATGGCAAAACGCAACTGTTTCCAGGTATCAGCTAACGCAAGGAAAAAGGTCCGTGGACTGACACGGAGAATTAGGGCAGTGAGGATAACTGCTACAAGAATAGCTGTTCCTGTTCCCAGTGGTTGAAAGGTGTAGAGGGCGGCATATGGCTTATGGTAGAAAGTCAGCAATACCGCGTTGTGCAAGCCCGGCCACTTAATGATCGACTGTCCAAGCGAGGCCATTTGGAAGAAGCCAGTTTTTGTCCCATTAGGCCATTTGATGGTCCAGAGAATGACAATAACGCTCACTAGCACCCACGGCAGCCATGCATAGACTGCTTCACGTGTTGAAGGCTTGCCGTTATCATCCGCACCATTTCTGACAGAAGGTACATTAATACCTTCCTCTTCAATTGACGGAGCGTTTACCCTGGAACTTTCTACAGCAGCGAATTGAGCACGATACTGCTCACTATCACTTGGTTTGTAGACCTGGACGAAGAGGATAACACAGATCAGCGAGACCAGCGAAGCCAGCACGTCCGGCAGTTCTGGCCCAATAAAGTTTGACACAAAGAATTGTGTCAGTGCAAACGAGCCACCAGCAACTAAGGCAACAGGCCAGATGGTGCGTAAACTGCGCATGCCCATGAAAACCGCCATCACATAGAACGGTAAGATGAAGGCAAAGAATGGGAGTTGTCGCCCAATCATCGCGGAGAGCAACGGTGCGTGCAGATTTGTCACCTGTGCCAGCGTTGTTACTGGAACGCCTAAGGCACCAAAGGCAACAGGTGCAGTGTCAAATACAAGCGTAATCGCTAGCGCGTCCAGTACTGGAAAACCTAGACCAATCAGTAGGGCACTACCAATAGCGATTGGCGTTCCGAAACCCGCAATACCCTCCATCAACGCACCAAAGCTGAAGCCAATGACTAGCATGAGAATACGTTTATCAGCAGGTACATTGTGAATCATCCAACGACGGAAGAGGTCGAATTTGCCTGAACGCACAGTCACGTTGTACAACCACATTGCATTCCACACAATCCACATAACAGGGACTAACGCGAAGACAATACCATTCAGGACAGAGGTTGCAGCTAACCCTACTGGCATTCCCCACACAAATACAGCCAGCAACAATGCAACAACAAGCCCAGCGAGTGCCGCTTGCCACGCCGGTAGCCTGACAACACCAAGCAGAACGAGGACTAAGATAATAGGCACGAAGCCAACGAGGAAGGAAAGAAACAAATTACCAGCGACGGGGATAAGTATCTGGTGAAACATCGACATTACCTCCGTATCATCTTTTATGATACATCTAACGGTACGCTGTACGAGACTGCAACGATGCAGTTAAGAGCCGATGTGTATTACGCGTATTGCTTCACCTCATCACCACTTTTCGTGACCACTTGTAACTCAACGACCTCCTTTCTTTCCGCGAACAATTTCATTATAACAACAATAGAGCATTTCGTGCTGTTTGTATTTTTCGCTTTATGGAATATCAAACATCATCTAATGAAAAGTATAGAATACACTTTCTCATCTGTCAAGGGGAAAAACAGGGCTTGACAAGTTCAAAAATATATGGCATATTCCGAATAGAGGAATTTTATTTTTCTACTGATGGAAAAGAGAGCAAAAAAGATGACAGAGACAATTGGTTTCATCGGTCTGGGGATCATGGGTAAACCTATGGCTCATAACCTTCTGAAAGCCGGATACTCGCTCATCGTCCTGAACCGTCACCCGGAAGTAAGCAATGAACTAGTAGCACGAGGTGCACATGTAGCAGAACATCCAAAAGACATTGCCGCACAGAGCAATGTGGTTATCACCATGCTACCTGACTCACTTCAGGTAGAAGAGGTTGTACTTGGACCCAACGGCATCCTTGAGGGAGCGCAGGCAGGATTGATCGTCGTTGACATGAGTACAATCTCCTCTGTTGTCACACAACGCATAGCAGCACAGCTTACTAAGCATGGTTATGCTATGCTTGATGCACCTGTCAGTGGTGGTGACAAAGGAGCAGTTGCGGGCACACTCTCCATCATGGTAGGTGGAGACACCGAAGTTTTCACACGTTGCCTACCACTTTTCCACGCTATGGGAAAAACCGTTGTTCACGTAGGTGAAAGTGGTGCAGGACAGGTTGTCAAGTCGTGTAACCAGATTGTCGTCGCCCTCACGATTGAGGCGGTAAGCGAGGCACTTGTACTTGGCTCGAAGGCGGGGGTTGATCCAGCCAAAATTTTGCAAGTCCTGAGTGGAGGGTTAGCGGCAAATAAAGTTATGGAGTTACGCGGCGAAGGCATGCGTACTCACACCTTCATCCCTGGTTTTCGTGTGCGCCTACATCACAAAGACCTCGGCATCGCGCTTGGAGCGGGAAGAGCACACGGTGTTCCACTTCCAGTAACCGCGCTCGTCGATTCGATGTTAGGAGCCTTAGAAGCTGGTGGGCGTGGCGAACTCGATCATTCCGCTCTACTTACGCACATAGAAGATTTAGCGCATTATTCAATTATCGAATAGTGAAAGGATACCCTATTATGGCACGTATGTCCGCTACCGATGCAGCCGTTCAGGTGATGCTGGACGAGGGTGTAGAGCTTGTTTTTGGCATCCCCGGTGCCGCAATTCTCCCTTTGTACAAATCGCTACTGAAATCTGGCAAAATCCGTCATTATAGTGTACGGCACGAAGAGGGGGGGACACACGCAGCAGATGGCTATGCACGTGCAACGGGTAAAGTTGGTATCATGCTGGGAACATCAGGTCCGGCTGGCACAAACATGATTACGGGCCTGTACACTTCCACCGCCGATTCTATTCCGATTATTTGTATCACGGGACAGGCACCAATGGCAGTACAACACAAAGAAGCGTTTCAAGCGGTAGATATCGTTGGCTGCGCGACCCCTGTGACCAAGTGGAGCGTGATGGTCAAAGAACCTGCACAAATGCCGTGGGTCTTCCGTGAAGCCTTCCGTATCGCGCAAGACGGACGCCCTGGTGCCGTCCTGATCGACCTACCCGTAGATGTACAACGCGGCATGATCGAATATGATGTAGCACTCACGACTCCCTTGCCACGTATCAAACCTACTCCCACGATTGCTGCTATTGATCGTGCCCTGGATATGCTGCTAGCTGCCAAACGTCCTCTTTTAATGCTGGGTGGAGGCGTGATTGGAGCTAACGCAACCGACGAATTTAAGGCACTCGCGGAATATCTACACATTCCCGTAACGATCACCTTGATGGGCAAAAGTGGTTTTCCAGAAGATCACCCACTCTACGCGGGTATCGCTGGCATTCAGACGCAGACACGCTACGGCAATCAAATTTTCCTCGAATCGGACCTCGTGCTTGCTGTTGGAGCACGTTTCGCGGAACGTCATACAGGTGATCTCAAGATATATCGCGGCGAGCGTAAGTTCATCCAGATCGACATCGACTCAAAGCAAATTGGTCGTGTGTTTGAACCTGATCTCGGCATTGTCGCAGATGCAAAATTTGCGCTACAAGCACTCTTAGAACGTGCTCGTGCGCGCTCACTTCAATATGATCCGCAGTGGTCTGATCGCGTCACAGAGCTACGCGAAACACTAGAGCGACGTATGGATTTTGATCAGATGCCTATCAAGCCACCAAGAGTGTTCAAAGAGATCAACGACTACTTTGACCGCGACACAATGTTTGTGACCGCTATTGGTCTCTATCAAATTTGGTCAGGCCAGTTTCAGCACAGCTATCAACCGCGCCACTATATGGTATGTGGGCAAGCAGGACCACTCGGCTGGGAGGTATCAGCCTGTACAGGAGCCAAGCTAGGCCGACCTGACAAACTGGTCGTTGGAGTTGTCGGTGATTACTCATTCCAGTTTATGGTTGAAGAGATTGCCGTTGCCGTGCAGTACCGTGTACCCTTCGTCCTTGTGATGATTAATAACGGCTACATGGGTCTCATTCGTCAGGCCGAACTGCCCTATGAAATGAATTATGCCGTCGATCTTGCCTATAGTGAGGGCAACGAAGATGGACAGTTAGCTGATTTGGAACTTGGCATGGACCATGTAAAGGTAATGGAGGCAATGGGCGGTCTGGGCAGAAGAGTCAAGCGACCAGAGGATATTCGCGCCGCATTGGAATGGGCAACGCATACCTCAAGCCAGCAACGCTTGCCTGTGCTTGTTGAGGTCATGGTTGAACGTGAAGCCAATGCCGCAATGGGGCCAGCAATCAACGCTATCAAGGAGTTTGAGCCTTTGCCCGAACGTAACAAAACTGTAGAAGCACATGCATAGACGAAACATCATATAGGTGTGATACAATCACATCCATGATGATACTTAACGACCTGATATGACAATCTCGGTAGGGACAGCAATTCATTGCGCCCCTACCGACTGATGTTCCTGCCTTCAGTTGTCGATATTCATCAGTTAGTAACACATCAGGGAGGGTACAAACTATGCGTGTTGTTATTGCGCCGCAAGCATTGAAAGGCAGCCTCACAGCCGAGGAAGTCGGACAAGCAATCGCATTGGGAGTACAGGCTGTCTATCCACAAGCACATGTCGATATTGTGCCGGTTGCAGACGGTGGTGAGGGGACGGTCCAAGCGTTGGTGGATGCCACAGGAGGAGAACTTGTATGGCAGACGGTCACTGGTCCGTTAGGCACACCCGTTTCTGCATTTTTTGGCTTATTGGGAGATGGACGCACTGCCGCAATTGAGATGGCTGCAAGTTCTGGTCTACCACTTGTACCACAAGCACAACGCAATCCGCTTCTCACGACTACCTATGGCGTGGGTGAACTTCTACTTGCGGCAATTGAGCGTGGTTGTCGTCACTTCATCATCGGCATTGGCGGAAGCGCGACAAACGATGGCGGTGCGGGTATGGCACAGGCACTTGGGGCATCACTTCTCACAGAGCATGGCACACCAATCGCACGTGGTGGTGCAGCCTTGACAACACTTTCGCATATCTCGTTGGAGCGGCTTGACCCACGTTTACAGGATTGTACGTTCGAGGTCGCGTGTGATGTTACCAATCCTCTCTGTGGTCCAACGGGTGCATCGGCCGTGTATGGTCCACAAAAAGGGGCGACACCCAAAATGGTACAGCAGCTTGATGTCGCACTAGACCACTATGCTCAAATACTTGAGAGCGACTTAGGGCAGTCAGTCCGTGATATTCCTGGTGCGGGTGCTGCTGGTGGCTTGGGTGCCGGGTTAATTGCTTTCCTTCATGCAACACTCCGCCTTGGAGCGCAACTTGTCCTAGAAGCGGTCAAACTCGAAAGATATGTACGTGCGGCAGACCTGGTGATTACCGCCGAAGGACAGATAGACGAGCAAACCGCATATGGCAAAAGTGTGGGTGCCGTTGCAACACTCGCAAAACGCTACGGTCTGCCCGTGCTAGCACTTGCTGGTGGCTTGGGAAACGATTACCAGAAAGTGTATGGATTAGGAGTTGATGGCATTACAGTACTGCCTTCTGGCCCTATGACGCTCCCCTATGCAATGGAACATGCTGCAATTCTCGCAACGGACGCCACAGAACGTATGCTCCGCTTGCTTCACGTGAGTTTGTAGGGACCGATTTATAGCGTCCAGGGGGCCGGGGTGGGGCCCGTGTAGGGAACGCGTCTTTGGCCCAGCGAGTGCCACCCCGGACGCGCTAAATCGGTC
>CAXUIS010000281.1:5271-7129 GCA_964250915.1 uncultured Ktedonobacteraceae bacterium | reverse complement strand
GGTCAAAACGGGCTAAAGGCTGTGGATGAGTTCTTAACTTGATGCGTATGGGGTGTAATGAATTAGACCCCTACAGAGGTTCTTTCCGTATTTCGATCATACGAAAGAATAGATATGCGCAAGCATAAGCGAGGGAGCATAGACGTGTTAGACGCTGTTGTCACGGTTCATTATTACAATTTCTTTTTAATTTTCACGGCTTCCGTGGTCGCGGGTATCTGGGGACTCATTCTGTACTTTAGAAAGCTAGCCGCGAACAGGCCCTGGTACATTTCGCTTTTTGTCGTCGCAATTCTAGGAGGCATTCAGGGTCTGCTCGGTGTGTCACTCGTGCTCCTTGGACAGAAGCCAGGTGGCGGTGAGGGGCTGTACTGGCTGCATTATGTCTATGGTGGTATCGTGGTCTTCGCGCTCCCGGTCGCGCTTACCTACACAACGAACGGTAAAAATAAGCGGCTTGATATTCTGATTTACAGCATCGCCGTGCTCGTACTTGCAGCCGCAAGTGTGCGTGGCTTTGTAACGGGTCCCGCGCCATTGCATTAACAATATCCCTGTACGGGTCTGCTTTAGCACACCCTCTTAGCATACGGCGATGTGAGGAGAGGGTGTGCTAAAGCAGACCCGTACAGGATTTGTGGAATTTATTTATTGGAGACAAACCTATGCGAGCTTCTTTTATTCACGTTGCTGATACGCACCTTGGCTATGAGCAGTACGGTGTGCGTGAACGCTTCAACGATTTTAGCACGGCATTCTGGGATATTGTGGATGATGCGATAGAGCGTTCCGTTGATTTTGTGGTGATCGCAGGCGACCTGTTCAATAAACGCGCAATTGACGCGATGACGCTAATTCACGCGATTGAAGGACTCAAGAAGCTCAAAGATAGAAATATTCCAGTGATTGCGATTGAGGGCAACCATGACCGGAGTTATTACCGTGATGGAACCTCGTGGCTGCAATTTTTGTGCTATCAAGGCTACATTGTTTTGCTTGCGCCCTATATGCAGGATGGCTCACCTGTGTTAGCACGTTGGCAAGCTGATACTATGCGTGGCTCACATATTGATCTCGCTGGTGGACGTTTGCGTGTCTATGGCTTACCGTGGCAAGGCGCGGCAACGACACGTAGCCTTGAGGGTATGGCACAGGTGATGACGGAGGCGCGTACAGAGGAAAACGCCGAAGGGGTGGAGTATCGTTTGCTGATGATGCATACAGGTGTCGAGGGTATTGTCGCGCGTATTCAAGGTTTGCCCTCGATGGCGAACTTCCAGCCTTTACGCGAATGTGTCGATTATCTCGCGCTTGGACATGTTCATAAGCCGTATGAGTTCGATGGCTGGATGTATAACCCAGGCTCAACTGAAACCTGTGGTGCCGAGGAGTCGCAATGGGATTCGCGTGGCTACTACTATGTCGAGATTGATACTGATGAGCCAGAACGCATCATCGACATTAGCCGTAAAGAGCGTGTGCACCATGCAGAACACCTGAGAAGCAACCGTCGTCCCTTTGTGCGCTACGACTTACGCGTCGATGGTCTGAACGAACCCGATAGAGTGTACGCACGCCTTGAGGATTACTGCCAACGTGAGGGACATTCTTATGCAACTGGTCTGAGACAGCCTGTGGTACAGATACATCTTGTTGGCACGCTCAGCTTTGATGCTGGTTCGCTCGATTCACCACGTATGGAAGAAATGGTGCGTAACGCGTTTAATCCGCTTTATGTACGCATCGACAACAATACCAATGATCAGGACTATGTACCCGATGATAACGAGATCGATGGACGAGACCGTTCCGCGTGGCACGAACTCGAACGCCGCATCTTCGAGGAACTTGTGGCTCG
>CAXUIS010000281.1:823-5171 GCA_964250915.1 uncultured Ktedonobacteraceae bacterium | reverse complement strand
GCATCGGATGCTTTTCTTGCTACATCTGGATCGGTGAGTAGAGCTTTGAGCGCAGGAACAACGATAGCAACATCAAGTGTTCCATGAATACAGGCCAAATGTCCTAGACATAGGGCAGCGACAGCACGAACATCTTTATCAAAGTGCGTTAGAAATTGAAGACAATAAGATTGGACCCAACGCCAATCTTCATCATGAAACGTCACACGCAATAGAGCTTCTTCAATCTTTTCAACATCATCTTGTTTAAATACAGCTTCAGCGTAGCGTCGAGACATAGGATTGATTTCTTCTAAATACATCTCAAGGCTCCTCTCGCATACCAGCATTGTTTTTCTCTCCTTGTACTAAGTACTAAATCATCTTGCTACACGTAAGCATATACGAAATTAGCGTATTGTAACCGTGTCATGTGTCCCATTTCTTCCACACCCTCTTCGCGTTTTCCTGCATCTTTCTAGAAACAAATGGGTGTGTTCGCATATATCGTTATCTACACATAACCCTATAGAATATATGGAATAACTCCATCTCATAGATTGCAATTAACTTCACCGTTGGCTTTTGTGCGGGCTGTTGCGTGTACTATCACCTTGGACGTTTTGGCTTGCTACCACGTGTTCGCTATACAGGAAGTTTTCACTGGCGAGGAGTGTGAGGTATGTCCGACTTTGGTATACGGTTAGCAATTCTGGGAGGAGTAAGTATTGTTGCATTGCTTGCGGTCTGGTTTGGACGACGCTTTGTTGAGCAACGACGGCAACAAGTACTTGCTACTGCACCTGTAGTGCAACGTGAGGTAGATGCAACGCAAAGTCCTCATATTAGCATTCTCGCGTTTAGTAGCGAAGATTGTCGGCAATGTCATCAACTCCAGACACCAGCACTAAAACGTGTTGTCGAGGCTCGTGGTGAACTTGTCTCTATTGTCGAGGTCGATGCGCCCACCTCTCCTAAACTGACGGAGCGGTATCAAGTACTTACAGTGCCTACTACCATTGTGCTAGATGCAACAGGCAGAGCTTATGCTGTAAACTACGGCTTTGCGAACACGAGACGGCTGCTTGAGCAGGTCGATAGCGTGCTTGCTGCTGTATAACAAGAAAGATGGTGAAAAGGCAAGTTGCCTTTTGACCATCTTTATTGTTATTCTAATTCCCCTTTGGGGCCACGCATCATCAATTCTGGTACGGCCCGATGGGGGTCAAGTCCTTCAAACAATACAAGGCTCAGTTGTGTTGTTATGGGCATATCGACATTATAGTGTGCCGCTAGTTGTAGTGCGGCTTTGGTCGTAGTCACGCCTTCAGCTACGGTATGTGTAGATTTCAGGATATCGTCAAGTTTCTCGCCAGCAGCAAGACGCCGCCCAAGTTGTTGATTGCGGCTCAACGGGCTGGCACAGGTGGCGATAAGATCACCGATACCTGCAAGTCCTGCAAAGGTGAGTGGGTGCGCGCCAGCCGCGATACCGAGCCGTGATATTTCTGCCAGACCACGTGTAATAAAAGCTGCCTTCGCGTTATCGCCATAGCCCATACCATCGTTGAAGCCTGCACCGATGGCGATAATATTTTTCAATGCTCCGCCTAACTCAACACCGACAACATCCTGAGCAGTATAGATGCGGAGATGGCTAGTGCTGAGCATTTTTTGGACTTGTGCTGCAATATCTGTATTCTGAGCAGCGACAACGGCGGCGGTCGGTTTCTCTTCGGCAACTTCGCGTGCGATGTTGGGACCACTCAAGGCCGCGATATGTGTATAGGATGATGGCAATTCTTCAGCGATAACCTGTGTCATACGCTGAAGCGTGCTGATCTCGATGCCCTTGCTGGCACTTACTAGTATGGTGTTTTGAGTGATATATGGTGCTAAAAGACGCACGTTCTCGCGCATACGTTGCGAAGGCGTCACGAGGAGGAGCATATCTTTGTCTTGTGCTGCTTCTGCGATATCTGAGGTGATAGAGAGCGTCGAAGGGAAAGAGAAGTTAGGCAGAAAAAACGTATTCTCCTGCTGTTGATGCATCGCTACGACACGCTCTGGACGATGTTCCCACAGCGTTGTCACGACGCCTTTTCTTGCTAATATAAGAGCAAGTGTAGTGCCCCATGCTCCGCTACCGATGACGCCAACTGCTACCATGTACGTGTATCTCCAAATATTACATCTTTTTGCACATCTAGTTATCTCGTTTGCTTACGGAGAAAATCATCACCTAGCTTCGTATAAGGCTTTGTGATACCGGATTTCACATGAACATTATTCTTACCAAAAATATTTTTTAGCTCCTCTGCGTAACGCATATCTCCAGTAGGGACGTGACGGCGCATACAGATACAAGCCATTAAAGTAACTTGTTGAATAGATTTGGTATGCAATACTTGTTTTATCTTTCTGTGGACACTAACAATCTGATTCTTAGCTTCTTCGAGTCCCGCTGCCTTCAACTCCAAAAAGCAAAGCTTTTCCTCAAGTTCAGTCTCTTTAGAATAAAAAACGAGGCAATCACAGATTTGCAAACCTTCAACATTCATCTCCAAACAAGCTCTTCCTTCTGGACTGTCTATATCAAAAAAAATAATGTCTTCGTTAGAGTGCTTATTTGTACTAACTTTAATACCTGAAGCCGTAATACTAGTACCATTCATTTGACATTGCGAAAGTAGCTCTTCAAGCAGAGCTTTCAATGGTTTAGGCACCATCCAACTTCTCCTCACTACAACGCAAAATAAATGTTGGAAACTTGGTCTGACACTTCGCCAAACGTGTTCAAATCTATAAAGCCCTCTCCAGTTAGCACGTCTTTCGCTGTATCTTCGCCGAACCCGTAAACAGCGACTTTTTCTCTGGATATAAATGCATCGGTTCGTTTCAGGAAAAAGTTATCGCTAGCAGCTTCTTCATCTTCAACTGTACTGGCCTTTATCAGATTAGTTAGATGATCTGTGATATAGGGGCTGTGAGTGGTTAATACCACATTGAGTCCAGCATTAACAAGCATTGCTAAAAACTCAATCATCTTTACTTGTGCCTCTGGATGAAGGTTCATTTCTGGCTCGTCTATAACTAATAATTCGTCTGGTTGAGCAAGTTGACGTAAGTAGAGAACTAATGAAGAAAGCTCCTTTGCCATAGATGATGCAGCAGAAATTTCTAAATTGATACCTTGTTCGGGTTGAAAGAGTATTCCACGCGAAGGGTCCGGTTCAGGAGTTGAGAAATTTACCCCTCCAGATAATATCTGCTTCTCTAGTATGTCTGCAAAGTCAATATATTGCCTAATCCTCTTATTATTCTTAGCAGCTTTATCCCTAGCAGCTTTTTCTTTTGAACCGTATTTGAAGAGCTTTTCAAGCAAATCTACAAAAAAACTTACTGGTGTAGACAGAATCGTTCCCCTGGGCACACTGTTTTGCTTTTCTAAAGGAATTTTGCTTACTATTTCTTTTGCTAATTCGGCTATAACCTCTCTTGTTTTCCCTGTTATATAAGGTAGAGCTGATGTATCTATCCTTGTATTAAAGCGACCAGTAACAAGAAAAGTTCTTTCTGTGGGAAATACATACATTTGAGGATAAAGAGAACGTCGAAATGCCACCGATACGAGATTTATTAATCGTCTTCTAATTTCCTCTTCAGGTATTTTCTCTGCTATTTGTACCTCTGCTTCCTCAACATCCTGTGTTTCGATAGCAGTATAGATAGAAATCTTATCATCGTCGCGATTCTTTAGCATTGTAAGTTGTGATCCTTGCGGTCCAACTGCTATATTAGTACGCTGAAAATACTGTCTAACACGACTTAGGAAAGCTGATTGGCTTTCTGTGAGACGTAGCATTATGTTCATATTCTCGAAGCTAACGAGTTGGGCACTAAGAAATTTGTCCATCCAATTTGGAGCATATGCAGCTACGTTATTGAAATATTGCTCACCATCATTCTTTGCAAACTGATATAAATCAATGGTAGCAGCTCCCTCTACTTGTACCTGTTCAATAGCTCGTTCTATCACATGCAAAGGTGCAACCTGTTTCTCTGCGTATGCTTGTGCATATTCTCTTGAACCATGAGTACCAAGAACACCAACTAATGCATATGCTAACCATGTCTTGCCTGAATTGTTTGGTCCGATAAAGATAGTGAGAGGTTTGAGGTCAATGGTAGCCTCTTTCAGCACACCAAGATTGTGAACCGTTATCCTCATCTGAATGACTCCCTGCTATGTTCTGCTTCCTGCTACTATTTCATCTATCAGTATAGCAGATAGAGGGAAAAGTTTCTTCGTAAAAAAAAAAAAAAAGGGGGGGGGGGGGGGGGGGGGGGGGGGGGGGGGGGGGGGGAT
>CAXUIS010000281.1:0-813 GCA_964250915.1 uncultured Ktedonobacteraceae bacterium | reverse complement strand
AACCCCCCCCCCCCCCCCCCCCCCCCCCCCCCCCCCCCCCCCCACAATTTATTTTTTGCACGAAAAATTTTATTATTTAGCCTCAACCGATATCTCTAGCGTCTGTCCACTTCTAATACCACCCTCACCAGCAGCGACTTTCAATACATCCTGCGCGACTCGTTCGGGCGACAAAATCTTGGCGGGATCGGTAGTGCCGAACAGGGTTTTATACAGGTCGGTGTTGATACCATGAGGGCAGACGGTGTAGACCTGCACACCATGTCTTCTGACTTCTTTCGATAGAGCTTCTGAAAACGCGATGATACCAGCTTTTGTTGCACTATAGACAGCAAGATTGGGATAGCCGTTGCGTGCGAGCGCGGCTGAGATGTTGATAATCACACCTGATTTGCGCTCAATCATGCCAGGCAAAAAGGTTTGTGTTACCTGGAACATACCGTCCAGATTGGTACCTGTCATCTGCTGCCACTCTTCGCGTGATACCTCTGTCATCGGTTTTAGGATGGCAACGGCCGCATTGTTGATGATTATATCGACACGTCCATAGGTGACGCCAACCTGCATTGCCAGGGCTTGCACCGCACTAGGGTCCGAAATATCGGCGGAGACCGCGAGTGCCTCGCCACCTGCCGCCAGAATCTCGTCTTCCAGTTCTTCCAACGGTGCTGTATGGCGTGCCACCAGCACAACCTTCGCTCCCTGTTGCGCGAAATTTTGCGCGATGACTTTGCCTAGTCCACGGCTTGCCCCTGTGACCAGCACAACTTTGCCTTTGAAATCCATCGTCTCTTTTTCCTCGCATATCTTCCT
>CAXUIS010000280.1:0-7135 GCA_964250915.1 uncultured Ktedonobacteraceae bacterium | reverse complement strand
CTCTTTTTTGCCCTTACGTGAACGCCTATGGGGGCTACCCTACTATACAACGCTCGTACGTGCTCCGCACGCCGTGTATAGTAGGGTAGCCCCTTGTGGGCGTCCGTTGTCATTGGTCTCTATATCATTTTTGAGAAGCAATATATTGGGGATTGCATTCCCTAACAAAATCCTGTATAATAGCGGAAACCCAGTCAACCGAAGACAGCAAGTATGCAGATGTGCATCGAAGTGATTATGCTCAGCTTGCCGAGGAAGTAGACTATTTACGTGCAGACGTAGAACACTTCTGACACTCATAGCAATAATGAGGACAGAACTGATGCGTGTCATTCAATAGAATACCCACTCGCCTTTGGTTATATGAAGAACCGAAGGTTTTTTTGTATATATTCTAAGGAAGGAGGAATATTCGTGCCAACAAAAGAGAAGCAGGAGAAGATTGAAGAATTAACGGAAAAGCTTGGACGTGCCACCGTTGCGATTCTAGTGCAAACACAGGGTCTCAATGTGAAAGATATGAACGAGTTACGCAGTAAGATGCGTGATGCCAAGTTAGAATTTCAGGTTGCGAAAAACACGTTTCTGCGTATCGCCGCCGAGCGTAACAACATGACAGGCGTTGATAACAGCATCTTCAATGGTCAGACGGCTGTCGCATGGGGCTTTGATGATGAAGTGAATGCTGCAAAGGTTGTATCTGATTATATTCGCACATCGAGAGTTCTTGTACTCAAGTCTGGTATCCTGGGTGGTCGTTCATTGACCGCCGAGCAAGTAGATAATCTGGGTAAGTTACCAGGAGGCAAGCAGCAATCAAAGGCTGATGTTTTCGGCATTATCCAGGGACCACTTGCCACGACGTATGGCCTAGTGACTGCACCATTGCGCGATCTATGTTACGTGCTACAAGCACATGCAGACCAATTAAATGGTGGCACCACCGCCGAGTAAGAAATCATAAGGGAGAAAGAATATGTCCGTAGAAACCATTATCGCTGATATTGAGAAGTTGAATGTCCTCGAACTCGTAGAGTTGAGCAAGACTCTGCAAGAGAAGTGGGGCGTGAGTGCTGCTGCCGCCGTCGCCGCAGGTCCAGCCGCAGGCCCAGCTGCCACCGCAACAGAAACAGTAGCACCAGTTGAAGAGCAGACCGAATTTGATGCCGTCTTGACCGAAGTTGGTCCTAACAAGATCAATGTCATCAAGGTTGTACGTGAGTTGACCGGACTTGGCTTGAAAGAGGCAAAGGCTGTTGTTGACGAGGCTCCAAAGGCTGTCAAGGAAGCTGTTTCCAGAGAAGAGGCCGATTCCATTGCTAAGAAGTTGGAAGAGGTCGGCGCAAAGGTACAAGTTAAGTAATAAAAATACGTGGAGTGGGTCAGCCCACTCCACGTATTTTTGTGATCTAATCCTTCGGATGAATTGCGTCTGTAGGGCATTCATGCTATAATGCAGAAGTTAGATTGTTGTCTTTCCTATCCTGTACACAGGAGGTGATTTAAGAGCGTGGCATTAAGTTTAGAAGAAAAAACAGAAATTATCGAGGGTTCTCGTGTACACGAGACTGATACCGGTTCGCCAGAGGTGCAGATTTCTATCCTGACACGGCGCATCAATCAGATGACAGAGCACTTGAAGGTGCATAAGCATGATCTCCACTCACGTCGCGGCCTACTTATGATGGTTGGTCAACGCCGACGTTTGCTTTCCTATCTCAGTAAGAAAAGCCCAGACCGCTATCGCGCATTGATTGCAAAGCTCGGTTTGCGCCACTAATCTCAGGGTTGATGCGGTCGGCGCACTAAACGCTTACACAAAAAGCTATGGCATGCGCCGCGCCGAACCGCTGCTCCCGCGTTTTCCCCTATAGTATTGTGTTGAAAAGAGACGGAAGACCAACGCTAACGATAGATAGTATACCGAGAAACCCCCACATCTATGAAATGTTGAACAAATAAAGCCGTACCACTGCAACTAAAAGAAGCCAGAGCCGCGTCACAAAGAGTATGCTGACTGCTTGGCGAAACTAGACAAGAGTTGTATAGTAGGAATGCGGTACCGTGGAGTTATAACAGAAACTGTTTCCCCAGTGTTTGTGGAAAGTGGAAAAGAGAATACGCTGGGCAGAGACGAAATACAATACGTTTGAGGTGCCAAATAGTCGGAGGAAATATGATTCATCGTCAAGAGGCTATCGTCGGCGGTCGTTTAATGAGCATTGAGACCGGACGAGTAGCAGAGCAGGCCAGTGGCGCGGTGTTAGTGCGCTATGGCGAAACCGTCATCCTGGCAACCGTCGTTGGTAGTAATGAGCCTCGTGAAGGCATAGACTTTTTCCCGTTAACTGTTGATGTAGAAGAGCGCATGTATGCCGCAGGAAAAATTCCTGGTGGCTTTATCAAACGTGAAGGCCGAGCAAGTGAACATGCTATCCTCGCCGCTCGCCTCACAGACCGTCCTCTCCGTCCTCTCTTCCCCAAAGGATATCGAAATGATGTACAGGTTGTTATCACCGTTCTCTCTGTAGACGAAGAAAACGACCCTGATATCCTAAGCATCGTCGGAGCATCAGCCGCATTGAGCGTGTCTGACATTCCTTTCTCTGGCCCCGTTGGTGCCGTCCGTGTTGGCTATATCGACGACAAATTGGTCATTAACCCGGTTGAATCGCAAGCCGCGAACAGCAGACTCGATCTCGCTATCGCTGGCACGTCAGATGCCGTCATGATGGTTGAAGCAGGTGCTAAAGAACTGCCAGAAGACGTGATGCTTGAGGCAGTGCGCTTTGGACATGAAGCCATTCAAGATATTGTCAAGTTGCAAGAGAAATTAGCACAAGAAGTCAATGTGACAAAGCGTCCTTTCACATCCGCACCCGTTGATGAAGACTTGCGTAGCAAGGTGTCTGCATTTGTGCACCCACGCTTTGAAGAGGCATTAACAACGCGTGATAAGGCATCACGTTCAACCGCGTTAAACGCAGTACAGGATGCATTGATTGCAGAGTTGGGAACGCAGTATCCCGACCGCTTGAAGGACATCATCACATTCTACGAAAAAGAGTTGAAGTCCTATGTCCGTAACAACATCTTAGACAACGGCATACGCCCAGATGGACGCGATCTGAAAACGATTCGTCCTATCTCATGTGAAGTTGGCCTTTTGCCACGTACACATGGCTCAGCAATCTTCACGCGCGGTCAGACACAGGTATTGAGCGTCGTCACACTCGGCTCCCCCGGCGACGAGCAAATACTGGATGGCCTCGGCTTTGGTGGCAACAAACGCTTCATGCACCACTATAATTTCCCTCCATATTCAACGGGTGAGAGCAAACCGATGCGTGGTCCTGGTCGCCGTGAAATTGGACACGGTGCCCTTGCGGAACGTGCTATTGCGGCAGTTATTCCTGCCCAAAGCGAATTCCCTTACACCATTCGTGCTGTTTCAGATATCCTCTCATCAAATGGTTCCAGTTCGATGGGGTCCGTGTGTGGCACAACACTCGCACTAATGGACGCAGGTGTACCTATTCAAGCTCCTGTTTCAGGTGTCGCAATGGGTCTGGTGACAGGCGAGGGCGAACGTGCTGGCAAGTGGGCAATATTGAGCGATATTCAAGGCATTGAAGATGCGCTGGGCGACATGGATTTCAAGGTCGCAGGTACTGCTGATGGCATAACCGCTTTACAGATGGATATCAAAGTCAAGGGCATCACCTACGAGATCATGGCAAAAGCTCTTGAGCAGGCTCATGAAGGCCGTATGTTCATCATGGAAAAGATGCTTGACGCGATTGATGCTCCTCGTGAGGAGTTGTCAGGGTATGCGCCACGTATTCAGACGCTCAAGATCAATCCTGATAAGATCGGTGCAGTCATCGGACCAGGCGGTAAGATGATTCGCAAGATTCAAGAGGAGAGCGGCGCGAAGATCGACATTGAGGATGATGGTTCGGTCAACATTTCCGCGACTTCCGGTGAAGCAATGCAGATTGCAATGGACGCGGTACGTGGTCTCACCGAAGAAGTCGAGGTTGGTCGTATCTACACAGGAACGGTGCGCCGTCTTGTAGACTTCGGTTGCTTCGTCGAAATTCTTCCGGGTAAAGAAGGACTCGTACGCACCTCACAGTTAGCCGATTATCAGGTGATGCGCCCAGAGGATGTAGTATCGGTTGGGGACGAAATCACCGTGATGGTGATTGAGGTCGATGGTCAGGGAAGAGTTAACCTCTCGCGGCGTGCAGCCTTGAGTGGTGAAATGCCCTCACAGGCAGAGTTAGAGAGTGAGCGCGGCCCAAGTCGTGGCGGCCCAAATCGTGGCGGCCCTCCTAACCGTGGTGGTTACGGTGATCGTGGCGGCTATGGAGATCGCGGTGGCAACCGTGATCGTGATGGTGGTCCTCCTAACCGTGGCGGCTATGGAGATCGCGGTGGCAACCGTGGTGGTTATAACAATGATCGTAACAGTGGCGGTGGCTACAATAACGACCGCAGTAGTGGTGGTGGTTTTGGACAACGCCGACCAATGGGTCCAGGTGGCAATAACCGAGACTCCGGTGGTCCACGCCGTGACGGTGGCGGCTACAATCAACGCCCACCAGAGCGTCGCTGGTAATTAGGTCGGGACTGATGTATCGCGTCCTTCAGCATTTCAATTGCCAAGAAGGATACGATACATCGGTCCCTACCCTTCGTCTGATAATTTTTTGTAAGAAGAGGATACGATGGCGATGTCGTCAGAAGAGATACTACAAGAGGTTGCCGTAGAAGTCTCTACCTGCTCCAAATGTAATCTCTGTAAAGGGCGTACCAAAGCAGTACCTGGCGAGGGCATAGCTAGCGCCAAAATACTCTTTATTGGTGAAGGCCCCGGCTTTCATGAAGACAAGCAAGGGCGCCCATTTGTTGGACCAGCCGGACAATTTCTCGATGAATTGCTCAGCAGTATTTCATTGAGACGTGCCGATGTATTTATTACAAATGTGGTAAAGTGCCGCCCACCGAACAACCGCGACCCATTACCAGAAGAAATCAAAGCGTGTGACAACTACCTTGATCGGCAGATAGAAGCTATTCAGCCACAGGTTATTGTTACATTAGGCCGCTACTCAATGACAAAGTTCTTTGGCAACGAGAAAATTAGCTCTGTACATGGTCGTGCGCGCAAGGTAGACGGGCGCGTGTGTATTGCGATGTATCATCCGGCAGCAGGTCTACATCAAGCGAGCCTGAAGGATGTTATTCGTGAGGACTTCAGAAAGATTCCTCGAATTATCGAAGAAGCCGAACGTGTAGCTACTGAGGCACAGCCTATGGCAGAGAAAGTAAAGAAAGAGGAGCCGCCAGAACAACTCTCATTGTTCTAATTTTTGTTCTATAGGAGAGTAAGGGCACCCGCAAGGAGATGCCCCTCCCATAGACGAAGATGAACATAGTAGCTCGTCATATGGGAGGAGCATCCCCCTGCGGGTGCCTGAAAACAACTTTTAATGATTCCGAGGAGAACAGGGAGACCCGCGTGGTCTCCTGTTTTTTTGACATACTTCTTTTTGGTGATGTATATGTACCTCAAAAAGTGAAATAATTCCTTGTTTCTCTCGTTAGAATTGGTTATACTCAATTGAAAGATACTATTCTATTATAAAGGGGAACTCCATTTATGCATATTACCTCTAAGAAAACTCACTATGGTATTGCCTTTGCTTTACTCGTGGCACTTTTTCTGGTCTTTGGCAAGAGTCCTACTTCGTTTGCCGCTACACATACATCTCAGAAGGATAATGCCACTGCCGTTACTCAATCAGGATATACAACGGGTACAGCGAATGTACGCTCAGCCCCAAATATGACGAGTACGCTTATTGCTGTCTATCCAGCGAACAAGCATCTCACTATTTATAGCTCAGTCTCTGGACAGGCTATAAACGACAATAATACATGGTATCGTGTGTCAAGCCCCGGTGCCGCTCCCCTTTATGTATTCGGAGGATTGGTAGTAATTACCACTGATAACGGCGACAATAGCGCTCCCGCTACAGGTGGAAAAGTAATTGTTGTCAGTTTGTCACACCAATGGCTTCACGCCTACCAGAATGGGAAACAGGTCTACAACACAGCTGTTATGACTGGACGACCCGCGTTGGTAACGCCCACGGGGACGTATCACGTTTTCACAAAGTTAAGTCCTACAACCTTTTATTCACCGTTTCCTCCTGGCTCTCCATACTGGTATGCTCCTACACATATCAATTATGCGCTGGAATGGAGAGGTGGTGGCTTCTTCCTACACGATTCTTATTGGCATTCCGTCTATGGTCCTGGCACAAATACGTGGCACTATGATCCGGTTGACGGTTGGCAAGAAGGTTCACATGGCTGTGTCGCAATGCCTATCACTGCTGCGTCCTGGCTCTATCAGTGGGCACCTATCGGTACAATGGTACAAATCAACGCATAGTTTTAAACAACACGTACATGTGCACGTTCACCGAAGCGAACGTGCACATGTACGTGTTGTTATTACTCGCCCGCGCTTGCCCCAACGACAAAAGCATCGACCTCGCTTAGTTTTCCACGCCAATAAGGAACTTTACTTTTGTGACCTGCACTTGTAATTGTTGTGTCACGTAAGTGAACATAGCGAAACACAAAAGGAAGTCCCTCTGGTCCTATCTCTGGCTGATCTATGGGAGGAATGAGTGCAGTATAGTATTCGCGGAATACATCAGCAGTTTCTGGCTCCTCCTGTCGATACATCTGTTCATACAGATCAATATAAAACTGTGCATATGTTGCTGTACTGATGAGCGTCCCAAAGACGAGCAAGCCATGCATTTGAAACATGACCTCTATTTCAACCTGTTGTTGCTCCACGAGCCGTACCCATGTTTGCAGCGCGATATCTTGTTCGCCGTATTCTTTTAACCAGAGTCCTCGCCGTTCCGCCTTCGTTACTGGACGAAACGCAGGATCAAGTGTTGGTTCTTGCTCTGCCATAGTGGTGCCTCCATTCTATAATATCTCTATTATATCCAAATTGGGCAGCACATACAGCATTCGATGGATTTTAATAACCGAACATAGGAATCTCGGTAGGGGCAGCAATTCATTGCGCCCAAAGATGGGT
>CAXUIS010000279.1:0-7142 GCA_964250915.1 uncultured Ktedonobacteraceae bacterium | reverse complement strand
TCAGACATAATGAATTCCTCTCTCAAAAATTCATATATTATTTTGTAAATATACACGAATTTTTGAAAAAAGGAAATAGTTTGTAGGAATTGATGGTCCTATTTGATAAAATAATGTGAATGTGTTGCCTGATGAACGTTGACAATGGAACACTGCAATGGCGGTAGGGGCAGCAATTCATTGCGCCCAACGATGGGGGTGGCGGGGCAACGCTTTGGCAATGATTCATGCTCCCAATGCGAACCCCTCCCGACCCCTCTTTGGGCGCAATGAATTGCTGCCCCTACCGAGAAGCACACCCGTTTTTAGTTGTCATACAGATGTCTGCATCAAATTCGCAAGAATTTGCTTCTGGGTGTTGAGTGCGGATTGATAGAGCGACGCGTAGGCTTGTGGACCTAGACGTTGCTCTAGGGCGGTAAAGAAGCGTTCGAGGAGTACAACGCTAGGGTCAAGCTGAATTTTACGCAACTGGAGAGCGGCAAGCAAGATCGCAACACCCTCGTGTTGTTGCCCTTGTTCGTAGAGTAATAAGCCTACGTTCGTGAGAATTGTGCCCCTGTCATACTGTTCTTGCATTTTGTAGGTGAGACGTAACGCTTGCAGGTAACAACTAAGCGCGGGTTCATAGTCCTTTGCATCATAGTAGAGGAGGCCCATATTGTGTAGGACAATGCACTGCAACTGTATTTCTTGTTGACGTTGCTGGTCTGGCTGCTGCCGACTCAGCAAAATGGCCTTCTCAAAGTAAATGTGCGCTTGTTCGCGTTCTCCGCGCATGCGACACAACTCGCCTACATTGGCTAATGTAACCGCCTCACCATGTCCATCTCCGACTTCATGTTGAATGTGTAGTGCTTGCTCAATATATCTCTGGCTCTGTTGTACATCGCCCAAACGTCCATAAAGCATCGCAAGGTGGCTGGCAAGCAAACCTTCATCGCGTCGTGTTAGCATGCCAAGGGGGGGTAAGAGCATCGTATACAAGGCTATCGCTGTGCGCCAGACTCCCCAACGTACAAGGCTTTCGTGTAAACCTTCTTTAAAAAGTAGATCGCATGCTTGTTGCCATTGTTGACCCAGACAAAGATGGCGAATAGCGGCTAGCAATGGCTCAATGTCTTGCAGTCGCATGCGGTGCTTTTGGAGTGAAGTTTGTTGCTTTGCAAGTATAAAGTAATAGCTGGCTACTGCTGCATGTCCCGCAGTGAGCGCGACTCGTAGTGCATCGCTATGTTGATGTGACAGATCAAATGGTGCGCTTCTTCCTTGCGTCGCATAGACATCTCCTTGTTGCTCTATCCCCTCAAGATAATGCTCTTGCACAAATTGACAAAGTATTGGATGTAAGCTAAAGAAAGCATCGAGCGTACTATCCTGTACAGATTGAACGAGAGTAAGTTGTGTGAGTGTTTGTAGTTCTTGTCCAACATATGCGTAGAGCTGTTCTGAAGCAGAAGGAGAGTCATTGCCTCCTGTTAGCGTCATTGCGATTGCCTGTAGTGGTACAGGTTCGCTGAAAAGACTTAAGCCACGCAGCATCTGCTTTTTCAGAGGCGAAAGATAGAGATAGAGCTTTGTGAGAATGTTAGAAGGAATCTCACCGTTCCATAATGACTGATGCTCTGGTGCAAGTAGAAGATAGCCGGGAGCGATACCACTTAGCTCCACAAGCGTACAAAAAAGTAGGAGCGCGAGTACATGACCATCACAGCGTTGCCAGACCAACGACAATTCTTCGGGCGTGCCTTTTATGCCGCGTCGTTGCAGTAGCGTAATGCCTTCAGAGATGCTTATACGTGAGACAAGATACACTTGTATACGCATATGCTCCAGCAACTGTTGTTCGTCGAACAGAGGATGAGAGCTTGTGAGCAAGAAACGACTGGAACCCAGATCAGCTTGCAGCAAGCTTAGAAATAGTTGTAGTTCTCTCGGCATCACGCCCGTTTCTAGTAGTACCTCGAACTGATCCAGTACCAATAAAGCGTTCCCTTGTGGACGTTGTAATGCGCGTAGTACCAGCGTAGCCTGTTGTTCAAGTGATAGCAAAAAGAAATCCGCTACTTGTATCCCAACTCCTTGCAGAATGGCGGCAAGGATATCCGAAAGTGTTGTATAGCTATTGAGAGTGAGCCATACAAGATAGCGCGGTGCAGGCATATTTGCTCGTTGTGTAAGAAGCAAACGGTGATAAATAAGTGCTGCTAACGTCGATTTACCCATTCCAGAATCACCCACAAGTATCACTGTACTTGTCTGTGCGTCAGTTAGCATACGTTGTACGATGGCTATGTCATCCGCTCTTTGCATAATCACGTCGGGGTCTAGCAACGGCGGTGTTGTTTGTACTCCGAAGGCAAAGGATTGCATGCACTTGCTCCTGCTTTTTGTCCACGTATTATAAAGGCAATTATAGAATAGGTTTGTATAGTGCTTGAGTACAATATAGCCCAAGTGGGCTATATGCTCCTCTCGCTCTCTACAACATTTTCCTGTACCATGTTCTCATCTCGCATCATACTGTGTTAGGATAAAGGGGAAAATCAAGGTAGAGAGGAAACAGTTTCATGTTACGAATCATATATATGGGAACACCGCACTTTGCTGTACCAGCGTTGGAGGCATTGATAGCAAACGCTACTCCTGGTAAGCTTCTATCAGAAGGTTATGAGATTGTCACCGTTGTCACGCGTCCTGACAAACCTGCGGGTCGTGGACGCGAGATTGTCTATTCACCAGTGAAACAAACTGCTCTTGAGCATAACATTCCAGTCTGGCAAGCAGGCTCATTAAAAAAGGTGGAGAACAGTGATGTCCTCGCAGCGTATCATGCAGACCTGTATATAGTTGCAGCCTTTGGACAAATTTTGCCACAGAGTGTTCTCGATCAACCAAAGTATGGAACACTGAACATTCATGCCTCACTCTTGCCCAAATACCGAGGTGCGGACCCGATTGCGGAGGCTATTTTGCAAGGTGAAACGGAGTCTGGCGTGACAATAATGGTGCTCGATGCTGGTATTGACACAGGTCCAACGTTGCTTAGTCGTTCTCTCACCCTAGCTGAAGATGAAACAACGGGAAGCTTGACTCCAAAACTTGCTGAGTTAGGAGCACAAACACTGCTTGAAGTGTTGCCACAGTGGGTTGCAGGAGGTATCGTACCCAAGCCACAAGATGAGTTACACGCTACTCATACGCGTATGTTGCGAAAGGAAGATGGGTTGCTTTCTTGGGATAAACCAGCAGCAGTGCTTGCGCGACAGGTACGGGCGTATATGCCGTGGCCTGGTAGCTATACGCACTGGCATGGCAAATTGTTCAAAATTCTTGAGGCACACTCATTAGCTGTCGAAATTGACACGCTAGAACAAAGCGTGCAGCCTGGGTTAGTCAGTACGCGCGAGGAGGTAGGACATCAGGTGCTAGCCGTGGTCACGGGGTCAGGTTTTTTGATTGTGACACGTGTGCAGTTAGAGGGAAAAAAGGCTATGAGCGCGGAGGAGTTTCTGCGTGGTTACAGTCATATCGCAGGCGACGTATTGGACTCATAGGTAGAGTTAGGTAGAGTATAGATATGACAAGGAGCCAATACCGAGACATTGGCTCCTTCTGTAAAAAAGAACTAGTAGCGTGGTGCGGCAGCTCGTGGGCGGTTAATGACAGCTGCGAGGGCGGCGATAACAGCAAGGGCTGTAAATGCAATTGCATGTTTCACGTGTGCGCGCATAGGATCACTCGCAAGAACATGATAGACACCAGGGATCATGTAATAAACAGCCAGAAGAAGCGCGACAACCGCGACCGCGATGCCTGCATAAAAGATTGTAGTTTTGTTCATAGATGAATGGACCTTCCTTTTTTATTAAGGTTAATTGCAACGAATGTATAGTGGTTCAATAAGCTATCATACCGCCATAGGTTCTTAACTACTGAAAGGGAGCTATCGGCTGCCCTATACTTCTACGAGTAATGAACGATGTACGAGTGGAAGATGTAACAAAATAACATCTATAGAGGTCTAATTCACCCCCCTTTGAACGTTATTGTGTGTCAAACAGGATGTAACGAATTAGACCCCCTACAGACGATATATAACGATCAAAACGCACTTAAATGTAGTACCAACTACTTAGCGACTGCTGATGGCTTCATAACGAACATACCCGCAACGCCTGCTATGAGAGCGATAATACCAATAGCGATAACTGCATATGCTTTACCATGAAAGTGCATGCCCGCGAACATATAGATACCGGCGATGAGAGCGACAACACCAATGGCGATAACTGCATAATATACTGCTGGATTCTTCATGATGACCTACCTCTTCTTCAATACATAAATATTTTAATGGATACTTTGGCCTTCCAAAGCTCCTACAACATAGTAAACGAGTGATGTGCTTTATGCCAAGTATTTCAGCATACTATAGCACTTTTGGATATTTTTCCCTCGTTAGGCTCTGCTACGAAAGACAGTGAAGAACAAAACTAGTGCGATAACGCCCACAATCCAACAATAATAGGCAAACGGATCAAGACGCCCGCTCTCGAAATATTTCATGAGAAACTTCGTACTGAGGTATGCTGCGACACCTGACACAATCATACCAAGGACAATCAGCAGAAGTTGTGAGGCGGGCTGCGTAAAGAGCAATGGCACCTCAATCAGTGCGGCAGCGAGAATGATTGGTGTACCAAGCAAGAAAGAGTACCGTGCAGCATCTTCGTGTGTCAGACGCACACCTAAACCCGCTACAATTGTCATTCCAGAGCGCGAAAAACCTGGAATCAAAGCGAGTGCCTGCGCAGAGCCTACGATCAGTGCCTCTTTCCATGAGAGAGATGCCAGATGGCGAAATCGTGCTTCCCGCTCTTTTGCATTCATAGCTGAGAACTGAGCCTCGCTCTTCCGTCGTAGTATCTCTCCTGTAAAAAGGACCGAACCATTGATAACCAGGAACGTTGCTGCGATAATGGGTGATGCAAAAAGTTGTTCGAGTGGCTTTTGTAGGAACACACCTATCAATCCTGCTGGTATACATCCAATGATGATAAGCCAGCTTACCCAACTTTCAGTCCCCGGTTTTACCTCACCATCTTTTACACTTGTGATCACTGTCTGTATTACCTGTAGCCAATCACGCCAGAAATAGATGAGGAGGGCTATACTCGTGCCAAGATGCAACGCCACGATGAGAGGTAGAAAACAACTACCCCCGTCACACTGAGTACCACCCTGAATATCTCCCCAACCAAGTAAACCCGGTAGAAACACGGTATGACCAAGGCTGCTAATTGGGAAGAGTTCTGTTATACCTTGTAGCAATGCCAGAAAAAGAATTTGTACAATGTTCGGTGTTGGAACAGGTGGCACAACTACTATACTTGCAATATGGAATATAGTCATCAATAGGATACTCTCTTACTGTAGATATTTTTGCTCATCTTGCTGAAATTCAGCATTTGTTTTCGCGAATACCGCGTGTCCATCTTTCTTTGTAAGAAAGAAGTAGTAGTCAGTATTTGGTGGTGCAGCTGCGGCTTGTAAGCTAGCAAGGCCAGGGCTACAAATGGGAGTCGGAGGAAATCCCTTCACAACATATGTATTCCATTGACTATTAGTAGCTATTTTGCTGCCTGAGTCTGCAAGGGGTTGCCAATACGTTGTCGGCGGTATCTGTGTATCACGTGCGTACTGCACCGTAGGGTCTGCTTGTAGGAGTCCTACCGTTTCGTCGTTTTGCTTGTAGATGCGGTTCCAGTAGACACTTGCGATACCCCCCCGTTCAACCGTATCGTTTTTCGGGCCTGCTTCACGCTCGACAATTGAGGCAAGCGTCAGCATTTTATAGAGCGAAAGATTGTGTTGCTGTGCTAATGTATCGAGATGATTCGTTTTGATGTTGTCGGTCATAGTTTGCAACAGCAACCCTATGACATCACTCGTTGTCGCGTCAACAGGAACTTCATAGCTTGACGGAAAGAGCAAGCCTTCCATGCTATTCCCCTGAGGAACGCTTTGTAGAATGGGATACTTCGCAGCATTAGGGAATGTGTTGATGTGCTTGGTATAGTTCAAAAAGTCGCTCGCTTTGAACTTCGCTAAACCCGCGTTAGAAAACTGCCGTGCGATTTGTTCTAAACGCCAGCCCTCAAGAATCAGTACGCGTACAGCATCGGGTTGAGCGTTCAGCAACTGGTCGATGATATCGCTAATCGTCATGCTCGTATTTAATTTTTTATAAATGCCAGCTTCCAAATGTGTATCCAGGCCCTTCACACGTGCCCACACACGAAACGCAACTGCATTACGAATGAGTCCCTTCTGCTGCAATTCTGTCGCAATTTGCCCTGTGCTTTCGCCTTGAGAAATTTCAAAAGGAATTGATTTACCGGAACCGGGAGGGCTGATTGGCTGAAAGATGTCAGTTGTAGTATTCCAAGCATAGTATGTCAAGCCGAAAATAGCTGCGCCAATCAGTAGTATAGCTATAATAGCGAAACGAGGACCTCTTCTCATGTTGCTCCCTCTGTTTTCCGGTCCAGGGTATCCAGATAGTCCTGGAGGATGACGGCGGCTGCGTAGGCGTCAATTTCCTGACCGCGTTGTCGTCGCTTTGTCTGAGTACGTCGTCGTGTAGTGCGTCTTTGCCGTCCACGGCCTTCATTATTTCCCCACTCATCATCCCGTTGTGCAAGGAGACGCTGTGCCTCAACCGTTGAAAGACGCTCATCCCAAAATGTGATTGGCATAGCGATATGCGGTTTCAAGCGTTCTACAAACGCCTGCACCCACTGCCCTTGTCCATGAACCTGACCATCCATACTGATCGGAAGTCCTACCACAAGCCCTTCGGCCTCGGTCTCTTCGAGAAGTCGTTGAATGGCAGTCCACGTTTGCTGCTCATCGCGTGTGACATGCAATGTTGTATAGGGCGAGGCAAGAAATCCTCTTGCGTCACAGACCGCAACTCCAATTCTGGCTTCGCCAACATCAAGTGCCATCAATCGCGCCATGTGCTTTTACTCAGTTTCCTTGCGTAAGTGTTACTCACTCTTATACGTAGAACGTGCTAGCATGTTATTTTCTAACGAAATAGGCTATATTGGGTAGGAATGATGGAGAATAGGACA
>CAXUIS010000278.1:0-7148 GCA_964250915.1 uncultured Ktedonobacteraceae bacterium | reverse complement strand
GCATAAGAATGCCAAGTTGTAGCGGCTTTGTTAGGATGCCGAGCGAGATAATGAGCGTTGTCGCTCCTGCTGGTGGATGTGAGGCATTCAACAAAATCATCAAACCACCCGTTATGCCAAGCGAAAGAGCCGCCGCGATTACTCTAGGCCATGAGACACCGACACTCGCAGTAGGGCCAGCATTCGTAAGACCTGTCACAACAAGGCTCAAGTAGCCCGCAAGTATACCAATCGCGTGTCCAATAATTGTGTTGCGAGGAGAAGCGGCGGACGCGTTCGGGGTTGAAAAAAAGAGAAACGCAGTAGGACCGAGTGATGGAAAGACAAAGGGTGAGTGCGTAAACAGTGCTACGATTGACATAATCGCAATGCTTATGGTACAGCCAAAAAAGTTGAAGAGGACGCGTTGGGATGTTGGTTGCTTTGCAAGATCGTTTTCCATATTATTCTTTCTTTCCGATTGAGGAGACCTTAACTAATTCATGACGGGTGCAAGCCCTGTCACTACTATACTAATCTCTTGGCATGCCTTTGCTACACGAGTTCGTGTATAATAGTGACAGGGCTTGCCCCCGTCATGCAGATTGATTCACTAAACACAATAAGGTATCACTGTTTTCTTTCTATTCCGCTACAATCAAAGTTTGAGGTGCGGATTGTTTGATGCGTGTCAGCAGGAAGGCAAGCTGACGTTGTGTTTCCTTATCACATGTTAGACAAACTTCCTCTAATGTCGTATCACGCAGGCCCTTCGCAGCCTGATCGAGTACAATCCAACATAGGTGTACTTCGTTTGCAAGTAACCAAAGATCGTGTAGATCGCGTAGAAGTGCAAGGCTTCCTGTGCGTGTACCCTCGAATAGAGCTTGGTGAAGTCGTTCTGGCTCGTCGCTCTTCTGCTCGTTATACTTGTCAATCAACGGTTTCAGCTTTTCAACATGTTGCCGAGACCAGGAAGCTTGCAAATGACATACACCGCCGATATCTGGCTCATCCTGATGATGTTCTGCTACCGTAAGAAAGGCATCAGCAAGTTGCTCCTCGCTGGCTTGAACGAGACCTAAGTAGTTTCCCACGTGCATATTACACCTCCTGCATCGTCGTTGCGGTTGCGGTCTCGACCATTCTTTTAATCGCGCCATCTGACTTATCAACAAACTCTTCCACTGTATAGCCCTTTGTAGCGGCAGGTTGATTTGCCACTTTTTGAATATGCACAGCGGCATATTTAAAGTATGGTTCCTTACTCACCGGGTCCCAACCAGTAATAGTCAATTCATTAGCAGCACGGGGACGGCTCTCAGGATTGTCCCAGTGTCCATAGTGGAACGGCACGAACACTAATCCTGGCTCAATATCACCGATACGCGCGGGTTCGATGATGCTTCCGCGTCGTGACTTGACCTCGATCATATCGCCTTCGGAGATACCATACTTTGCGGCATCCTCCACCGAAATCTGTACAAATGCATCCGGTGCTGCGTTACGCAATTCTTTTGAACGTCCCGTTTTCGTCCTTGTATGAAAATGATAGACAAGACGACCTGTTGTATACCACAACGGATATCCTTCATCAGGTACTTCGCTTGGCGTGCGATACACGGCTGATTTGATAAGGGCGCGACCAGCAGGATTGTGAGCGCGATACTCCTCCGGCGTTGTTGCTGCACCTGTATCAAAATCCTGTCCATAGGTTTCGCAATAATCCGCGTCGGTATTGAACACGAAATCGGTGTATAGGTGCGGAGTACCGTCAGGATATTTCTCATTACAAGGCCAGGAGATACCAGAGCCACCCGTGAGCTTTGCGTAGCTCAATCCTGTATAGTCGCATGGCCTGCCACGAGAGCATTCTTTCCAGCCCTCGAACGCCTCCTCTGGCGTACTCCACTTAATCAGTGGTGCACCATCTTTATCACGAAAATCCATACGTTTGGCGTAGTCAAGGAAGATGTCAAAGTCTGAACGCGCCTCTCCTGGGGGGTCAATCGCTTTATGCGAGATATGCACAGTACGACCTGCATTCGTGAAGCAACCAGTCTTTTCTCCCCAAATTGCTGCAGGGAGTACAACATCCGCGAACTCGGTCGTTTCGTTTAGGAAGGCATCCTGCACAATCACAAACAACCCTTCCTTTTTCAAGGTTTCACGAATACGGTGAATGTTCGGCATAGAGACCATTGGATTTGTGCCCATAATCCAGAGGAGCTTAATGGAGCCTTGTTCCGTATAGCGAAAGATTTGCATTGCGTGCGTGGGTGGACTCCAATGGGGAATGATATTGACATCAACATTCCAGAGACGTGCTAGTTCTTCGACATGTTTAGGATTCCCCCAATTGCGGAAGCCAGGAAGATCGCCGTCAGCACCGCTCTCACGTGTATTTTGTGCCGTTGGTTGCCCGTTCATCTGCAAAATGCCACAGCCTGGTTTCGCAACCAGTCCACGCACAATATGAATGTTGTTCACCTGCACAGCAGCAGCAGTTCCCTGGTTGGAATGATACACACCCTGCAACACGGTTGATACAAGCGTACGAGTTGTGCCAAGGATAGCTGCTGCCGCCCTCAGCTTCTCGATAGGAACATTCGTTACTTCCTGCGTCCACTCAGGTGTGCAGGACTCAACCGCTTGTTGCAAGCTCTCGAAGCCGACGGTGTGCTCTCGAATAAACTGATGGTCGAGTTGTCCCTCTTTAAGAATGAGATGCAATAAACCATTCAGGAGTGCAACATTGGTACCAAGACGCGGCGCAAGATGTACATCAGCTTCTTTCGCCGTTGCGGTAACACGCGGATCCACTACAATCAGCTTTGGACGCTTTGGTCCATGCAAACGATCAAGCACACGCATCCACAAAACGGTCTGCTGTGAGGCAATGTTGTGTCCAAAATGCATAATCGTGTCGGTGGTGTCGAGATCGGTATATGAACCTACCTGACCATCCGAGCCAAACGACTCTTTCATGGCAGCCGCAGAAGTTGCGGTACAGAGACGCGTGTTACCGTCCATATGCGGTGTACCAAGGCCACCCTTGCCAATAATACCTAACGTGTAATATTCTTCATGAAAAAGCTGACCACTTCCATAGAAGCCAATCACGCTGCTTGTATGTTGCGCAACAATATCTTTTGTGCGCTCCACAATCAAGTTCATCGCTTCATCCCAGGTTGCGCGTTCAAGTTGCCCGTTACGCCGAATCATAGGGTAGGTCAAACGGTCTTTACTCGCATTTGCGACCCAACCATGCATTCCTTTGGGGCCGAGGCGTCCTCGGTTTGATGCATCTATGCCACGCCCACGCACACCAACGATTTTTCCATCCTTCACACCAATGTCCATGCCACAGCCATTTGAGCAAAGAACACACGCTGATTGAACCCAAGTTTCCGGTTCCTCAACGGTGTACTGGTCTACTCTTTCGGGCCAGTCGCCAACATAGGGTGTGCGTTCACCCCAAACATCTGTGATACTTTCACGCGTCTTATACATCGCTTTTTTCTTTCTCATACAAGGAATAAACACTTGTGCAGCAAGTGAAAGACAAACGCCTTCTCAAAAAGGCACGATTTCTATATAAGAATAGTTACAGTGTCAACGGATAGTTATAGTGTTAACGGACACCCGCGAGAGGCTACCCTACTTGACATATGTACTATAGAATGGTACGATTTATACGGATTTATATACTATATAAAGAGCAGGGATGAGATAAAAAATGAAACGGGCATTTCCGTTAGCAGTCTATGCAGCCGCATGAGCAACTCCGCCGGAGCTTGTGTGGCAGGAAGTAGTGGCACCATACGATGCAAGGTATCACTTGAACGACGAGTGAACCTTATCCAACGTCGGCTTTAGCATCTTCTGTGTTCCCCATTCTCCTTTGTTTGACTCTCCATTCTCATGGTGTGTGTCGCCAAACTCAAACACTTTCACAGGTGTATTGCGTTGTGTGCAACACCGTGTGCTTTCCATCACATCCATGCGCGGGAGTGCTCAGGCAGTTCCGCACAATTCTTTATGCTATTCGTCAATTCATTTTAAAAAGCACACGTAAAAGGATAGATACTGCATGTTACAAGTCAATCGTATACGGCTCTCGTATGGGCCACGTCTTATACTCGACAATATATCATTCACCGTCGCACCAGGAGAAAAGGCAGGGCTGATCGGCGTCAATGGTGCTGGCAAAAGTTCGCTCCTCAAAATCGTCGCAGGCGTTCAGGAGTCTGATGGTGGTAACGTTTCGCGCCCACGAACGTATGGCTACCTCTCACAGGATGTCGCGCATGAGGCACCCGTTACTGAGGGCAGTACCGTTCGTGACTTCATCTTCACTAGTACTGGACTTGACAAGGCACTGGCAGACTATGAAATGCTTTCAGTGAAAATCTCTGAAGCACAAAACGGTAACTTGCCTACTCTACTAGAACGCTTTTCTGAAGCACAAGAGGCTCTCGATACGCTTGGATACTACGACGCCGATGCTCGTATCGAGCAGCTTATCGCGGGTTTAAATATCGGTGGTGTCACCCTTGACCGCCATGTTTCCACGCTCAGTGGTGGACAAAAGACAAAGCTTGCCCTTGTACGCTTGCTCTTCCAAGCACCAGACTTGCTTCTACTTGACGAGCCAACAAACTTTTTGGACGTTGAGGCCACCGGCTGGTTGATGGACTTTCTTGATACCTATAGTGGTGCACTGCTCATCATCTCGCACGACCTGGACTTGCTTGATCGCAGCATCAACAAGGTTTTGCGCTTGAACGAGTTCACACATAAGCTAGAGGAATATCGCGGTACCTACTCGAACTACCTTACTGCAACAGGCGATGCACTCGCATTGATGGAGCGCACAAAGGCACAGCAAGACCGCGAGATTGCGCGCCTACGCAAAACGTCAGAAAAGTTACGCGGCTTTGGTGCAACGCGTGTCAGTCAGCGTATCGCAATGGACAAACGCGTCGCGGTACTTGAAGCAAGCCAGCCTAACCTGCCACAGACGAGCCGCAAGATGAAAATTGATTTTCCGATACGCATGCCTAGTAGCCATCTTGTGGTACGTGCCGACCACCTGCATAAACGCTATGACACAAAGGTCATTCTGGAAGATATTAATTTTCAAATCGAGCGTGGACAACGCCTTGTTATTGTGGGACTCAATGGTGCAGGTAAAACGACGCTGCTACGTACCATGCTTGGCTACACGCCACTCAACGACGGCACAGTAACGATGGGAGACCGTGTACGCATCGGCTACTACGCACAGGAGAACGAGGGACTGGACTACGACAACGTAGTACTTGATGAGGCAACAGACGTTTTGCCGGAGGACAGCAAGCGAGTCCGTGGTGTCCTGGGTCGTTTCCTATTCAATGGTGATCGTGTGTATCAGAAAATTGGGACACTCAGTGGTGGCGAAAAAACACGACTCGCGCTAGCAAAGATGGTACTTGATGGTCCTAACCTACTAGTGCTGGACGAACCTACAACAAACCTCGATGCGATGTCGCGCAACATCATTGGTGAGGCTTTAGGAAGCTACAACGGCACCATTATTGCCGTAACTCACGATGTCGAGTTCGTCAAAAATCTTAAACCGAATACGCTTCTCATGATGCCCGAAGGCAGAACACTGCCCTACGATGAGAAGTATGACTCAATGCTGGAACGTGCATAATTCTGGTAAAAAGATTGCTCCATAACCAGTGGTCATGGAGCAATCTTTTTACCAGAATTATGCACCTACGCCTTTACATGACGATAGGTGAAGAGATGATGGAAGGCGAAGTTGTAGAAAAGAACGAGAATGAGGGCTACTGCTTGCGCGATGATTGCAGGGAAATGAGCAAAAGTGCTAAAGCCAAATTCGATAAGAAACGTAAGAATAGTCCCACCGATAGAGGTTACTTGAAACCGTGCACAGCGTGCGAGCCACGAACGACTTCGACCAGGTAAATAGCGAAAAGTAAAGTGATCATTCAGAGCGAAATTTGTCATAATTGAGATTTCAGCCGCAAGCGCAGACGCAATAACGTTAGGAAGGACCGAACCAACACTAGCAGGGAAACGAAGAATATGATAAAAAGCGACATAAAAAACCACAAGGTTTACTACCGCTGCCAAGCCACCAATGACAACAAACGTAGAAAAACGTTGTAACAAGCCTGCCCGACCATGTGTGAGAGTATCAACACTATCCAGCAAAGAATTCACGACTCCCCAAGGAGTAGAACGATAGCTTTGTGGCTTAGCGAAAGGGGTTGCAGGAATAGACTCTTGCAGAATTTGTTCTCGTGCAAGCTCATCAACTGACTCAACAAAATCAAGGTTATCGTTTTGCGTTAAAAGACGTTCCATAAACTATATATACTCCAAACCTAAGCAAACATACGCCGTATAGATATTCAAGACGGTTCCGACAAAGCCAAAGTAACACGTTGACCATGTTATAATGATAGAACGAGCTAGTATACGAAAGAATGCTCAAGGTAGGACTTACTGGATAGGAGCATGACATGGCACTAGAACATATACCCACAATGAGCGTTGAGGAATATTTTGAACTTGACGAAAATAGTCTTGATACGCGCTATGAATATCTTGACGGCTATGTCTATATGATGTCGGGAGGCAGTGCAAATCACGCTACTATTGGAGGCAATATTTACGCTCTTCTTAAGGAACAGCTTCGCGGTGGTCCATGTAAGGCATATAATTCTGATGTAAGAGTGAAGGTTTCTGAAAAACGCTACTTTCATCCTGATGTTACAGTGACATGTGATCCACGAGACCGAGGAACGACGAAAATCATTCGCTCTCCACGTCTTGTCGTTGAAGTACTCTCGCCAAGCACAGAGGCATTTGATAGAGGGAGAAAGTTGCAATGCTACCTTGCCTACTCATCTATTGAGGAATATCTGCTGGTGGATGCACGCTCTATGAGGATAGAGAGATACCGAAAAGAGCAAAAACGATGGATTTATGACGCATTTGAAGCAGGGGATGTTGTTGAGATAGAGTCACTAGGTGTGAGCTTATCTATGATAGATGTTTATGAAGATGTAATTTTTGAGGCGGAAGAAAACAAGGAGTAATTGTAGAAAGAACTACAAGCATGTTCGTGACGCTAGCGTCACGAACATGCT
>CAXUIS010000277.1:0-7183 GCA_964250915.1 uncultured Ktedonobacteraceae bacterium | reverse complement strand
CCTGTAGAACGAAGTTCCGCGTGATGTGATGAAGCTTTGACATCGTTCACCACAATCTGGTTATCTTGTGTGCGCCCAAGCACAGTGGCACCTGGACTCAGCAGCGTTGGACCAAATGGTCCGGTAAGTATTGCGTCCATCGACCAATCTTTCTCCTCGCAGCATAGCGAATGGTGTATAAAAATACCTCTGTGACTGTCATACTTGTAGCATAAAATACTTTACATGGATTGTCTGTGATGTACTTCACGCAAATAGAAGGAATCGACTCACAAAAACTCCATGAAAAACGGGATAACATGCCCCGTAGAGATTGCCCCAATACTAGCAGTAGGGAAGAGGCGTGTCAAGGGAAGGGATTGTAGGGGTCTATCAAAGCTGATTTGTCACCTGAACCAGGGCACCCGCAAGGGGGTGCCCCTCCCATATGCTGAACGGCGTGGGAAGCGGCGTCATATGGGAGGGGCATCCCCTTGCGGGTGCCCTTGCCCCTATAATTCATTACACCCTGTGAGCAATGCATAGTATCAAAGGATGTAAGAATGCTGGTATGAACGTCTTCGTCTAGCTGGTTCGTTGCTCACAGGGTGTAATGAATTAGACCCCTACGGACGTTTCTTGTTGTTGCCACATGTGCCAGTAGGCGGCCTCGTTTTGTAGGAGCTGACGATGTGTGCCACGCTCGATGATACGACCATCCTGGAAAACAAGAATTTCGTTTGCCATGTCCATTGCGGTAAGACGATGCGTCACCATGAGCGTTGTACGTCCCCGACGAAGCGATTGTATCACGTGTAATACACTCTGCTCGGCGATGGCATCGAGGTTGACCGTTGGCTCGTCGAGAATAACGATAGGAGTATTCTTGAGAAAGGCACGTGCAATAGATACGCGTTGACGTTCGCCACCGCTCAGACGTAGCCCTTGCTCACCCACCTCTGTATCGTAGCCATGAGGAAGGGTTTGCACAAACTCATGAAGTTGTGCCTGCCGTGCCGCCTCAATCATCTCCTCTTCGCTTGCCTCCGGGCGAGCCAACATCAGGTTCGCGCGAATAGAGGTATTAAAGAGATGCGTGTCTTGCTCAACCACGCTTATCAGCCTATAAAGGTCGTCTTGCTTATAGTCATGTAAGTCACGACCTCCAAGCATAATGCATCCCTCATGATAGTCAAAGAAGCGTAGCAGCAGATGTGTTAACGTGGATTTGCCCGACCCACTAGGGCCAACAAGCATGACACATTCATCTGGTTTGAGAGTAAGGTTGATATCTTGTAGCACATATGGCTCGTCAGCTTCGTAGCGAAAGTTGAGGTGTTCAACCGTGAGCGTCGCATCCTGTGGTAGGAGTGCAGAATGTTGAATATCCTCTACTGCTGGTTGGGCGTCAACAATCTCGAAAAGTCTGCTTGCCGCTTTCAGATTGCCACCCAATTGCTGAAATGTATTGGGTAGTGGCAACACAATCTCAAAGCTTGCAAGGGCCGAAAGTACGAGTAGAGCCAGGAAAAGACCATCTAATTGTCCATTGTGGACAAATGGAATGGCGATGAACAGCATTACCCATGCGGTTGCGTTCATAAAGAAACTGGTTAGCCCGTTCTGCGTACCTCCTATAAAAGCCATTGCCATCTGCATTTTATTAAGTTTCTGTGTCAAGGCTTGAATATGTGCCGCTTGTCTTTGCTCTTGTCCAAATGCCACAAGATCGGCGATCCCTTGCACGCTATCGACAAGCTGTGCTTGTAGGTCGGCGCGTGTCGCAACCATTTGCTGTCCTAATCTTCTACTGGATAGATGCGTAAGTGCAGGTACAACGACACTTGAAAGCAGAAAGAAGCCAAGATAAATCAGGCCAAAAATGGCACCGAATGCACCGAGAAACACCCACAGAATCAGTGCAACCAGTGCTGCGATAATTGGTGGCGCGAGTACGCGAATATAGAAATTCTGCAACAGGTCAACATCGGACACCGCACGTCGCAGTACGTCCCCACTCCTCAATGCTTGCTGCGACCCATTTTTCAACGTCATTAAACGAGCAGGCACAAGAGGAACAAGTGCTTTATAGAACCAGACGCGCATATCAGCAAGTAGGCGAAAGGCCGCACGGTGCGAGACTAGCCGCTCCAGATAGCGAAATGCACCACGTGCTATACCAAAGAAGCGTACGCCGACAATCGCAATAGATAATGCTGCTACCGATGGATGCAATGCCGCCTCTGAAATCAGATATGCCGATGTCGCGGCAAGACCAATACCGCTCAGCACCGTCGCCGTGCCAATCAATGCCGAAAGAGCCATCCACGTGCGTACAGGCCACGCTAGTTTTAGGAGGCGAGCAAATGTGCTGTTCATACAATCACCTCTTTTCCTTCATACGCCTGTACCAGATGCTGATAGACAGGGGATGTTTGCAATAGACTCTTATGTGTACCAGAAGCCAGGATGCGTCCATCCTGAACAACAATAATCGCATCTGCGTTTTTAATAGTATTGAGACGATGAGCGATAATCAGTACAATGCGCTCTTTCATTACGGCGTCAATCGTACGAAACACACGCTCTTCGCTTTCGCCATCTAACGTCGAGGTTGCTTCATCCAATAACAGGATTGGTGCATTCTTCAAAAATGCTCGTGCAAGGCTCAGGCGTTGTACCTGTCCACCGCTCAAACGCGCTCCACGCTCACCGATAATCGTGTCGTAGCCATGCGGCAACGTCTCAATAAACTCGTGAACATCTGCCGCTTGTGCTGCCTGTATGACTTCTTCTAGTGATGCATCGGCGCGTCCCATACGTATGTTTTCCGCAACTGTGGTATTGAACACATAGGGATTTTGTGGTTGCCATGCGACAAACTGCCGCCATACCTGAGCCGTCATCTGCTGAATGGGACGACCATCAAGCGTAATCTCGCCCTGTGTCGGCTCCATGAAACGTAAAAGCAGACTTGCAATTGTTGTTTTGCCTGCACCACTCGCACCGACAAATGCTACTTTTTGCCCTGGTAAGACCTCAAATGAGACACCTTGTAAGGCTTCTTTCTGCCGTTGCTCGTCGTCTGAGGTTGGATAGCTGTAATGCACATCGTGAAATGCGAGCGAGGTACGAACGACTTTTTCTGTTGCTGAGACATCCATCCTTTGGGGGGACAGGGAGACCGCAAGGGTCTCCCCTACATGTAGATCATTCGCAAAGATGTAGGAGAGAATCCGAGCCGCATTCGGGGAATGATGAAGGCAGCGGTCTCCCTGCTGCATTTTCTCTTGCACGGGTGTTTCGAGAATAGTAAAGATGCGTTCCGCACTCGCTGAACTTTCCATGCTGGCATGAAACTGTGTGCCCAGTGAGCGCAAAGGCAAGTAAAATTCCGGTGCGAGTAACAGAATAAAGAAGGCAGGTTCAAATGCGATACCGCCATAGAGCAGGCGTAGACCAATCTCTACCGCGACGATACCCGTACTAAGCGTGGCTCCCATCTCCATTACAAAAGAGGAGAGGAAGGCTACACGTAGCACCTTCATGGTGATCTCGCCATAACGGTCGCTCACACGTCGAATCGTCTCTTCCTGTAGCGTTGTACGTCCAAAGAGTTTGAGCGTGGTCAAGCCTTGCAATACATCAAGAAAATGTGCGCTCAACAGGCTGAGCACCTGCCAGCGTTTCTTCGTCATCGCGTTTGCCTGTATACCAATCAATGCCATAAAGAATGGCAAAATGGGCCATGTAACGAGTAGCACGACGCCTGATAGCACATCAATCCTGAATACTGTAATGAGCACAATCGTTGGAATAATCAGCGTTGCCGCGACCTGCGGAAAAAACTGAATAAAGTAGGCGTCAAGTGCCTCGATACCATCTGCCGTTGTATTGACAATCTCGCCACTGCGCTCACCTTTTGTATAGAGCGGCCCTAGCTTGAAGAGATGCGTGAAAAGGCGATTGCGCAGATCACTTTTCACGACACAGGATACCGCGTTTGTGATGGTGTCACCACTGAAAACAAGAATGGCGCGTAGTACCAGAATGCCAAGCAGAATGAATAATGCCGTTTGTAATTGAGGTAGAGATTGTTTCAGAAGAAACACGTTATTGATGATCTGTGCAATAAAGCTTGCCTGCGTGATGATACACACCGCCGTCAGCAGACCGAGAGCACCCACCGCCGCTATATAAAGATACATTGTTTTTACATATTGAAGAAGTCGTTTATTGATATTCATTCTGTTTGACCTCTACACCATTCGGTAGGGGCAGCAATTCATTGCGCCCAAAGATGGGTTGGGTGGGGAACGCGTTGGAGAAGATAATCATTGCCGACACGTTGCCCCTCTGCCGCCCCCATCTTTGGACGCAATGAATTGCGCCCCTACCGTCCCTCTGTAGAACCATACTAATAATGACCGATGGCGTGTGGCTCGATCCGCTTTCTAAAGACCCAGTAGTTCCATGCTTGATAGAGCATAACAAAAGGAAGAATTGATAGGCCAATCCAGCTTAAGACTGTCAATGAATATGCGTTTGTCGAGACATTCCTGATTGTCAGGCTCCAAGCTGGATTCAGGCTGGAAATCATAACATTCGGGAAGAGACACAGGACAACGAGAACTGCCGAGCAGAGTATCACGACGAACGACATCGCAAACGCCCATCCACTGCGTCCGCGTACATTCAGCCACAACAGCATAAGCAAAGACGCGAGTATTATATAGTCTAACGGCACAATGCTTGGATTGAGCAACGCCTGCCGGAAGACATTGGTCGCGGTGGCACCAGTAATAACGACAAGTGCGATAACGAGCAGGTTTACTCCCCATATAAATGGTACCACGCGCTGCGAACGCTTCACAAGCTCACCCGTCTCGCGTAAACTTAGGAAGATGGCACCATGTAGCAGAAAGAATATGTCGAATGCCAAACCTACCAGCAGTGCGAACGGATGAAACGGCGTCAGAAACGTACCCGCATAGTTGCTCTGTGCATTGATGGGTACACCGTGCATCAGGTTTCCAATCACGACGCCCCAGAAAAAGCCGGGGAGCAGGCTGCCGAGAAAGATCATCCAATCCCAGAAACTCCGCCAGCGTGAACTTTTATGCTGACTACGAAACTCGAACGCCGCACCACGTATAATGAGCGCGAACAGAATTAAGAACATCTCAGGATAGAAGCCGCTTAACATCGTGGCATACCACGTAGGAAACGCGGCGAACAGACATCCACCCGCCGCGATGAGCCAGACCTCGTTGGCATCCCAGAAGGGGCCAATTGAGTTCATTATCATGCGCCGCTCAGTGTCATTTCTGCCTAGAAAGGGTAGGAGCATGCCTACCCCATAGTCAAAGCCTTCCAGGAAGAAGAATCCTGTCAAGAGGACGCCAATGATGAGAAACCAGAGTATTTGTAAATCCATGACATCCTCCTAGTAGACCGCGACAAGCTGCTCTTCTGGTGACTCGATGATCTCTTCCTCAGAAGAACCCTTTTTCGCCACCTTCGCAAGCAAGTAACCGTCTATAACAGCTAGAACTCCATAGGCAAGAAAGAACATACTCAATGTCACTGCAACCTCGGTCATTGTAACCGATGGTGAAACGCTGTCCACCGTCCTCAACAAACCGAATACTGTCCACGGCTGACGACCCATCTCACCAAGCAACCAACCAGCCGTATTTGCTACATAGGGCAGTGCAAGTGATGCAACCAAGCCCCGCAATACCCAGCGATTGTTGAACAGGTCCTTTCTCTTGATTGAGAGGAATAATGCGGTTGCCGCTATGACAACCATTAACCCTCCAACAGCGAGCATAATGCGGAAACTATAGAACGCAACCAGCACGTCAGGAATATAGTTGCCGGGACCATAAAGATGTACATAGAGTGCTTGTATCTGATTGATACCATCAACTTTACTCGTGAAACTCCAATCCGAGAGAAAGCTTAACAAGTATGGAATAGTGATCGAGAAGATGTTTGTGTGCAACATCTGGTCAGGTATGGCGATGAGCGCAAGTGCCGCAGGCTGCTGAGTATTCCAGATGGCCTCAGCCGCAGCCATCTTCATCGGCTGTGCCAGAATGTCGTATTGTCCATAGATGTGCCCTACGATAACCGAGATGATACTTGAAAGTAGCGCGGTCACAAGCGACAAGCGCATTGAAAGTTGATAAAATTCCTGGTCCTTGGTCTTCTTGAGCAAATGGTATGCGCTGATACCAATAACAAAGAAGGCACCAGTCGTGATGGCACCCGCTACAACGTGTGGTGTCTGATAGGCTAGTGTAGGATTCGTAATGAGTGCCCAAAAATTGGTTAGTTCAGCATGCCCCTTGTTCAAGGCATAGCCAACTGGATGCTGCATAAACGAGTTCGCCACGAGAATCCAGAAGGTCGAGAGGTACGAACCAAGCACAACCAGCCAGATAGCTCCTAAATGTAGCTTCTTCGAGAGGCGGTCCCAGCCAAAGAGCCAGATGCCCAGGAAGGTCGATTCCAGGAAAAAAGCAAGCAGTGTTTCAAGAGCCAATGATGCGCCAATGACATCACCAATAAAGCGTGAATAGCTTGACCAATTCATGCCAAATTGAAATTCTTGTACGATGCCTGTAACCACGCCCAGTGCGAAATTAATGACAAAGAGTTTGCCCCAGAACTGGGTCATGCGCTTGTAGACTGTATTTCCACTACGAACGTAGAGTGTTTCCATAATTGCCACCAGCAACACCAACCCCAATGTAAGCGGAACAAAGAGATAGTGATAGATGATGGTGCTACCAAATTGTAGACGGGCTAAAGTTTCTACACTCATGAAATGCGCTCCTTAAGAGGGCTTCTAGTCGCATGCCTCAGCATGTTTTTTATGATATTTTTGTGTCATTGATAGTATGCCACCAGCCCCTCTTTAGCACATCAGGATTAATCCCGCACCTTTCACCCTATTTTCTATGCATGTATTACGTGCAATAAGAGCTATATATGTAAAGTGAAGTATTCACCATACAGACTTTTGCGTAAAAAATAGGTGTTTTTTGGACATGAAAAGACCTCCTACTCTGTCATGAAACAAGGTAGGAGGCCAATTTAAGAGCACCTTAGTGTAAATGTTACAATAACCTTAGAGACCCACGGACGCCCACAAGGGCAAGTCGGTTCAAATACAAAGAACATTATACAAATACAC
>CAXUIS010000276.1:0-7218 GCA_964250915.1 uncultured Ktedonobacteraceae bacterium | reverse complement strand
CCGTGTCAAATGAAAAATGATGCGTGCAATAGGCCATCGGTTCGGACGAGGAGCACTATACAAGCGTTCTTGTGGTATCTGCTCCACAGCCCAAAGGAAATTTTCCGCGCTTGTTTGTAGTTGTTGTTGAAACCATTGGGAGAGTTGCATGGTATTTCTCTTTCTGGCTATGTAGTATCAACATATTCCATGTTACAATACTATAGCAGATAAGGATGTACTCCACTAATATAAGAGAGAAGGGTGTTATGGGGAAAGAACCTAAGCAAGTGATTATGGAGCAACTCCGCTCATATGAACATATGCCTTCTGATCTCGCAGGTATGGGATATGAGCAAAAGTATTACTTACAAGAAATAAACCATAAGGCAAGCCTTCCTCTTGGTGCTAACACTACAACATTACAGTTCCTCAAGGAAAACTCTATACCTAAATATCAAGTGCATGCAATCACCGTTGCTGATAATGCTGGAATTTCATGGATGCTTTTTTGTCTTGTCGTTCAAGATGCTCTCGGAAACTGGCAAGTTGAAGGATGGAGTGGCAGAGGTAACTATGAAAGCATGAGTTTTAAACCTAGTCGTCTCCCGTATATCATATTACATTGGAGCGATACATCCAATCATTTCTACGCTGGTTGTATAATTGTAGACCCTGCTCGTATCGGTATTGCAAAAGCGCGCCTTCTTGCCGAAGGAGAATTGATATCTGAGGATACCGTACAAGATGGTTTAGCTATATTTGTAAGTGACCAGAAAAATGTGCAAATGCCTATAGAAGTTGAACTGTATAATCATTCGGATGAACTTGTCAGAACATTTAAAAGACAGCCTTGATGCCATAGATACGAGCTACCATCTGAATTTTCCACGACCATAAGACTCAGCTTCAGCCTTTAGTGCTTCTTGCGACCGACGAAGCTCTTGGCTAAGCAAAGAGGATGAGAGCGTTTCACTTTTTCTCTTTCGCCAATCGAAAAACAGACAACCAAGAATGATACCTAAGAAGCCGCCGATAAGTGCTGCGCTACCATTTCCAAGATGAATAAGACTACCGATAAAGAAACCTATAACCGAACTGAGGACAACAACGCTAAAACTAATATATTTCATAACGGTTGCCTTTCAGAGGAAAGAGACTCTTGAATTCACGTCCTTCATAATTATAGACGACGATTTAGCATAAGAACACAACGTTTTGTTTTGATAAATTCTTGTTCATTGATAATACAACGCTTCTCTTTATACATCTTAGTGTAGAAATGGAATAGTAATCATGCTCTCGACCAAAGCACATAGACACAAATATAAATTTTTAGTAAGTATCTTTATTCTATGTGCTATCGGGTTACGCCTTTTTCTCATAGCCCATGCATGGCCTTCTACAGATAGCGAAGAAGGGACGATGGGCTTAGAAGCTCTTCATATCGCTTTTCATGGTGAACATCCTATTTATCTCTATGGTCAAAATTATATGGGTGTTGGTGAAGCATATCTTGGAGCTTTAGCATTTCAACTATTTGGAGTTTCTATCTTTGCTCTTCGCATGGGCATGCTCCTTCTGTTTTCGCTTTTCCTCATTTTTATATACGCACTAGGCAAACTTCTTTATAGTGAAAGAGTAGCTTGTACTACGCTACTGCTTATGATAGGCGGAACAGAAAACGTTCTCATTCCTGAAATGAAAGCAGTAGGAGGTGCTGTAGAAACAATCGTATGTGGTTCCCTCTTGCTATTACTAGCTTCGTGGCTCTCCTTAAACACAAGGGAACTCCATGCGACGAAACAACCGTTGTGGAAGCGCAAATCCGCGTTTTGTTTCTGGGGACTGGCAACTGGTCTAGGACTTTGGAGTCATTTATTGGTTGTACCATTTATTCTTTGTAGCGCAGTGCTACTAATTTTATTTTGTCGTCATGAATTACGCACAACAGGACTTTTAATACTACCAGGATTCATTCTTGGTGCTTTGCCGCTTATTGTCTATAACATTACTGCACCAATTCAAGACAATACAATAGCAGTATTTTTAAATCTGCATAACATTACATACCCAAATGCACCAACAGGAATAATACTTTTGTTAAAACAACTATCAGGGACATTTCTTTATACACTTCCAATTGCAACAGGGTTTCCACAGATAATTTCTAATACAGTTTTACCATTTTATAGTCCTTTACAGCCACGTTTTCTTCCATCAATACTGCTTTACGGTCTGTGGAGCCTTGGTTATATAGCTCTACTTATTGGTTCAACATGGCAATCACTCAAACAACTCTACCTGCATTGGCATATGCACCAGTTAACAAAAATAATGGGATCAGATACAAGACGGAAACTAGCCCTTTATACAGCACGTCTTATGATGCTCACTAGCGGATGGCTCACAATCATTTCCTATGCAGCAAGTGCAACAGCAGCACAACGCCCTTGGAGTTTTCGTTATCTCGTAGGCTTAATGATTATTATGCCCGCTCTCCTTGCTCCACTCGTAAGTAGGCAAGATTGGATTCACTTTGTAAAATTCTCTCGTATTGAATTTCTTCGTGTATCTCTTCTTGTCCTGATCTTAACGATATCAATCGTTGGAACATCGCAAAGTCTTGCAACGTTTCCAAGCGGGAATGTTTTTTTGCAGCAACAAGAGGTATTATTCAAAGGATTATTACAAAGAGGTATTACAAGGATATATTCCGGCTACTGGGTATGTGACCGTATCATCTTTAGCAGTCAAGAAAATATCATCTGTGCCGTTGTCAACGAAAAAATGCAGCCTGGATTGACACGCTATCTACCCTACAAAAGTATTGTTGATCAAAGTAACAAAGTTGCATATGTTTTTACCGAAAATATGGATTTCCATCCTTCAGACATGATACGTATGTTCGCAAACAACAGTCATTATAGCCGAATTTACATAGGACAGTACATTGTGTTCATTGCTACTCAAAAACTTAAAGCAGGATAACATTACGAAGAGAAAGACCCTATGAATATTTACGAAAACAAAGATAGGACGATTATGATAACCGTCCTATCTTTGTTACTAGTATGTTTACTTCGCTTGCTCTGGTGTCAGTCCAAACTTGCGTTGTCTCCCTTGTAGGATATTCAGGGCTTGGCGCAGGTCTTCGCGTCCGAAGTCGGGCCAGAGGGTTGGTGTGGCGTAGTACTCGCTGTAGGCGGATTGCCATAGTAAGAAGTTGCTGACACGCATCTCTCCGGCAGTGCGAATGACCATATCGGGGTCGGGCAGGTCGCGCGTGTATAAGTACGACGCGATCAGTTCCTCAGTGATGGAGTCGGGATGTTTACCATCCGCGATGATCTGACGGATAGCATCCACGAGTTCGGCACGACCACCGTAGTTGAAGCAGACATTCAGGCCAATGTGCGTATTGTTACGCGTCAGTTCCTCAGAGTCACGCACAGCCTTTTGAATATCGGGAGAGAGGTCATAGAGACGACCAAGATGGCGCAGACGCACTCCATCGCGGTGCAATTTGTCCAGGTCCGAGCGAATGGTCTCCCAAAAGAGACGCATGAGACCATCTACCTCAGCACGTGGTCGCCCCCAGTTTTCAGTTGAAAAGGCGTAGACGCTGAGCATCTCAATATTCTCATCGGCAGCACACTCTACGACTCGACGTAACGCGGTTACTCCCGCCTTGTGTCCTGCAAGACGTGGCAAGTGGCGTTTTGTCGCCCATCGTCCATTGCCATCCATGATGATGGCAAGGTGGCGTACTGACTGAATGGCTTGCTCTGTTGCGACAGGTTGTGACTGCGACGCAACGTTCCCCTTTCGTGATGAAAAGAGATTGTTTATCTTAGTCAAGTGTTAGACCTCCATAAGTTCCTGTTCCTTACTTTTGCCGACCTTCTCCATCTCATCGATGAAACGGTCGGTGAGCTTTTGCAGCTTATCAGTGCTACGCTTCAGCTCATCTTCAGAAACTTCCTTCTTCTTTTCACGGTCACGTAGTTTATCCTGAACATCTCGACGAACATTGCGAACCGCGACCTTGTGCTCGTCCAACTTCTTGTGAAGTATCTTCGCCATGTCGCGTCTGCGCTCTTCGCTCATCGGAGGAATGTTCAGACGAATGACCTGACCATCATTATTTGGGTTGATGCCCAGGTCAGACTTTTGGATTGCCTTCTCAATGTCAGCAATCATCTTACGATCATAGGGTTGAATGACTACCTGACGTGCATCTGGAACTGATACCGATGCAACCTGAATGATGGGTGTTGGTGTGCCATAATAATCGACCTGTATGCGGTCAACCAGCGACGAACTGGCTCGACCAGTGCGAATAGCCGTGAGGTCCTGTTTCAGAGCTTCAATAGCCTTCTGCATACGTCGTTCGGCATCACTAAATAAATCATCTGTCGCCATATTTCAAAACTCCCTTTTTCTACGAGTAAACTACTTCCAGCAGCACTCTAAAAATGGGACGTGATAACACAGGTGGTGTATATTACTTTTTTGACACCACTACACAGGCTCTTTCACGTCACGAACGAGTGTACCACACTTTTCGCCGCGCATGATTGTTTCTAATGCGCCATCTTGATGTAAGTCGAACACGATAATTGGCATATGGTTGTCTTTGCACAGGGAAAGCGCGGTACTATCCATAACTCGAAGCCCCATGTTTAAGGCTTGCATATAGCTGATTTCTTCAAACTTTTTCGCGTTCGGATTGCGCTTGGGATCGTCGTCATAGATGCCATCTACGTTTGTCGCCTTCAGCAGAACCTGCGTGTTCAACTCGACAGCCCGTAGAGCTGCTGCTGTATCCGTTGTAAAGAATGGGTTGCCACTACCGGCAGCGAGAATGACAATACGTTCTTTTTCCAGGTGACGTATCGCTCTACGTCGTATAAACGGTTCTGCAACTGGTGGCATTTCTATTGCGGTCTGCACACGTGTCGCAATACCTAATTTTTCGAGTGCATCCTGCATCACGAGCGAATTCATGACCGTTGCAAGCATCCCCACATAATCTGCCGTGGAACGGTCAATGCCGGTGGCGGCAGCATCGGCTCCACGCCACATGTTGCCACCACCGATCACCATCGCAACCTCAACGCCCATGTCATACACACGCTTGACTTCGCCAGCAATATGCCGTACCGTCTCCGCATCTATACCATACCCATGAGGTCCAAGTGCTTCACCACTCAACTTGAGCAGGATACGTTTGTACGCAAGTGCCATACTACTCGCCTAATTTGAAGCGGCTAAAGCGGCGTAGCACAATATTCTCGCCTGTCTCAGCTATAGCCTTGCGTACCAGTTCGCCAACAGTAACTGCCTCGTCCTTGACCCATGGCTGCATCATTAGCACGTCTGAGCCAAATTCTTTCTTGAGTTTGCCATTGAGGAACTCTTCGCGGCGTGCTTCTGGCACGCGATCAATCGACGGGTCTTCTGTAATCTTCTTACGAGCCTCTTCCATGATCTCGGCAGGCACATCTTCATAGTTGACGTATTTGGGAGCAACGCCAGCAATTTGCAGTGAAAGTTCACTTGCAAGTTTTTGGAAACCTTCGCTACGAGCCACAAAGTCAGTACTACAATTCAGTTCGAGCAAGACCCCAACACTATGGTTGTGATGTACGTAGGAGAACACGCCCCCCTCTTTTGTCTCACGACCAGCCGTGACCATCTTCTCGGCCTTCTTATCTCTGCGTGCATCCAGATACTTGACCGCCTCTGCGCGAGTGCTTGACTGTACTAAAGCATTTTTGCAATCCGCAAATGTCGCACCAGTCTCTTCGCGCAAACTCTTTACATCGGCAGGAGTATACTCCATGATAATCGTTCTCCTCATTATTCTTTTTGTATGATACTCAGAGCAGAAGAACAGCACAACGACTACTGTCCATCAAATTTGGTTTCTGAGTGCTTGACAAGTATGTTTATCCGTATTTTCGCATTGTATTTGTACAGTAAGAAGCGGGAGGAAGGAGGCAAGTGCCTCATAACCTCCCGCCAAACAAGTCGTGTATCTTAAAGAGCTTCTCTTGTTACCAATTCTGGTTCAGTTGAAGCTTCAGACGTGCTTGCAGCAGAAGTAGCATCAGGTGCTGCGGTAATAGGAGCGGTTTCAGGTGATGTTTGCACTTCTGGTACAGACACCGTTGCATCTCCGCTTGTTGCCACAGTTTCCTGTACAACCGTATTGTTTATAGGAGCGGCCTCTTGCGTTGTAATAGTAGCGGCTGGTGCCTCTTGAGTCTCAGTTGCAGGAGTTGTGAAAGTCTCTCCAATTGAGATTGGCTCATCACCATCTTTCTCGCTAGCCTCACTGTCCTTATTACGTGCATCGAGTTCGCGGCGTCCCTCAACAACGGCATCGGCGATCTTCGCACAGAGCAAGCGTACAGCACGGATTGCGTCATCATTTGCGGGAATTGGATAATCCATTTCATCGGGATCAGAGTTTGTGTCTGCAAGCGCGATAATAGGGATTTCCAGGCGACGTGCCTCCATAACAGCGGTACGCTCCTTGCGCGTGTCGATAATGAAGAGAGCGGTTGGCAGACGACGCATATCTTTAATTCCGCCGAGAATACGCTCAAGGCGGTTCATGTCGTCTGTTAAACGCTGAACTTCCTTTTTAGGAAGTCGCTCGAAATCACCACGATCACGACGGCCCTCAAGTTCACGTAGATAGCGAATACGAGACTGAATGGTTTGGAAGTTGGTCAACATACCACCAAGCCAGCGCTGGTTAACATAGTACATACCACAACGTTTGGCCTCTTCAGCTATCGCCTCTTGCGCCTGCTTCTTAGTGCCAACGAAGAGAATGGTGCCACCTTCTGCGGCAGTCTGCTCGATAAATTTGTACGCATCGTTGAGACGTGTAACCGTCTGCTGGAGATCAATAATATGGATACCATTGCGATCCATGAAGATGAATGGTGCCATTTTGGGGTTCCAGCGCCGGGTCTGATGTCCAAAGTGAACACCAGCCTCCAAGAGTTGTTTCATTGAAATGACGTTTGCCAAAGACGGATCCTCCCTTGAATCCTCCGCTCTCCCTATATGTAAGCGTCAGGGTCCGCCAGGGCTTCACCGTTCTTGATAAGGCAATTCAAAGGACCCCAGGGTTGGCGCATGTGGAAGAGCGTGTGTACTTATGAGTGTGAAGTGCATCACACGAGTGCGGAAGACTCCTCCCGCTAAGTCGCAAGTATA
>CAXUIS010000275.1:0-7223 GCA_964250915.1 uncultured Ktedonobacteraceae bacterium | reverse complement strand
GGCTCGCAGTGGGGAGACGACCAACTCTCCTTTCTCAATACGTACCTGGCTATTGGCTTGTAAGTGCCATTTTGACGATAGGATACAATGTGCGATATAAGTAGCAAGAGAAGGAGAACTCATCGCAAGAGAGAGTGTCTAGACATGAAGAGAGGCAAACAGAGCGTATTTTGCGTGGGGTATCAGACCAAAAATGTGACAAGAGTGTAGAAAGGAAATACTTCTATGTCCAAGATAAGCCCAATCACAAAAGATATCCCTTTCCAGGCAAAGGATGTCTGCGCTCTCGAACAAAAACTTCAAGCTGCTCGCCCTCGCTTGCTCACCATCACACGATGGTATCACGTTCCTGTTGATGCTGCTGAAGACATTGTGCAAGAGACACTGCTCGAGGCATGGTCTCACCTCGCGTATCTGCATACTCCTGAACGTTTTGATGCCTGGCTTGATGGCATTTGTCGCAATATGTGCCGACGCTGGATACGATGGCATCAAACGGTTGTCCTTCACCAGGAACCTCTTCCTCGTTTCCCACTCCCATATGAAGGAATCCTTGATGACCAGACAGAAACAGAGATGCTTGATCCCCTAGCACTCGATCCTGCCGAAGCTCTCTGTCAGCAAGATCTTCAGGGCTTGCTAAAACGTTCTCTGCTGTATCTTCCAGAGAAGACACGAACGGTGGTGGAATTGTGTTACCTGGCTGAGATTCCTCAGAAAGACGTTGCACAGTATCTCGGGATACCGCTTGGGGCACTGGAGGAACGCTTACGCCGTGCGCGTCATCGTCTCCAGCAAGTGCTGTGTGGTGAGTTACGTGTCGAGGCAGAAGCCTTTGGTCTCGGAAAAAAACAGGACCTTTCTCTCGGTTGGCAAGAAACACAGAGGTGGTGCAGCACGTGCGGTCGCCATCGTCTCAGGGGGACCTTTGACTCGTTGCCCAATGGTCGTGCCACCTTTCGCCTCCGTTGCCCGGATTGTTCTCACCACTATCATGTTGATGATATGCGTGTCGAAATGCCACATGGTCGCTCTTCGCTTCGACCAGCTCTCAAGCGAGCAGAACACATGCTTCATTCCTACTATGGAGAGGCACTCACTCATGGGCAACAAACATGTCCTTCTTGTAAGACCCTGCTCCCTGTCCAAATCCTCCATTCTGATGAGTTCTCCATTCCTATCATCCCTGACCGGTTCTATGTTGTGCTAAGCTGTTCTCGATGTGGAATTGGTCACGCATCAATTGCCTTGACAGTCATGCTTTCACATCCTGTTGTGCGGCAGTTTGTCGAACTCCATCCGCGATGTATCAATGAACCCGATGTAGCACTAGAGTATGAGGGACAGCCAACCATTCGTATCTGCTTACGTGACTTCGCCAGTGCTGCACGTCTTACCATCTTTCTTCATCGTCAGACGTGGGATGTGCTTGCAACTTTTCAAGAAGAGAGAGCTTGAAAAACATTTTCTCCTCTGATGGTTCATGAAGAAGGTCCTCGATCTCCGCAAATACAGGAAAGATACGCATGTCAAAAAATACACTGCAGCTCCAGCTTCCCCTCATTGCGCTCTTTGGGGCAACGACGATTTCGATGCTTGGAAGCATCTTGACGCTGATTGCCGTTCCCTGGTTTGTCCTGGTGACCACGAAAAGTGCAACGAACGTTGGACTCACGGCATTCTGTGAGACGCTTTCCATTATCCTCGCTGGTTTTTTTGCTGGCACGCTCGTTGATCGTCTGGGGTACAAACGGACAAGCGTCAGTACGGATATTGCGAGTGGAATGGCCGTTGCCCTCGTGCCACTCCTTTACTACACGATTGGACTTGCATTTTGGCAATTGCTTGTCCTCGTCTTTCTGAGTAGTTTCTTTGAAACGCCAGGAAGTTCTGCCCGGGCTGCATTGCTTCCAGATGTTGCGAGCCAAGCTGGAATGCCACTTGAACAAGCCAATGCACTCCTTCAGGCTATTCAACGGGGAACCCGTCTCTTTGGAGCACCACTCGCAGGTGTCCTCATTGCGCTTCTTGGAACAAGCCGGTTACTCTGGATTGATGCTGCAACCTTTCTCATGTCTGCCGTGATCATTGCTTTTGCTCTTCCTCGATCATCTGGTACACCTGCACAAGAGCCTCCCCGTCGCTATGTGACCGAACTCAAAGAAGGATTACAATTTATTTTCCACGACCGACTGCTGTTTGCGATTATGGTGACCGTGCTGATGACGAATTTCCTTGATGCCCCCTTCTTATCGGTAATTATGCCTGTTTACATGAGAGATCGCTTTAGCAATGCTGTCGATTTTGGGCTTGCCTTTGCCGCCTTTGGAGGAGGGTCACTTGTCGGTGCCGTTCTCTATAGTCTGATTGGTCATCGGCTTCCCCGACGCAGCACCTTTCTCGGAGCCTTTCTTCTATCGGGACTTCCATTCTGGATTCTCGCTCTTTTCCCATCACTTGTTCTCACATTAGGAACAATCATGTTTTTAGGAGTGGCGACTGCGCCGCTCAACCCTATCATCAATACGGTGAACCAGGAGCGTGTTCCAATGGGAATGCGTGGTCGAGTGTTCGGAACAGCGGTAGCAGGGTCGCAGCTCTCTGTTCCTCTTGGGACAGTTCTTGCAGGGTATCTTCTTGATCTTCTTGGTCTTCATGCGGTCCTTGTCGCGCTTGCCACCTGCTATTTGATCGTGACAGTGAGTTCATTCTTCAATCCGGTATTGCGTGCGATGAATGTGATTCCGGTTACCAAGAATCCGTCAAGCAGAGAAGGAAATGAGCAGGAACTCACGGAGGAAACGTAATGGTGAGGCAAAGCACAAGAGGGGAGAAAAAGGTACCGTTACAAGAACGTAGGCACTGTTGGCACCTTCCTGATGAGAAAATCCCTTCGTATGACCATATTGGAGATCGGTCAATCATTTTTTATATAGAGACAGTAGAGGTGCGATATAAGTAGTCGTTATATCGCACCTTCCCCTCTTTTTCCTCGCTTTCCCTTCTCATCACCCCGCTTCTTTCCTAGCGATGGCTCTTTTGCGTTACTCTTGTCTTGTAGAGCAGTTGTAGTACTTATATCGCACCTGAGAGGAAAGGCTATGACAACAACGAGCGAGGTGGTCGATCTCTATGTGGCAAGCTTGCGTGCTCGTCACGTTCCCATCAATACCACAAAAGCCTATACCCATGATTTGCGCCACTTTGTGACTACCGTTCCCTCTGATCTTGCTCAGGTAACTGCTCCCCTTATTCAAGACTTTCTGCAAGGGGACGGGCACCATAGCCAGGCCACAGAAGCGCGACGCTACTCGACCTTGTGTGCCTTCTACCATTGGGTGATGCGGCAAGAGTTGGTGACGGATAATCCTATGGAACGTCTTGATCCGATAGCGCAACCCAAACGAGAACCACGCCCATTAGCGCACGAGGAGGTGATGAAGATCTTCAAGGCCATTCCCACCTCGAACGTTCGAGATCGGACGTTGTTCATGCTCCTTTATGAAACGGGAGTTCGGGTGGGAGAGGCTCTTGCTCTGCAAGTAAGCGATGTGACACTTTTGCAGGATGATGAGAAGGTGCGCATTTTTGCAAAAGGTCAGCGAGAACGAACGGTGCTACTGACGGCGGCTCCAGAGAGTGTTCGTTTGCTGCGGCGGCATTTGAAGCAGGGCCATATTCTCTCTGGTTCGGTGTTTCGAGGCGATCCTCGGTATGGAGGTTCTCCTCTGCCGCTCCACTACACCGTCGTGCAAAAAGCCTGGCAAAAATACTGCCAAGCAGCCGGGGTCGAGGCAACCATTCACCAACTCCGCCATAGCAGAGCTACCCAACTCATCCAGGCGGGAGTGCCGGTGACCACCGTTCGCAAACATTTGGGGCATCGGAACTTACAAAGCACCTTGCGCTACGTAGAAGTGGATCAGGCGACCGTGAAGCACGATCTGTTGGAGTATCAGCGGCGGAAAGGCAGAGAGCGATAACGAATGGCAAAAACGTATCCTTGGAGCGTAGATAGAGAGGAGTTGCGCCGCCTCTTTACCCTGACTCCCCATGATTTACGCTTCCTTCTACCCTTGCGTGCTGATGCTCACCGCCTCTATCGTGCGTTAGTGCTTGTGTGGGCGCGTGTCGAACGGATCTTACTCTCTGAAACCACGAGCATTCCAGATGAGGTGATTGACCATGTGAGTAAGCAACTCGGTCTCAAACCCAGTGTCCTCTCACAGTTACACAATCATCCCTCAGCACGCTCTGCCACCTTTGAGGCAGTACGAACCCATCTGGAAGTGCGTGCCTGGCAAGAGTCCGATGTCCAAGAGCTGTCAGAGTATTTGAGGGAAAAAGTGCCTCATACCGGCAACACAGCGGCGCTCTTTGATGCCGCTACCGACTGGATGGTCCGCATGGGGGTATTGCGTCCACAGGGGGAGAGCACCATTGATCGCCTGGTCTACCGTGCACGCAACCAAGCGGAAGAGGTGTTGTTTGAGCACGTCCTGGCACAACTCTCAGGAGAAGATCAGGCCAAATTGGATGCGTTACTTGACACCTCGCAGGGGGATAGTCAACTTGCCTGGTTATCCGCGCCACCGCGTGCGGCCTCTGTTCCTGTTATCAAAGAGGAATGTGCGCGGTTAGTTCTCGTTCGGCAGTCTCTCCCAGCTCCGCTCAACTGGGAGACGATGACGACGAATCGTCTGCGTCAATGGGCCTCTGTGGTAAACAAACACCGGGCACGCAATATTCGCAACTATCCTGCCGCCAAACGCTACACCCATGTGTGTGCCTTCCTCACGATCCGCGCTGAAGAACTGACGACCACAATTGTTGAGATGTTTGACCAGCTTGTGGGACGCCTTTTCTCACGCAGTGATGAGGATTTCTTGGCAGCAAAGGCCAAACAGGATCAGGCCCATCAGGAGAGTGCGCGATTGTTTAAAAAAGTGGCCCAGGTCTTACTTGACACTACCCTGCCGGAAGAGCAAGTGCGCGAGAAAGTTTTTCAACAGGTGCCGCGGGAGAAAGTAAGTGCTCTGGTTGATCTTTCTGAAGGCCTAGAGAAGAGTGAAACCACTGCCTTCTTTGGTATCCTGGATCGACGCTATTCACATATGCGCGACTTCGCGCCGCTCGTGTTACGAACGCTTCAGTTCGATTCTCCTCGTGCCAACAATGCGCTGGTGGAGGGCATTGTGACGCTCACCGACATGAATACGAATGGGCGCAAATCTATGCCAGAGCAAGCTCCTGTGGATTTTGTGCCGCGCAAGTGGGCTGGAGCCGTCACCAAAGATGGGGAAGTCAACAAACATGCTTGGGAATTTGCACTCTTGCATGAGGCGAGAGCCGCACTGCGAGCCGGAGATTTGACCGTCGAAGGGAGCCAACGCTATGCCGCTTGGGATAGTGACCTGTATCAGGCAAAAGAATGGGCGCAGCGGCGAGCCTCTTGGTATGAGGAAAGCGATCTGCCAGAGGATGGGAATATCTACCTTCAAGACCTGCTGACCGGACTCGATACCGTTACTCGACAGGTGGCTCGACGAATTGATCGCAACAAGAATCCTGACGTGCGTATCGATGGGGAGAAATTTGTGCTCACTGCCCTCGAAAAAATTGAAGTGTCACAAGAGGTGCTCGACGCGCGGACGGATATGGTCGCTTTGTTTCCACCAACAGGGCTTCCAGAACTCTTGATGGAAATGGATACGTGGACGAACACAACGAGTGAATTCCTTCATTTGACGAGCCGACGTGAGCCGTCTGAGCAGGCCATTGCTGAGGTCCGTCCACTCCTCTTCGCCGTGCTGGTAGCTGAAGCCACCAATCTGGGTCTTTCCGCGATGGCGCATGCGTGCGGTATTCCCTTACACGAATTAGAGCGAGTCTATGATTGGTATTTCCGGGAGGAAACGTTACGAGCAGCCATCAGCAAGCTCATTGCCTATCATCGTTCTCTTCCACAGACCGCGAAGTTTGGAGATGGAACGACCTCCTCTTCAGATGGCATTCGCTTTGGCATGGCCGCCGCCTCCCTCAATGCGCGTCACCTTCCACGCTATTTCGGGGTCCGACGCGGGGTCACGCTCTACAATCATACGACGAACCAGGGGAACCAACCCTGGATCGATGTCGTCAGTTGTCTGGTGCGAGAGTCCACCTATGTGTTAGATGGGTTGCTCTATCAGGATGCACCTGCTATCAAGGAACATTACACCGATACAGGAGGATTCACCGAACTGATGTTCGGTTTATTTTCGGTCCTTGGCTTCCGCTTTGCTCCACGACTCCGCGACCTTTCTGATCAAACCCTGTATCGAGCACAGAAAGGCGCGGATTATGGAGTCCTAGCCCCTATTCTCAAAAAGAATATCCGTGATGAGTTGATTGTCAGTCAATGGGACGACCTCAATCGTCTTGCGGCTTCACTGAAAGACGGCCTGGTTCGTCCCTCGCTTGTCGTTTCAAAATTGCAGGCCATGCAGCGGCAAAACCCACTCCAACAAGCGATTCAGGAACTGGGGCGGATTGCCAAGACCCGACATATTCTCTCGTATATTGATGATCAAGCCTTCAGGCGGCGCGTGCTGATCGGCCTCAACAAGGGTGAGACACTCCACTCGATGGCACGCGCCATCTTCTTCGGTAGACAAGGACGGTTTACTGATCGTGGCTACGAGGCGCAACTGAATCAAGCTACCGCCCTCTCCCTTGTGCTGAACGCTATTGTCGTCTGGAACACCCGCCATTTTGAGCGTGCACAAGAGCAATTAGCCCTTCAGGGTGAGCCAGTAGAAGAGGAGGTCTGGCAGCATCTCTCGGCCATCTTGTGGGAGCATATCAATCTTGTGGGGTCGTATCACTTCGTTGATGTGCGGTTGGAAGGCGAATTTCGCCCTTTGCGAGAGGTAGAGGAGCGACAGGCGAGGCGCAAAAAGGGTATGATGCCAAAAGTCGAAAGTGGGGTAGTCATTTCCTCTTATGATGATTCTCAGAAAGAGGAAGAAACACCAGTACAATTGTCTTTGTTAGCGGAAGATGAGAACCCTTCCTAGAGCAAACGAAATGGTCAGATCAAATCTCTATTTATATCGCACGTTGTACCCTATCGTCAAAATGGCACTTACAGGCCTATTGCGTGGTATTCCCTTGAACAGTTCTCGTCATATATATTCTATGACTATATGAAGTATTCAATTTGAGCATGGTGTTCATCTTCT
>CAXUIS010000274.1:0-7300 GCA_964250915.1 uncultured Ktedonobacteraceae bacterium | reverse complement strand
CGTACCAACACTGTTCAAATAAGGCCACAGGTACAACACAAAACCCGTCTATGCATTGCATAGACGGGTTTTGTGTTGTACCTGCGTTATCTAGCTGTACGGCGTCCATAGGCTAATACTGCTAATGGAACGAAGATGACGAGAATACCAACGCACCATGCGATAGCTTGCCAAATGGTCGCGGCATCGGGCTGGTTGAGAAGTAGACCACGCACCGCGTTGACAACGAGCGAGACAGGCTGGTGTTCCGCAAAGGCACGCAACCAGCCAGGCATACTTTTCGTTGGCACAAATGCGCTACTAGCAAAGGTCAATGGAAAGAGCCAGATGAAGCCAGCCGATTGCGCGGCCTCCACACTGCTCACCGCTAGACCGATGGTTGCCGATATCCACGAGAAGGCAAAACTGACAAACAGGAGCATGCCAATAGCACCTGCCAATTCCAGAAATGAGCCTTCGGGTCGGAAACCAACGAGCAGTCCGACAATCCACATAATCGCTACGACAATCACGTTGCGCACAAGGTCAGACAATGTACGACCCGTGAGCACAGCTGATTTCGCCATTGGCAATGAACGGAAGCGGTCAACGAGGCCCTTTTGTATATCGTTGGCAAGCCCAATCCCTGTTGTGGTCGAGCCAAAGATGACCGTCTGCGCGAAGATGCCCGCCATCAGGTAGTTGACATAGGTCGTGCCACTTACCGCAATCGCACCGCCGAATACATAGCGGAATAGCAAGACGAAGATGACTGGCTGAATAGTCGAGAAGAGCAACTCTTCGGGAATACGTGGAATTTGTGTCAGGTTACGGCGTGCAAGCACAAGCGCGTCGGCAAATGTCCAGTAGAGCGATGGACGTGCTACGGGCACAAATGGTTCGTCTATACGGATATCGCGGCTCATCGTGAACTCCTTGCCAAAGGCCGAGCAGCCTTTTCGTCTATGGGTGCATCCTCTTCGGTAGCGGCACGTCCGGTTAATGTGAGAAAGACATCATCAAGTGTTGGACGGCGTAGTGCGAGATCGTCCAGAGCAATCTGTGCGGCATCAAGATCACGTACAACTGATGCGAGCAGTTGCGCGCCATGCGCGACTGGTACTACGAGGCGACGTGTGGTAGCATCAACCTGAATATCGCCTGCACTGTAGGAACTGACCGCTTGTCGAGCCGCGTCGAGGTCGCTACCACGTGCTACTGTGATCTCAAGACGTTCACCACCAACCTGTGTTTTCAGATCGTCGGCGGTGCCTTTGGCGATGACACGCCCATGATCGACGACCATAATCTGGTTCGCCAGTTGATCCGCTTCTTCCAGGTATTGCGTGGTGAGTAACACTGTCGTACCTTCGGAGACAAGCCCACTAATGACATCCCACATTGCAAGGCGACCACGCGGGTCAAGACCCGTTGTTGGCTCATCGAGGAAGATGACAGGTGGAGTGACAATCAAGCTTGCCGCGAGGTCCAGACGACGGCGCATACCACCGGAGTAGGTCTTGACGGTGCGTCCAGCGGCATCAACTAGATCAAAGCGTTCGAGTAACTCATTAGCACGGCGTTTCGCAACCGCACCCGATAGATGATATAACTGCCCGAACATTTTTAGATTCTCATAGCCTGTGAGGTATTCGTCAACGGCGGCATATTGACCTGCAAGACCAATGCGTGAGCGTAGAGCGTTAGCATCTTTTACAACGTCTAATCCCGCCACCTCAGCATGACCTGCGTCGGGCTGTAAGAGAGTCGTCAAGATGCGTACTGCTGTTGTCTTACCAGCACCATTGGGACCGAGGACCCCAAGTACGGTTCCCTCTTCGGCAACTAAATCAAGCCCGGCGAGGGCATGAGTTTTTCCATAATGTTTTTGAAGTCCCTCGGCTATAATAGCCGGTCTATTCGACATGGTATACTTCCTCTCACAAAACTTCCAACAACAAGGTACGGCCTTGTTTTCATGGAAAGCAAACATGTGTATGACGTTTTCAACGTCGAAATCAGGGCACCAACTAAAGAATGCTCCTGTTTATCTTTACTAACCTGTTCTAATCTAAGAGCAGAAATGCGGAAAACATCTATAGTAATGACGCTGCAACAATCCTATACTGCACACGGCTGAACGTTGACCAACGTATTCCAATGTGGTACACTATTTTATGTGGACAATTGTCCACATAAAATAGTGTACCGGACAATTGTCCGTTTGTCAAGAGGAGAGAGGAATGATAGAAGAAATTCGTGATGCCTCGTTGCCTTCTCGTTCATCGCTGAGTGGACGTGTGCGGCACGAACGGCGCGATGCGATGGAGCATCGCCAACGAATCTTACAGGTTGCTCAACATCTTTTTGCCAAACATGGTGTTCATGCTGTAAGTATGCATCAGATCGCCAAAGCTGCCGGTGTCGGACAGGGCACGCTCTATCGTCGCTATGCTCACAAGGGCGACCTGTGTATGGACTTGTTGCAAGAGCAACACGAGCGACTACTCACCGATATCTCAACCCTCTTTCGTGCAAAAGCCAATGCTCCTGCACTTGAACGTCTGGATGGATTGCTCTCTCTTATCGTCGCATTTTTAGAAGAGCAAGGGGCTTTGCTTAGCCCGGTCGCATTGATTGAGATGCGAGAGACGATGTGCCATAAAGATGTAGAGGAGCAGCATCTTCCATTTTATCTCTCGCTACATAGCATTTTCGACGAATTGCTCACAGAAGCTGTCGAGCGCAAAGAACTCTCCACACTTGATACCTCTTTCACCGCAGACACTTTACTTGTCACGCTCAATCCAATGTTCTACCATATGCAGCGGCAAGAACGTAGCCTCTCATCGGAGCAGATTCTGCAAGGAATACGTCATATCTACATTGATGGTATGAAGATGCGACATTACACGGAATAACGTATCTCGTATAGCAGAAAGTACTATATAGCACTCACCCATTAGTCCCTTGATGTATATTTTACATACAATGTTTTCTTGTATCCCAGGCTTAGGATTCTTGGTCAAGGTGGGTCATATGCAGCCACAACGTCAAACAGTGACCGACCGCCTCGCTGATGTTATTCACATCATACACATTGGGGGCAAGAGTGGTGTGCTCACAGTCGAGCGTGGCGAGGGTAAAACACTAGAAGAGGGTCTTATTACATTTACCGACGGGCGTGTTGTTGAGGCAAGAGTAAATACACTGACGGGTCTTGCTGCATTCAACTATCTCAATATGTGGCAAACATGTCGTTTTTCCTTGCTGAGTCGAAGTGAGGATGAAGCACTGCCAGTGTATCCTGCGCAACTTCCTTCTCATCCAATGGTTCCAGTTAAAAACGTTCCATCCCTGTATCACTCTGATACAGGGATGCAGTCACAAGCACCCGTGCGTCTACAACTAGGCGAAGATGCATTACAACAATCAGGAAACATGCAACTATCGCGCACTCATCGTCGCTTACTTTTATTGATTGATGGACATCGCAAGGAACGCGATCTTGTGCGTCTCATGGGACGTAGCGTTGACGAGATACAGGAACTGCTCAATGCTTTAGAGCGGAATGGTTTTATTCAGTTATAGCTACTCTCTATTAAAGGAGGGAGTCCATGTCCAGGTCTTTTCAGCCTTCACGGAAGAAGCTTTCTCTGACCGTAAAAGTTTCTGCTTTGCTTGTGCTCGCTGTTGTGCTCCCACTCCTCATTACCGTTATTGGTAGTGAACTAATTCTACGTCCAACGCTGATGGGACAAGCACAGACGGAAATGGGAAATGATGCTCAGGATCATGCGCAAACTATAGACTCCTTGCTCATCGCGCGTATGCAAGATATAGGCTTTCTGGGACAGTATCTTGCAATTCAACGTTATCTTTCTGGTCAAGAGGCGTTCAAGCAACAGGCTCTTGGAGAATTAGCCTTGGGTTATCGCCTTGATCCAAATTATAGTACATGGACACTTTTTGATACACATGGGAAAGTTCGCCTATCATATCCTGCGCTACCTGGATTACGCGGTAAATATGCGGTAGCACCAGAAATTGTGCAACAATTGCACGGTGTGAACAAAACGCGTATCTCTGATGTTTATTTTGATGACACAACGCATATGGCCTTCGTCGATATTTATACTTCAATTACTGCCCCCAACTCAACACTACTTGGTTTTGGACGTTCCACACTTAAGCTCAACGAGATATGGACTTCGGTTAACAACGAGACAAACGCGGCCCCTGGAAGTTACGCTATGATTCTTGATAATCATGGAGTACGTATTGCTTATACAAATACAGATACTACACAACTCACGCTGCCACCAGCCCTTTTCAAAGCCGTTGCTCCTCTCTCTCCACAATTGCAACAACGCATTAGCGATGAAAACCTGTATGGCAATAGTCGTGCCTCTGTCAATGTGTTACCTGACCCAACACTTGCTACTCTGAATCAGAGCGCACAGGCAACGCCAACCTTTCAATTTACGCCTGCTCTACAAAACGCATCTTTTCAGGCATATCGTGTGAAGTGTCAGGTTGTACCGTGGACCTACCTTGTGCTTCGACCTGTAAACTCAATCACGGGTGCCGCAAATCAGCAAGATATCTACCTTATTTTGATCGCCGCGCTCACTACACTGCTAGCGGCTCTGGTTGGTCTTTTTGTTGGTCGTAGCATTACACGACCCATTCTCATGTCGGTTGCATCTCTGCGCAGAAGCGGTCAGTCGTTAAACGAATTGGCATCACGCGAACAGGTGACAACAACGGAACAACGTTGGATTGTCGAAACTTCACAAACTGGCTTGAAATCAGTAGAGTATTATGCTGAAGCGACTAGTGTCGCGGCTCATAGATTAGACGCAATTGGGGGAGAACTGCTACGGAACTGGGAACGGCTGGAGCCGTGGCAAACGAAGCAGCACTTAGAGCAGATTATAGCAACGGCAAGTTATATTGGTAGTGCTTCTGCCCACCAGGAGCGGAGTAGCAAGAGTCTTTCTACTGCGATACGTGTCACGATGCAGGTAACGGACCAACTTGTATCGGGTGCAGCATCAGCTGCTGAAGCTTCCGCTCAGCTAGAGGATGTCATCCAGCAACTACGTCAAGTCGTTGGAGAATAACTTCATGGAGAAGGAACTACATGAAAATGAAGCCATTAAGTAACATACACTCTCTCATACTTAGTACGTTACTGTTTGCCACTATCGTATTAGCCTCTTGTAGTGCTGCTGGCGGTGGCAGTCTTCTCGTTGCTAATGGTGGAAAGGGCTGTACAAAAGTGGGTATTCTCTTGCCTGAAACAGCTTCTTCTGATCGCTGGGAAACAAAAGATCATCCGCTTCTCGTGCAAGCTGTCAAGTCTGCTATTCCTGGTGTACAAATTGACTATACCAACGCGCATGATAGTACTGCAACACAACTGAGCCAAGCCGAGACAGACCTTGCGAACGGTGATTGTATTCTAGTTGTAGGTGCTCATGATAGCGTGGCAGCAGCTGCTATTGTCGCAAAGGCGAAAGCGCAGAACGTGCCTGTTATAGCCTATGACCGTCTTATTCAGTCGAAAGATGTGAACTACTATGTCTCTTTTGATAACGAGAAAGTGGGTCAGCTTCAGGCGCAGTATATCGCTAATCACTACATACAGTATCAAAAGAACGGTGTTGTCAATATTGCAATGCTGAGTGGCTCGCAGACGGATACAAACGCATTGATGTTCAGCAAAGGTGTCCATTCGGTTCTCGATCCTCTTTTTGCCAACGGGCGTCTTAAGAATGTGTATGAGAATTTCACGCCCGATTGGAATAACAGCACGGCGCAGGCCGAAATGGAGACGGCACTATCTGACCAGACAAATAATATTCAGATTGTGTATGCTGCGAACGATGGACTTGCAAATAGCGTTATCACTGCATTGAAAGCGGTCAATATGGATGGAAAGGTACTGGTAACGGGGCAGGATGCGACGATTACGGGTATCCATAATATTCTTCTGGGTACTCAGAACATGACCGTCTATAAACCTATTGCGCAAGAGGCACAATCGGTCGGAAGCCTTGTCAAAGCATTATACGCGGGTACAAATATTACTACACTGACACATGGCGCGACCATCGCAACGTTTGATGGTGGAAACATCCCCGCGATTCTTGATACGCCCGTTGCCGTTGAACGGGATACCATTGCATCGACCGTCATCGCCGATAAGTTCATCACAAAAAGCGATGTGTGTAATGGTATCCCGGCTGGTACTGCTGGCGTCTGTTAACGTGATATCTATTCGGTAGGGGCAGCAATTCATTGCGCCCAAAGATGGGTTGGGTGGGGTTCGCGTTGAGGAAAAGAATCGTTGCGCCGCGTTGCCCTTCCGCCGCCCCCATCTTTGGGCGCAATGAATTGCACCCCTACCGGTATACATTAAATGACTTTACATTTGCCCAACCAACTGTGCAAGACGTGTCTGCTCTTCCGCAGGATTTGCGACTGATATAGACATGACAAGCAACTCATCTAAACCACTGTGAAGCAATTCAGTGAGACGCGCTGTAACGGTAGCCTCGCTACCTGAGACGACGAGGCTATCGAGCAGCTCGTCGGGCATCGTGCCATCTTCTGAAACAGGAAAACCAGCCTCCGCAAACATACTGGCATAGAATGGCAACCGACCATATCTGCCAATTTGCTTACGGGCAGCCGCTAACACCGCCGGACGGTCTTCGCTTAGTGCGACAGGAATGTGGGCTATCAACGGTGGGACGGCGCGTGCTGCTCTTGTGGCACCCGCTCGCAATGCTTGCAGTGCCCTGTTGAGCAGATATGGTACAGGGCTAACCCAGGAAATCGCTCCATCAGCGACCTCTCCACCTACATAATAGGCTCCTTCACGCAAGGCCGAAATCAGGATAGGGGTGCGTGTTGTACGTGGTAGAGTGGCCTTAATGGTATAAAAGCGACCAGTATGATCAATTTTGCCTTCCCACAGAGCTGAACGCAGAATACCCACGTACTCGCTTAAGTGTTCCATTGGTGTAGGCATCGCCAGACCATACATCCCTTCGATGACTGGACGATGGCTTGGTCCAATGCCTAAGCGTATCCTATCGGGAGCGAGATCGTGTAATGTGAGTATCTGTTGCGCTAACGCGAGTGGGTGACGTGGATAGGTTGGCACAATAGCTGTGCCCATACGAACATGTTGCGTTTGCACCGCCGCTGCCGCAAATGTCGTGAGAGTGTCGGGTGCTGGCCCCCCTTGTGTCATCCAAATTTGTTGTACGCCAGCATTCTCCGCCGCCACAATCGCCGCCACAGCAGC
>CAXUIS010000273.1:0-7314 GCA_964250915.1 uncultured Ktedonobacteraceae bacterium | reverse complement strand
CAAGTTGCGGCGGCAGCACCAGCAGCACCGGCAGCGGCTTCGCCGACCCTTGCGCGTGAAAGAACCCCCCCGCCCACACCCCCCCCCCCCCCCCCCCCCCCCCCACTACAACAAATGTAGAGAGAGCGAGTACAACGATGTTAACAGACCTGACGTATTATCTCACCTTCTACATTATTATTCCCGCGGTCTATATTTGCATTTTAGGACCATTTGAGACGTTTATTCACGAACTAGCACACGCGCTCACCAGCCGTATTCTCACAAAGCAACCAACCCAGGTGTATCTTGGCATTATTCCACAGGATGATGAGGTATTTACTCCACAGTTAAAGCGTCCGCGCACACTCGTTTTCACACTCGCAGGAGTTACATTTCATTTGAAGCCATTTAGCGGTCCGCTTGGGTTCGCTCATTGGGAACCTGTTGATGAGCATGAACTATGGACCTATCTCGCGGGTCCGCTAGCATCACTGCTCCTTGCCATTATTTTTAGTATCACAACATATTTCGCACGATCTCATATACATGCATTTTCGATCTGGTACTACATTAACGAATTTGCCGCAATCGCTGCGTTTCTCCAATTTCTATGTACAATTATTCCAATGCGCTACCCATCGTGGTGGTGGAAATATGCAGGCTATCCAAGCGACGGCTATCAAGTGCTACACATTCTCAGAAGTCGGCGTCAAACTGTGGTGATGCCGTGATAGTAGATACAATAAAGAGGCCCCGAGCAGCATGACAGGGGCAAGCCCTGTCACTACTATACTGACCGCCACTATGTGGCTTGTTGCGCGGTTCCGTGTATAGTAGTGACAGGGCTTGTCCCTGTCATGCTGTCCGACTCATTTCTCGTCTACCGAGCAAACCAATCCACTGCTTAAGAACAGATACTAGCTCGTCTTGCTCTTCTATGAAGACCATGTGCCCTGAGTGCTCAAATACGTGTAGTTGAGCATTCGGGATACTGTGTGCCATCTCTTCAGCACCCGCCATTGGGGTGACCCAATCGTAGCGACCTTGTAGGACGAGTGTAGGAATAGCAATATCTTTCAGATATGGACGCAGGTCGTATTCTTTGCTGAGCGTTCCCATCATGTAGGTAGCGATGTCCACGTTCATCAAAGGATTGTTGAACAGGTCGCCGATATACTCTTGTTTGAAGCCTTGATGCCAGTAGAGCGGCATGACTTCTTGCTCAAAGCGTTTTAGTTCGGCCTCAGTTGCCTGTCCAGTCGATTCGCGGTAGGCAATTTCACGCAGTTCTTTGCCACGTTCGCCACCCACAAGTTTTTCTAACGCATCCAGATCGTAGCCACCTGTCCATGCAGGTGAGGTATCGAAGAGCACAAGACCGGAGGCAAATTTCGGGTGACGCTGGGCAATGCTGAGGGCAACAAAGCCGCCGAACGATTGACCAAGCACAATTGGATGTTCGATAGAAAGTGTTTGGCACAACAGGACGATATCGTCAGCCATGATACCAAGTTGATAGTATTCGTGTGTGTGACGCTGTGAACGCCCATTGCCACGTTGATCGACATACACAAGTTGAGCAACATCGCTTACAGGGTCGAGCCAAGGGCGTAGATAGCTGTGATCAAATCCAGGTCCGCCATGCAGAAGTATCATCGTCGGCTTTTGTTGAAAGTCTGTCGCGGCGTTGAGTCCACTTCCCACCACATCAAAATAGAGTTCAGTCCCGTTGACTTGTAGTTTCATGCGTTGCCTCTTTCGCTGGTTAGTTGACTATCTTTTCCTCCACCAGCATATCACCTCGCATCTGTTCGTGTCGCGCTTCGTATTCACGACGCCTTTGTAAACGCATCATACCTTGATCCTGCTTCACTTTCCAACGTAAACGAAAGAGGAGAATAGTACACATGAAGAGTGCTTCCACCGTCGCTGATCCTGACAGGGCAAGTGGAATTGCTAGGATAATGTACGTGCCGTGAAACACCTGCAAGAGCAAAACAATCAAACCATAGCGCATGCCGAGTGCTAATGTGTTTGTGATAAGAGGAGTGCGTGTATCCTTTAACGCGAAGAAACCATTCGCCATGAGTTCTCCCGCGATGATGCCGGGCAAGCCGACAGCATAGGCAATTAACGCAAGATTTGTAAGGGCCGACGCATGTGCTGTAAAAGCACCGTGCTGGAATAGTAGACGAATAATTGGTTTACCGAGTAACCAGAGGAGAATAGCACAGGGAACAGCAAGCACAATTGCGGCACCCATGACTTTCAGGGCGGTTTGACGCATACGCACATAGCGTCCAGCAGTTGCCTGCGTCGCAAGATGCGGTAACAGTGCAAGTCCGATAGCTTGCGCCATCAACGCTTCTGGTAGAGCGTAGAGGAGTTGTGCATTATGAATTGCGGCAAGACTAGCCTTGTCTGGCAAGTACGAAACGAATGCGGTATCTATAATGAAGCCCGTCGAGCCGATAGCAACTGCGAGTGCGTTCGGGCCGAGGAGTTTCATCACGTCCCATAGACCAGGATCGCGTATATCCCACACAAACGAATAACGAAAGCCTTGCTTGAGCAACGCAGGTATCTGTACCGCAACTTGCAGTATGGCAGCGACGAGAATACCGTATGTTGGACCATAAATACCTACGTGAGGAACGACAAGCGATACTAGCAGGCCACCAATTAATCCAAAGTTATAGACAGCGATAGAGAGTGCAGGCAACAAAAATTGACGTTTGCCATTCAGCACTGCGGTGATGATGGTGCCGAGTCCTAGGATAAGAGGCTGGACAAGAATAATGCGCGTGAGTGATGTTGTGAGTACCTGCTCTGAATGCGAATAGCCAGGCACGATCAACGTGTTAACAAAGGTAGGCGCAAAAAACTCTCCGACAAAAATGAAAAGAGTAAGCGCAACAAGCATTATGTTGAAGACAAGGCTTGCTAACCTCCATGCTTCTCGCTTACCATGCTCATTTTCGTGCGAGAGAAAGACAGGAATGAAAGCATGCGTTAAAGCACCACCGGCGATAAGATTAAAGAGTGTATCAGGCAGACGAGCCGCAGCATAATAAGCGTTTGCCTCGGGGCCAGCACCAAAAAGAGCATTGAATATAGTTTGACGTACCACCCCTAAACCACGTGACGCAAGAAGGGCAAGCATGAGCAAAAGAGCAGCCTCCACAATGCTGAAACGGCGCAACGAGAAGTTCGTTCCAGGGAGAAAGTTCTTCAGATTAAAGCGAAATGTCCTCCCTCCCCATACATTTCGTCGTTTGCCAAGCTCTTTTTTTGGCAAAGGGACGATAGATGTTGTTGGTAGCGGTGTTTGAACATCCGTATCTATTGGAACGGCTTGCTTTGACTCAGGCGATTCGTGTAAAATGACGCGCCCTCCTAACAAAAATATATAGTAGAGATTCTTTCATACCATTATACCAGTGACGACTATATATGACGAATGAACACTCAAAAAGTACCATTCTTGCAAAGGAAAGCAAAATAAGAAATGCGATGGGGAACACTTTCACGGCAACAAAAAAGGCTGACGTTCCGTCAGCCTTTTGTTATCTGTGTTTGGTTTATGCCTGTACAGTGTACTTGGAACGGCGACGACTGATTGAGCCACCTTTGCGGCCCGCGGCCTGTGCCTCTTCACTAGTCCACTTGTGAGCCGTGCCTAGAGCATGAGCGGCCTTGCCACCTTTACTAGCAATCTCACGCTTCTTCTCGGCAGTCATCGAAGCAAAACCACGTCCACGGCCTTTTTGTGTCTGCATTATTTTTCTCCTCTTGCGTTTAGCAAATACGCTCTCTCTATTTTTAAAGAAACTTTTTCCAGCACCTGTTCTTTATAAAACAGGTCTCAGTGACCTCCACCAAGCAAAGCATAACAGGTACTCTACTACAGTTCAAGTCATCTATAGAAAGTATAAGCTTTCTCTAAGGTAGCCTCAACCATTTCTAAGAAAAATGATGAGCTAATAACACTATTCGTGCTTACTTTTTCATTGAAAAGGGGGAAAACGCTTTGTTTTCTTAAGAAATAATGAGATGGATATATAAGAAATAGACACAAAAATCCCGTTTTTTCTTAAGGAGAGGGCGAAAAAACGTGTAGTTGTGCTACATGCTCTTTGTCTGCGTCAGATTTTTAATTAAAAGAGTCATGTCATCAACTGAAAATGGTTTTTCGAGAAGAGAGACCTGGAAATGCTGTAGTGCTTTAATATCGTTAAATGTTGCGGCAGTAGTTAAAATAATCGGGAGTGAATTAAGTATGGGATTATTCCGAATTTGTTGTATCACTTCGGTACCAGAAGTATTACCACCCAAGCGCCAGTCGATGATCAGCAAATCTATAGGGGATTGTACCTGCGTGGTAATGGACGTTAATGCTCGAAGACATTCCCTGGCATCAGGGTAGTTCGTAACCGTATATCCCTCGTCCTTTAGCACAAGAAGAAGCATTTCCTGAATCGCTACGTCGTCTTCAAGAAGTCCTACACGCATAGCTCAATCCTTTACTCTACAAATATTTACTCATTTCTACATGCTCACTATAACAAACTGGACAATGTTTCGCAAGAGTAAAGGAATTTAGTGGAACAAGACAGGGGCAAGCAGTATGACAGGGGCAGAGCACCTGTCCACTACTATACTGACCTCATGATGCGGTTGCGCCATACAAGTCCATGTATAGTAGTGGACAGGTGCTCTGCCCCTGTCATGCTGCCTTCACGCCGATGTATAACTACCTTATCGTGAACAGTAGGTAGCGTAAACGAGACACTAGTACCATTGCCTTTGCTACTGCGCAATGTGATAGAACCATCCATTGCTTCCACTAGTGTACGTACAATATAAAGACCAAGACCAAGACCAGCAATTCTCTGTTGCTCTAACCGTTCACCCCTTTGAAATGCATGGAATAGCGCGTCCTGTTGTGGTTGCGGAATTCCTAATCCCCAATCACGTACAGTAATTGAGGAGCGCATGGCAGAGTTGCGCACGCGTATCTCTATCGACCCACCGTCGGGCGAATATTTTACCGCATTCTCTACAAGATTCATGAGCACCTGCCGCACTCTATCTGGATCAGCCCATATAAGCTCGGAGGTTGTATCGAAGCAACAACGAAGCGTATATTTTCCTGGCTGTTGCTGCTCGCATCTGTCTTGTACAACGCGGATAACCCGTTGACAAAGAAAGACGATATTGACCCATGTACAATGAAGTGCAAGTTGTCCGCTCTGTATACGCGACACATCAAGAAGATCATTCACAAGAACCTCCATATGCTGCGTCTGCTCCATGATAACATCAAGGTAGTGGCGTTGTAGTTCTGGTGTCATGTCCGTATGCGTCGGTCCATATGCCTGTAAAAGGCCAGCGTAGCCCTTGATCGCGGTCAAAGGCATACGCAAATCATGACCTACCAACGAGACAAGCGTTTGCTGTTCCGGTACTACCATGTGGATGTGTCGCTTTCGTTTCTCTTGCGAAACAGTTATTACAGCATCAGAAAGAATGTCTTCTACCTCACGTGCAAGCGTTGGTACAACTTGCTCTAGTAAAGCACATTCACCCTGCATAAATCTGTTGGGTTGAGTATCAACACATACAAGGAAACCGAGTAAGCCCCCAGGACGTACAAGCGGCACAATAACACTACTTTTGTAGTTTTCGTTCTGTATAAACAGAGATACAACATCTGTTTCTTCTGTCATTGATAACAGAGCAAGCAAAGGATGGTCTGCTTCGGATGGAGATGCAAGGGACAAGATGACATCAGCACATTCAAGAAGTGCGCGAACACGTTGCACGATAACATGTAAAGATGCTTGTATAGTCGTCATGTCTCTTCCCTCCCAACTACGCCAAGTATGAAATTCTTTTTCAGTATAGGAGAGGTCGCAACAAGCAAGGGGTAAATAATAGAGTCAAGCAATAAAGAACAAATGTAGGGGTCTAATTCATTACACCCTGTTGGCAATTGACTATGCTGGGGAATGTTGAAACGCTGGTATCCATCCTGTAACATTGTGTGTCGCCAACAGGGTGTAATGAATTAGACCCCTACAATAGCGTAACCAAGCGTGTGATAAAATATACACACTTGACATCTTCATTCTTAATAGATATTATTCTAATTAGATTTATATCTACACTTAAGAAAGGATGGTTAAGCACTGTGGAACTACACGGAAAACGCTTGCTGTTGAAGAACGCAGACATCAACGATGCTGAGACACTACTGTCTGTCTTCAATAGTGATAAGCAATTTAATATATGGAGCGGACTAGAACCAACAATGAGCCTTGAGACTGTACGCTCCGAGTTACATGAGACCTTGGCGTTACCAGAAGGCACTATTTGGCACATCAGTGACAGAGCAGGAACACTCATTGGCGTTGCGGAAACGGCTCTTCTTCATCCTCAAGATGGTGCATGGATAGCACTTCTTTTGATAAAACGAGATTTTCAAGGAAGTGGTTATGGTTCAGAGGCAGCGACGTTACTAGAAAAATATTTCTTTTCATCTCCTGATATCACTCAGATTGGTCTTGCTGTGCTCGTGAAGAATACTCCTGCACTAGCTTTTTGGGAAAAGAGAGGCTATGTACGTGGAAAACATACACGCGATCAACATGGTAGTGATGTTTATGAATATTCTTTGAAGCGTACAATACATTAGCTGGTATATAGTTCCAGCAACACGCCTCCTGCTCCTCTACGCTACATCCTGCCATTATTTGCTCCCCTCATCAAACAGCAGCTTCTCAAAATGTCTCCGTATTATAAGATGTAGGGGCTTTAATTCATTACGCCCTCGTCGCATACCACAAACCAAACCAGGGCTTAATTAATTAAAGCCCCTACATCCTTACTAATTTGCTAAATAGCATTAATTCCTTTCCTTAATCCCTTGACAGCTCAAAAAATAGCAAGCTATAATGCTAATATGCTAGCAAATTAAACTCGTGTTAAGAATATCAAGGGACAAGAGGATGAAAGAAGAGAAGCAACAGTTCAACGTGTATCTGAAGCCTGATACGGTCAAGCGCATGAAGCATAAATCAATTGATGAGCAACTTTCTCTGTCTGATCTAGTTGAGAAGATGTTTACCGCGTATCTCTCGAAAACTGGAGATAATGATAGCGTAAAAGAGCATGTGCAGCGAGCACAGGAGACACCAATGCTACGCGTACAACCAATGGTGCATGTTGACGATATGAGTAAAGCGTTGGATTTCTACACGAAACTTGGTGCAACGGTGCTTCATGGTAGTCGTGATGGCGATTGGGCCTTACTACGCATTGGCAACACTG
>CAXUIS010000272.1:0-7348 GCA_964250915.1 uncultured Ktedonobacteraceae bacterium | reverse complement strand
CGTCCTTGTCGGCACTCGAAAGGCCAAAAGGACGCGATACATCGGTCCCTACAGATATCCGTAGAATTTGATTAACGGGATTAGCATACTCGTACAAAAGTACTTTTTTTATGGAAAAGCAAATTATTTGCTATACTGACCTGTGGAAATCATCACTAGGGATATTTGGATGAATAGGTAGAAGGGTATGATGATACAACAAGAACAGCCACTGCGGGTGCTTATGGTAACACCGCGCTTTTTCCCCTTCATGGGTGGTATTGAGACGCACGTTTACGAGGTAGGACGCCGCATGGTACAAGATGGCGTCGAGGTAACTATTCTCACAACTCGACCACGAGCATCTTCCGATGCATTACCACGCGAGGAATTCATAGAGGGCATGCGCATCCTACGCGTCCATTCCTGGCCTGAGGAACGCGATTATCATATCGCTCCAGAAATGTATGCGCTTATTCAGCAAGGAAATTGGGACCTGATACATTGTCAGGGATGCCATACGTTTGTACCACCCCTTGCGATGCTTGCTGCGAAACAAGCACGCATTCCCTATGTCGTGACATTTCACACGGGCGGCAACTCATCGCACTTGCGTACTGCCATACGCGATACACAGTGGTATGCACAACGCTCACTTTTACAGGGCGCAACTAAGCTAATAGGTGTCTCACACTTCGAGGCTAATTATTTTCGCACACTCCTGCGTCTTTCACGCAAACGGTTTACGGTTATTCCAAATGGTGGAACGGTACTACCAGATGTTCATGTAGCAACGCAAACATTCCCACTGATCATCTCGCCAGGACGCCTAGAACGCTATAAAGGCCACCATCGCCTTATCGCTGCACTGCCTCACATACGCGAACAACGCCCTAATGCACGACTCTTAATTCTAGGTACAGGTCCATATGAGGCTGAGCTACACACACTAGCACAACATACAGGAATGGCGGAGCATGTAGATATTCACTCGATTCCTGCAAGTAATCGTAAAGCGATGGCGGAGGCACTTTCGCAGGCATCTGTGGTTGCCCTTTTGAGCGAGTATGAGGCTCATCCTGTCGCGGTAATGGAAGCCCTCGCGCTTCAGCGTCCGGTACTCGTTGCTGACACCTCTGGCATGAGCGAACTGGCACAACAGGGGCTGGTCCGTGCAATTCCCCTAGCTAGTTCCCTTGCTGAGGTTGCATATGCGGTGCTGCAACAAATTGAGGAGCCACTTGTTCCACCTGCTGATATTGTTTTGCCAACGTGGGATGAGTGTGCGAAACAGGTACGAACTGTGTATAGTCAATGTGTGAAGGAAAAGGTATGCGTATCTTAATACTAGCCCAATTTTACCCGCCGACGATTGGTGGAGAGGAGCGTCACGTGCGCAACCTTGCTGTTGCATTAGCGGAGCGAGGACACGATGTTTCAGTTGCAACGCTGCGACACGGTGACGAACCAGCACAAGAGATAGACGGCGGAGTTCGAGTACATCGCATTCGCGGCACAATGCAGCGCGTGAGCATGCTGTTCAGCGAACAAGACAAGCAGTTTGCACCGCCATTTCCTGATCCCGAACTGACACTCGCGCTACGTCAGATCATTCTCACGGAACGACCCGATATCATTCACGCCCACAACTGGATCATCCATTCAGTTACGCCCTTGAAAGCATTGAGCAAGGCTAAGCTCATCATCACGCTCCATGATTATAGTCTTGTTTGTGTACAAAAACGCTTGACCTATGAAGATGAGATATGTAGCGGTCCTGCGTTCATGAAATGTTTGCAGTGTGCGTCCGACTTTTACGGTGCCCCAAAAGGTGTACCAACGCTGTTCGCAAATTGGGCAGGCGGCAAGCTAGAGAACCAGACGGTCGATATGTTTCTTCCTGTAAGTCAAGCTGTTGCCGATAACACACAACTTGCGACACGCCATGTGCCCTATCAAGTCGTACCAAATTTTGTGCCGGACAACGTAGCCGAAGCATGTAGTGACAATGATGAGTTCATAGAGCAGCTTCCAAAGAGTAAGTACATCTTATTTGTAGGTGATGTAAGGCGTGACAAAGGTGCAGAAACACTTTTACAAGCATATACAGAAATGCAAACTTCAATACCACTTGTGCTTATTGGAAGGCTTGGCAAGGACATATCAGTACCTATTCCTCCAAACGTGCTAATCTTCCCAGGTTGGCCTCATAACGCCGTGATGAGCGCATGGCGTCGCTGTACACTTGGCATCGTTCCTTCTTTATGTCAAGACTCTTGTCCCACGGTAGCGATGGAGGCGATGGCGGTCGGGCGTCCAGTGATTGCGTCGAGGATTGGCGGCCTTTCCGATATCGTGAAGGACGGCGAAACAGGCTTGCTAGTTCCTCCTGGCGATGTGCACGCGTTACGCACCGCTATGCAATCGCTCCTGGAGCACCCAGAGCGACGAGAGCAAATGGGCCTTATGGCAAAAGAGCATGTGACGAATTTTCAAGCCAAGACGGTGGTGACACGTATCGAGCAAGTGTATCAGGAAGTGACCACGCGATGAGTTTCACTACCTCCCGTACTCCTTATAGCACTTTGCTCCGCGTCTTGCCAAGCCCCCTACAACGTGTTGTGACAAAGACGATTGAGCGAGCAGGCGATACCGAACCTGAAAGCGTAGGGACCGATTTATCGCGTCCTCTCGGCGTTTCAAGTGCTGGGCAGGACGCGATAAATCGGTCCCTACAGTTAGGTTGGCTATCATTTTTAACGCTTCTTTGTGCGGTTGCGCTCTTTATAACCGCGTATGCTTTTACTGATGCGCGCAATGGTGGCGCAAGCATCAACACGCTGTTCTTGCCCTCACTGCTTTTGATGTTTACGCCAGTTGCAGTGCGTCTACTGGTTCCGACAACACCCCGTGCTGAGCGCATCTGGTTATTGTGCATGGTTGGACTCGGATGTTATCTTGTAAAAGTGCTCGCAACCCCGCTCTATTTCAGCTTCTTTGATGAGTTTCTGCATTGGCGCACAGTTGATGATATTGCCCGCAGTGGACATCTTTTTACACCGAATGCGCTGTTACCCGTTAGTCCATATTATTCGGGACTTGAGATTGTGACGAATGCATTCAGTACTATAAGTGGACTAAGCAGCTTCAATGCTGGTCTTGTGGTGATTGGAATGGCACGTTTACTTATGGTCCTGTCTCTATTTGCGCTGAACGAGCAAGTTCTCAAATCCGCGCGTGTTGCAAGCCTAGCAACACTGCTTTATATGATTAACCCACATTTTCTGCTGTTTGACGCACAATACGGTTATGAGTCTCTGGCCTTGCCATTGGCAACGCTGATGTTGTTTGCCTTATCGCCACATCAACCTGTCTCTGTACGTCTGACACGTCTTGAGCCTCTCGCATCAATGGTAAGGTTTTCAAGAATAGGCCGTAACGAGCTTCATCACGACCTGCGCTGGATTACGCTCACGGCGTGGCTTGTGCTCGTTGCCGTTGTCTTGACACATCATGTCACGGATTTTTTCTTTGATGCTTTGCTCATTCTGTGGACGGTCGTGTATGCCTGGAAACGTCTCACTCCATTCTATCGATCAAAATTGGTACTTACCGCAGGCATAGGCGTTGCACTCGCGCTTGCGAGTGCGTTGCAAATCGGCAATCCTGTTGTAAGCTATCTTTCTTCATTTATGAGTGTGGCACTGGACGAACTTGGACATATTATTACTGGAACCGGAAGCGCAAAGCAACTCTTTGTAAACTACTCCGGTCCTCCAACACCGATCTGGGAACGCCTCATAACCATCTCTTCTGTTGGCATCATCGTGTTCTGTCTCCCATTTGGCCTATTGTGTCTTGTAAAGCGCTATCGCTCTAACGCTCTTGCCTGTACATTCGGCTTCCTGTCACTACTCTATCCGGTCAGTCAAGCATTCCGCCTGACAAATTCAGGTGCCGAGGTCGCGGACAGGGCGGCAGCTTTTCTTTTCATTCCTATCGCATCGGTTTTAGCAATTTTTGTCGCTCAGTTTTGGCCCATAGCTCGCCTACGTTGGGGACAGACAACATTGATAGCGAGTGCTATGTCACTTGTCTTTATTGGTGGCGTTGTGCTTGGTGCCGGTCCCGCGTCAGCACTCTTGCCAGGGCCTTATGAGGTAATTGCTGATTCACGCTCTATCGAACCAGAAGGCATACAAGCTGCATCATGGACACGTACCTATCTACAACCCAACAGCCGTGTAGCGTCTGACCGTATCAATCAAGTCTTACTGGGAACATATGGTGATCAGCACGTTGTCACCTCAATTGAGGATAACATTGACCTATCACCTGTATTTCTCTCGACGACCATGAACGACGAAGACAAGGTGTTGCTGCAACAAGCACAGGTTCACTACCTCGTCACTGATACGCGTCTGACACACTCGTTACCGCTGCTGGGTTACTACTATGAAATGGATGAGGCAGACGCCTTTCATCACAAAACTCCAATTGATGGACAGGCGTTTACAAAGTTTAGCACGGCAGCGCGGGTGAATCGTGTGTATGACGGTGGAAACATTGTTATCTATGACGTAGGAGGGCTAAGTCGTGCGCTTGAAAAATAGCGATATCTTTGTGACGCTGAGTATTGTGCTACTCAACGTAGTATGGATGTTGCTCCCCTACACTGTTCTTTGGGTAAGCGTTCTGCTGGCCCTGCCAATGGTTTTTTTTGTGCCTGGCTATCTGCTTATAGAAATGCTCACGTACAGGCGTGAACTAGATAAAGCTCATCGCCTTACGCTCAGTCTCGGATTAAGTCTTACACTAGATATTCTTGGTGGATTTCTGCTTAATATGCTGCCTATGGGTTTACGGGCACAATCATGGATTGCTCTACTAAGTTGCCTGGCACTCATATTCGCAATAGCCACTCTCTACACTAGAAGAGGTGTAATGCCGTTAGAGAGAGAGAGGCAAGGGGCATTGCCTGTGTTGGGACAGCAATGGATGGCAGCGATAGAGCAGCAAGAGACAATGCCCCTTGGAGGGCAACCGATAGTGAGGTCGGGAGACCGCAAAGGTCTCGCTTACATGTCACGATCCAGAATTTGGGTTGGAGTGCGAAGTGGAATTGTATTTGCATTTGCACTCACGATTGTTATTCTTTCCCTCCTGTATGCGACACAAGGCGTGGCGGAACAGCCACGCCCCGGCTTTACACAACTTTGGATGCTACCCCTTAGCAATACAACACAGAATTGTGCCGTGAATGTTGGTATACGTAGTTTTGAAAATGGTCCTGCAACCTATCATGCCGTAATGACCATTAATGGTGTACAAACAATGTCCTGGTCTGCTCTTGCGCTTGCACCAAATCAGGTATGGGAACGATCTATTGCCGTAACACCAACAAAAACAAAAAATATGCTTGTGAAGGTGATTTTATACATGAATGATAAACCTACAGTGGTCTACCGCGCGGTGCATATGACGTTGAACGTGTTGAGCAATGCGCAAAAGGTGGTGCATTGCGGGACGTGAAAATGATCGTCACAAGCAGAGGCCAGGGCACCCGCTACCTTTATCATTCCCCGAATGCGGTTCGGGGATGCCCCTCCCATATGACGTGGCCCCCAGACGTATTCGCGTATGGGAGGGGCATCCCCTTGCGGGTGCCCTGGTTTTGGTTATACATGAACTTTAACAGACTACTACAGAGAATGGGGAAACATGCCGAAAAAGAAATGCAGAACATATGTGTATATATCTATACCTATTCGGGAGAAACATATGATAAAACGAAGCTCTACACACGGTATACACATTCTCACCTGTACAATAAGTAGCCTACTTCTGCTTTTGGCGACCAGTCTTATTCTTCCCTATGCCTCTGCACAAGGGCCAAGCAAACATCTCACAGCACAGACCTATAGCATTACGCCACAAACAAGTAATAATGTTGTTTTAAACCCTGGCGAAGGATGGGTCCTGTATGGCGCACCATCCAATCAATCCGCCAGTACGATGGCTTATGCAACGGTTGGCTATGTCCGGTATGATTGGTCTAGTATTGAACCGACCGAGGGTCACTACAATTGGTATATGATAGACAATGATTTGAAAGCATGGGTAGCGCAGGGAAAACAGTTCGCCTTTGGTGTGATGAATGCTGATAGCTCTAGCCAAATACCATATGTAACTCCACATTGGGTATTCGCCGATGGTGCAGCTTCTGTCCCTTGTACCACATTCGATGATCTGACAGGTAAGAAGGGTGTTATTCAATATGAGCCGGTATGGGATAACCCCGTGTTCTTACAAAAAGTCCGTGATTTCCTGGCAGCCCTGGCGCAACGCTATGACAACAATCCACACATTGCCTATATTGACGTTCGCTCATACGGCAACTGGGGTGAGCAGCATGTCTATGGCATTCCGCCCTCAGTACCTTTATCAGCCGCGGGCGTGCAAATGCACATCCAGATGTATAAAGATGCCTTTAAGCATACACAAATCATCGCACCATGGGGAACATCAGACTATAACAGTACCTACGATTGGGCGGTAAACAATGGTATTGGCATGCGCCGTGACGGAATGATTGTTGACTCTAACGGGTCCGAGTTGACACGTGCACAGGGCAAGGCACCAGCCGTGTTTGAGTTTTATGGTAGCTATCAATGGCTCAGTGCAAGTAGAAATTGGAATGCTACAAAACTACGGCAGGATGTGGAAATAGGCAAGCCCAGCTATATCGGTATGGGGCAGTGGGGTAACGATGCACAGGTATTGCTCTTTAAAGAACCAACACTCATCCGCGACCTCGCTAACCACATGGGCTACCATTTTGTGTTGACGAATGTGACACTCCCTACAACGGTAGCCGCAAATCAACCAATGAATATCAGCTTATCCTGGAACAATCAGGGCGTGAGCTACCTTTATAAACAAGCTAGTGTCGCGGTTGCCTTGCTCGATAGCTCGAACAATGTTGTCCAGAAACAATGGTTCTCAGGCTCTAATCCAAAGGCATGGGCACCTGGACAGACCACAACAGAAAACGCGAATATCACCTTTACAGGTGTCAATAATGGTACATATAAACTCGCTGTTGGCTTGTTCCAAAACACGACGGATAGTAATCCCACCTACAATATAGGCAACCAGGGACGGACCGCGAATGGCTGGTATGTCGTCTCTAACACGCTCTCTATGGGTGCAAGCGCACAATGCCATCTATTGCTCGCATCACAGTTTTCAGTCCTTCCGACCAACGTGTGTCAAAGCTCAAGAAAGGTTGTTGCAAGTGTAAGAAAATAATATATGAATGCTGCATGGTGACAAGCAACAATGGTACCGTTTTACGGTACCATTGTTG
>CAXUIS010000271.1:0-7351 GCA_964250915.1 uncultured Ktedonobacteraceae bacterium | reverse complement strand
GCGCGCCCCCTACCGACTCAACGTCTATATTGAAAAAGGACATTATCATGACAACCATCCTTTATCTGAATGGCAACATATACACAATGAACGCAGCGCAGCCACACGCTCAGGCGATAGCGATTGACGATACACATGGGCGTATTGTGGGAGTTGGCACAAATGATGAGGTACGACGTATCGGAGGACAACATACGCATATCGTTGACTTGAAGGGCAAAACCGTGTTACCGGGGTTTATTGACGCACACATTCACCTGCTCCACACGGCTCATATGCAGAACCGCATCAATGCTCGCAACGCGACAAGCGAGGCCGAGGTCGCGGAGCTTGTACGCGAACGTGCCAGTCAGACGCCAAGTGGACAGTGGATACAGGGCGGGCAATGGGACCAAAATCTTTGGACAGACACACACTTTCCCTCTAAAGCATCGCTCGATGCCGCCGCACCCTCTCATCCCGTTGCACTCTCAAGTAAGGATGGGCATCTGCTGTGGGTCAATTCATTAGCGTTACAACGTGCCAATGTGACAGCCGAGACGCCTGAACCGGAAACAGGGCATATTTTACGTGATGGGTCTGGTGAGCCGACAGGTGTGCTACAGGAAGAGGGGGCAACGAGTCTTGTCTATGATGTCGTTGGCTCCTCCGATCCGAATATGAATCGCTTGTTGATAGAACGTACAATAGTCCAGTTGCAGAGCAGTGGTATCACCACCATTCATGATATCGAGGGCGACACCTCCCTCAACCTCTTTCAAGAGTTACGCAACGAAGGCAAGCTCGGCGTACGTGTGCAGATGCTTTTACCACGTCAGATGTTGCCGCAGCTACGCACACAGGGCATCAACAACGAAGAAAACGATCTGCTCCGCGTCGGGGGTATCAAGATATTCGCAGACGGTACACTTGGTTCACAAACCGCCGCCATGCTTCAAAGCTTCGAGGGTTCTCCTGGCAATTATGGTATTCTGACCATTCCAGAGCAAGAGATGCTCGATAACGTCAATGACGCAACTGAGATGGGACTGACAATTGCCATTCACGCGATTGGAGATCGAGCCGCAAAGGTTGCCCTTGACGCCATCGAACGCGCACAAATGTTGATGGCGGAGCAAGGGACGCCCGAAGATGCACGGTCCGGTCTGCGTTATCGTTTAGAGCATGTCCAGTTAATCACACCGGAAGACCTGCAACGTATGCATCGTCTAGGGGTGATTGCCTCGATACAACCCTTCCATGCCGTAGCTGACCGCGATATCGCGGAACGCTATTGGGGCAAACGTCACCGTCACGCCTATGCCTATCGTACCATGCATGACCTCGGCATTCCCTTAGCGATGGGGTCCGATGCGCCCGTTGAACGCTTTGACCCATTAAGCATTCTGTACGCGGCAACAGTACGCAGCGACCCAACCACGCACCGTCCACCGTGGCTACCCGATCAAGCCCTTAGTATTACCAATGCACTATGGGGTTATACACTCGGAGCAGCCTACGCTGGTGCCGAGGAGCAGCGTAAGGGTTCGCTCACAACAGGCAAGCTCGGTGACGCCGTTGTGCTACGCGAAGACATTCTACAGGTTCCCCAGGAGAACATGGCAGAAAACGGCGTACAGGCGACGATACTTGGCGGGAGGATTGTGTACGGGGAACTGTAAGGTGACGTGACACGCTGGGTATGGTAGAGTACAAGTGGGCATGACAGGGGCAGAGCACCTGTCACTACTATACACAGACCCATGTGGCTTGCCACGCAGTAGAGGTCAGTCAGTATAGTAGTGACAGGTGCTCTGCCCCTGTCATGCTCTCAGCTCGCTTTACAGGCTCTTTTATTAAGCTATTATCTTGGGACTGTTATGAAAATTTGTCCTACGCTACAGCTAAATCCAGATAAGAGAGGTGACTGAAGCGTGTCAGTCTCATCAAGTGTCTTGATTAATTCTAGTACTCCATCCTGACGTTGATAGACCTCGATGCTCCGCTCCTGCCAGTTTACAACCCAATATTCTTTTGCGCCTCGACGCGAATACAAGCGAAGCTTTATTTCGCGGTCACGACGTTCATTTTCTACTCCTGGCGAAAGAGCTTCCACAACCAGTTCAGGGCAGGAGTGAAACTTTCCGTCTGGCTGTAACGCTGTAGCAAATCGTTCGTTACTGATCCACACAACATCTGGCACAACAGCGTTATCATTAGTAAAAATGATGCCGGGTTCGTAAATCGCTACCCCCGTTTGAGTCTGGTTACTCCAACTTTTTAGTTGGAAGAACACATTTCCACACACGATCTGATGCTGCATGTCAGGCTGTTTTGACACGTACAATTCTCCATCAACAATCTCGTAACGACTGCCATCTTCTGGTAAGAACTCCAAGTCTGGAAGCGTCCAATGTTGTGCTTTCATGGTTCCTCTCGCATCTTTCTTATCCGATGAGCGTAAGCACATTGTAACATATCCTTAGCACAAGCAGCATGACTCTATAGTCTCCTTTCTATAACACCTTCGTCATCTCATCAACCTGAGAGCGTTTGTGCATGCCCACTTTAGCATAGAGTTGATGCGAACCCGTCTGGCTTTCCGAATTGACACTCAGTTGGACACGACGAATGCCACGTCGGTAATATTCACCGAATGCGGTCAATAGAAGTTGTCGTGCTATACCACGTCCACGCCATGCACGAAGCACAGCAACTTGCCAGATGTAGCCATCTTGATCTTCTGGATAGATGCGGCAAAGCGTTGTACCAACAATTTGATTGTCCACAAGTGCGACATAAAGCATGGAAGGCTCAAAACTTGTGCTTTTCTCAAAAACACGCTCATACCATTCCTCAAAGGGACGATAGGGCTTTCCGTCGATATCGGGGAAGGCTTCAGCGATTACATTATACACAGCCTGCTCCTCTTTACCAGCAACGAAGGGACGTATGGTAATTCCTTGCAATGGTTGTGGAACAGGTGGAGGAGCATCATCTGTAAAGCTGATTTCCATACGATAGTCGCTGCTCTCGACTATGTAGCCATTCTGTTCAAGAGCTTGTCTTGTGGTAGGCGTGAAGCTCCATGTATAGAGCTGACATGACAACGTAGGATTTTCCGCACACAAGCTTCGCGCTCGTTCCTCCGCAAACTGGTGCAGATACGCTAGAATCATGGGCTGATTCTGATAGGAGGGATGTACCGTTGTGTGAACGTCGAGCATGATCCCTCTATCAGTCGCCGCGACACCAGTATAACCAACCAGCTCCCCACTTTGTATCGTGATAACACGAGTATTGGTGGTAAGAACCATACGTTCGCTATCCCATAGCTCAAATACGTCATTTACCGTACTCTCAGTTGTACCTGTTTCAGCAAGCTCGTATTGACTATTGATCTTAGCAATAGCTTGTGCATCGTCCCGATTCGCAGACCGAACGTGCAAGTCTTCGGGTAGTATGATGTCAACCATAAAAATATCTCCTTGCTAGTTTATATGAGAGTGAGATGTGAACCGCCCGTAGGGGTCTAATTCTATTACACCTCGTGGCAATATACATATTAGAGATTTGATGAAACGTTACAACATTCCCTCAAGCGTGGTCAATTGCCGACAAGGGTGTAATAGAATTAGACCCTACAATTGACGTATCCGTATGAATTATACATGCTCGCTTGCAACACCATAAGCCGCGTCTCCGTATATGTTACATAGTACAAGAATACATTATGCTTCTATGACGAAGCTGATGAAGTGGAGCTTTAACAATGCGTAGAACGACAGTGCTGGGCTTTGATGAGCGCGTAGAGCGTGTGCTCGCGTACGCATTCCTGTGGATTTCAGGGGTGCTGTTGTTCATGGTGGAGATACGCCCAACAGAAAGTAGTCTCAACGTACGTTGGAACGCCGTCCAATCAATGCTTACATTTGGGACACTTACCCTCTTAATTGTGGCTGTAAGCTTGTTGAAGGGCATGTTAGGTTGGGTGCCTTTCCTCGGTCTACTAACCAACTTTGGCTTAGGCTTGTTGCTTAACGTGCTCTGGTGGACAATGGGCATACTGTGGGTATGGCTGATGGCAATGGCATGGCTTCATCCACGCTATCGTCTACCATTGGTTGGCGCATGGATGCGCTACTTTGTATAAATAAAAAGCATACCTGTGCAATGCTGATGGCTTGCGCCATCAGCATTGCATAGGTATGCTTTTTATTTCCCATCCTTATACAATAGCCCCAGAACAAGGCCGAAGAAGAGGTGGCGCACGATATTCTGGAAAAAGGATTTCCATTGAAAGAGACGTGGCATCTCCCCATTCTTAATTAAGGGATGATATTTGTCGGCGAGCGGTGTCAGCCACCAAGCACTCACGATAAAGATTTCGCCAAATATTGTACCTTTGAGCCAGTTAGGACCGGGTAGATAGCGTTTGAGGACGGCACCGTAAAGTTCACCCAACGCAACACCATTCAGAATGTGAATAGCCCATGATAGGAAAAAAAGAGGTCGTGATTGCTTCTCACCAGCCAGCAGACCCTCGATAAAGCGTACATCGCTGAACCGATTTCCGACCAGTAGAATATCGCCCTCCATAGCAAGACTATAAGCAATCGTAGCAATAAAACCCGCGAGTGCTGCCCGACCCGGACGCCACTCACGCGAGATTAGACGCTGTACCATATTCATTGTATTAAGTTCCCTTTATGAGTTTTTTAAGTGTCTATTACTGATTATACGTGTGTATTGCAATCCACTTAGTTTCAGTTATAGAGTTGGAAACAGGAAAGTAGTAGACTGTCAAACTCAATGTGTCACCGAAACGAAGGCGTTCGCTACCTTCATCATTCCCCGAAGCCGCATTTGGGGAATGATGAAGGTAGCGGGCGCCCTCGTTCTCATTCAATGCTTTTCTCTAATAATTCCAACAACACACCATTTGTGCCCTTTGGATGCAGGAAGATTGCGCGTCCCTCGGCAGCGATGCGGGGTTGCTTATCGAGCACGGCTGCCCCTTTAGCTTGCATCTCCTGTAGCGCATCGTCGATATTCTCAACTTCAAGACAGATGTGATGCATACCCTCGCCGCGCTTATCCAGGAATTTTGTCAGGCTCGAATCGGGAGTTGTCGGCTCGATTAGCTCGATCTCGCTCCCACCAGGACCGCCCATAGGCAAAAACGCGATACGCACCTGTTCAGTTGGCACCTCTTTGACCTCGCTCGGCTCTATGCCTAACGTATCCCGATAAAACGTCAGTGCTTGCTCGATATTGCGCACAATAATCGCCACATGGTCAATCCGTTTCGGCATGGCTGTGTTTCTCCTCCTGGTGACATTCGATATCGGTAGGGGCAGCAATTCATTGCGCCCAAAGATGGGCTGGGCGGGGTTCACGTTGGAGTGAGAAATCGTTGCCTACGCGTTGCCCCCACCCTCATCTTTGGGCGCAATGAATTGCTGCCCCTACCGATTAGATCATTTGTGATAGTTATATCCTCTTACGAGCAATGGGCCAAATGAAAATCTGTTTGGCGCAACTGGTGTGGCACGATGGTGAAGAGGCCAACGCTGCGCTGTATCGTGCTGGTGACAGCCCGTAATGCCATCAACGCGCTGATGCGTGTCTGCTCGTCATAGTGTAGCATCTCGGCGGTCTGGTCAAACTCGGCTTGTGTCAGCACTTCATAGGATGTGTCAGGCTTTACAAGAACGCTTAAATCGAGATCGACATAGGATACACGGTCTAATAGAATGGTAGCGGGCTGAATAATATTCGCGTAGGTATGAATAAGTGTTGGGCCATCATAGAAAGCACTGAGCATATACCAGCGTTGAGGCCAGAAGAATTGTAAGCAGTTCGAGCGCAATGGACGCGTACCGGAGGCCCAATGCATAGGCGTTCCTGCGGGTAGCCACAGACGTATACCGCCGTTGTTAGCATTTGCTTCCTCGTCATGCCGAGGCTTTTCTTCTAAACGTGTATGTGCATCGAGTTGATAGGTAGACCACGAGCCACGTACCATTGAGTCATAACTACGACTTTCCACCAAAAATTGCTGTTGCATGAGTTCCTCTCCCTTTCATCAAACACCATAGTACGAAAACACTCTTCAATCGTCAAGCTTCCTGAAAATAGTCCCATCCAACAGCAACATCACAACGTCGAGGGATACATGTCGGTCTTCGTGTAACACCAAAATCTGGATGTTCGCAAGGAGCCAGGGCACCCGCAAGGGGATGCCCCTCCCATACACGAACCTACTCTCCCCATACATCATTATCATATGGGAGGGGCATCCCCTTGCGGGTGCCCTGGCTCGGCTCAGTATGCTGTCAAGGTTCGTATTACAACAGCAACGTTGGGCCATGTTGTACAATGGATATACGCTCATATACAAGACTTTCACACAGCAAAGATAGGGTAAGAGATACACTTATGCGCTGCCCCAACTGCCAAACCCTTAATCCAATAAACGCGAAGTTTTGCCTGGAATGTGGCAATCGCCTGATTGTTTGCCCAAATTGTGGTACTGTCAATTTGCCCGTTGCGAAATTCTGCATCGAATGTGGCACAGCATTGCAGTTGCGCGGCGATACGGATACTTCATTACCTGTGATTACAAACGAACAAACACCACCTACACCGCTTGTCGCTTCAGAAGAGGTCTTGTTACCACTGGAAGAGCGGCGCGTGGTCACGATCATGTTCGCTGATATTATCGGCTCTACTCCAATGGCGGCGGGAATGGACCCGGAAGATATGCGTGCTATCCTGACAGGCTACTTCAATCTGATGACGCAACAGATACGGAAGCACGGAGGCACCGTCGAAAAATATATTGGTGATGCGGTGATGGCCGTCTTTGGGACCCCCATCACACACGAAGACGACCCAGACCGCGCCATTCGAGCTGCTCTGGATATGCAGGCGGCACTTACAGCCTTTAATGAGCAACGGCAGGCACTCGACACTGACGCTATGCGTCTCCAAATGCGTATTGGTATCAACACGGGTGAAGTGGCGATGCCAGCGAATGAGCAGCATGCGCGCCAGGATTTTCTGATTACAGGCGACGCGGTAAATGTGGCGGCACGCTTGCAACAGGTCGCCTCACCAGAAACTATTCTCGTGGGCGAGCGTACCTATCTCGCCACACGTGGCGTGTTTGATTTCCGCGCTATTGCTCCCATGCAACTTAAAGGGAAGACGGAACCGCTTGCTGCCTATGTCGTACAGGGACTACACAATCAAACACCCACGATCACGCAGCATCCACGCGGCCTTGAGGGGTTGCAGGTCCCACTGGTTGGACGTTCGCTTGAGTTGACTCTGATGCATACCACCTATGCGCGTGTCGTAGCTGAGC
>CAXUIS010000270.1:0-7382 GCA_964250915.1 uncultured Ktedonobacteraceae bacterium | reverse complement strand
CCCTTGTGAGGAAACAAAAAAGCGTTGCGTATTGTTATAGAGAGTAGACACTTTTCTTACTTACATCCTATTTCAATCCCCACACGAATATGATATTGTGATTGTGGCATTTTTGCGAAGATAAATATATTACGTTTGACAGGGAGACCGCGAGGGTTTCCCCTACATCTCTTGCCCTATGTGTAGGGGAGACCCTCGCGGTCTCCCTGCTTGGACTTAGGGTAAATACACATGTAATTACATGTAGAGGACTCACTTACACACCATGCACGAGAAAAGTTTACTCACGCTGGAATACCCGAAAATACTGGCAAAGGTGGCACGCGAAGCCGCCTTTTCTGCCAGTAAAGAACTGGTGTTGGCGTTGGAGCCAACACCAAACCTGGATGAGGCGCGGCGTCGCCTTGCTTATACAACAGAAGCTTCGCGCTTGATCGATCTGAATGCAGACGCAGGCGTTGGTGGAGCGCATGATATTCGTCCCTTTCTAGCTCGTGCCGCCCGTGATGGTGTTCTCAGTCCGAACGATTTGGTTGAGGTCATGGAAACGGTACGTAGTACACTTGTCGTCGCGCGTATGCTTGAGCGGATAGATGCGGAGACATTCCCATTACTGCATATGCTTGGCGGCGATATTCCTATGCGTCCACAGATTGTGCGGCGTATCGAAGAGACGGTGAGCGAAGAGGGCGAGGTCCTTGATACCGCCAGTCCCGCATTACGCAAGATACGTTTTGAGGTGCGTGGTGCCAATCAGCGTTTACAGGACCGCTTACGTACGCTTGTCGGCGAATTTGGCGGTGCGCTACAAGAGCCGATTGTGACGATTCGCAATGACCGTTATGTCGTGCCGGTACGTTCCGAGAGCCGTGGGCAGGTACGCGGTATTGTGCATGACCAATCATCGAGCGGCGCGACTGTCTTCGTCGAACCGATGGTTGTCGTTGAACTCAATAACAGAGTGCGTCAACTCCAAATTGAGGAGCGACAGGAGATCGAGCGTATTCTGCGTGTCCTTTCCGGCGAGATTGGGCGCGAGGCCGAGTCATTAAAGGTTGCGGTTGAACTGCTCGCGGAATTTGACATGCACCTTGCCAAAGCTCGTTATGGACGCATGACGCGTTCAACCGCACCGAAACTGAACGATCAGGGACGCATCGACCTGCGTAACGCACGACATCCACTTTTGACAGGTAAGGTTGTGCCAACAAATTTTCACCTTGGACGCGACTTCTTCATGGTCGTCATCACAGGTCCGAATACAGGTGGTAAAACGGTTGCACTCAAAACCGTTGGACTACTGACCGTGATGGCGCAAGCTGGCATGCATATACCCGCCGACGACGATTCAGAGGTTGCAATCTTTGAGGACATCTTTGCCGATATCGGCGATGAACAGAGCATCGAGCAAAGTCTGAGTACCTTTTCATCGCATCTGAGCCGTATCATTGAGATACTGCGTCGAGTCGATGAAGAGCAGAAACGTAGTACACCTGCGATTAGTGGTGTGATGGCTGAGACGCTTGTTAAGAAGGCACAGCGTCCAGCGTCGGTCATGATTCTGCTTGACGAGCTAGGCGCGGGCACTGACCCTAGCGAGGGTTCGGCGTTGGCACGTGCCATCCTAACGTTCTTGTTAGAGCGTCATGTGACAACCGTTGCCACGACGCACTATTCCGAACTTAAGGCATTTGCTCATGAGCAAGCAGGGGTCGTCAATGCCTCAGTTGAGTTCAATATTGAGACGCTTTCACCGACGTACAAGCTCAGTATCGGTTTGCCCGGACGTAGTAATGCACTGGCTATTGCGAATCGTCTCGGTTTGGACGATCGCATTATTAGTAAGGGACGTGAGTTCCTCGGCAGCGAGGGCGTGCGTATGGAAAACCTGCTGGAAGGGCTACAAACCGAGCGTAAAACGGCGGAAGATGAGCGTTACCGTCTGAACATGGAGCGTGTCGAGGCTGAATATCAGCGCAAACAACTTGAAGAGGATCGCTACAAGCTCGAACAGGAGCGTGTACGTATTCTCAACGAGGCGCGTGTGCAGGCGAGACGCGAACTTGAGCAGGTCCAGTCATCGCTGGCGAAGGTCAAAGTTGATGTGAGTCGTGTCAACATGACGCGTGAGCATTTAGGCGAACTACGCCAGCAGGTACGGCACCTCGATGATAAAATCACAATGGCTCCCGAACCTGCTCGTCCAAAGCGTCAAGCAGGAACGCCTAATACAGAGGCTGCTGGTGTTGGTACAGGTGAGGCCCCGTTGCAGATTGGCGATACCGTCTACGTGCAAAACTTCGGGCAAAACGCTGAACTCGTTGGTCTTTCAGCAGACCGTAGCGAGGCCGAAGTCCAGATGGGTGCGTTGCGCTTCCGTGTCAATGTGGACAACATCGAGCGATTGAGCAAGCGGAAAGCGGCAGCTACTCAGGCAGAGGAGCGACCATTACGTATAGTGTCTTCTGATATCAATATTCCGCGTTATGAAGACCGTCCAGCCGTAGATATGCAAATGGATATGCGCGGCTGGCGTGTCGAACACGCGCTAGAAGAACTTGATAGCTACCTGAATAATGCGGCAATGGCTGGTCTATCGGCTGTGCGTATTGTGCATGGAAAGGGAACAGGTGCGTTACGTGCTGCCATTCGTGAGCAACTCGCGCATCATCCACTTGTGAAATCATACACCTCTGCAACTCCACAAGAGGGTGGCGATGGTGTCACAGTCATAAAACTAACAGCATAACAAGATGTGGGGCGGGAAAAAAAAAAAAAATACACAAAAAACTTGCGCTGGCCAAAAAAATAATATTTTTTTTTGCCGCCCCACATCTTGTTATGCTGTTAGTTGCATCTATTGCTTTGCCAGAATTTTTTGTACTTGCTCGGTTGTCAAAAGAGTTGTGCCATAATCGCTCTAATATTTCCTGCCCCGATTATCCCTATGTTCATGAAATAGATATCCTCTCGTTACAAACGTGTATCATCTGTGCAAGCAGACAGCGATATGAGAAATATTACATACGATTGTCTGCATAGTATCTGCGATAACGCGAAGGAATATACATTTTCTTCCAGCACTATTTGCCGTATCTTCTCATTCTAACCATTTGTAAGAAACTATTGTCTATTTTGGAACCATATTATCTTCTCCACGCGTTTTATAAGTAGGCATTGGGCGCGTACTCAATGCTCTATCCGTTTGTTTTTCTTATATTTGGAGGTATTATTTTATGGATCGTATGAGAGACTTTGGAGAACGCGGATTTCGTGGAGGTCTCAGTCAATTAGGAGACTTCAGGAAGTTCATTCTGCGTGGTAATGTTGTTGATTTAGCCGTTGGTATTGTTATTGGTGCAGCTTTTACTGCTGTCGTTACAGCACTTGTGAACGATTTTATCAAGCCGTTAATTGGTCTTATCTTTGGAACGCCTAAATTTGGATGGACTATAGGCCCGCAAGGTGCATTTCTCATAGGTGATTTTATTGGAGCACTTGTAAATTTCTTACTCGTGGCTGCTGTCGTGTATTTTCTAGTTGTCAAACCTGTCAATGCGTTGACAGACCGTTTCACACCTCACAAAGATGCCACACCTACAACACGTGAGTGTCCATTCTGCTTGAGTACAGTACCTCTCAGGGCAACGCGGTGTGCCTATTGTACGGCACAACTGCCACCTGCGGAGACGGCTACGGCGGGAGCGGGTAGATAACATGATGACAGGAAGACCGCAAGGGTCTTCCCTACATTTTGTAATGTTCTATATGTAGGGGAGACCCTTGCGGTCTCCCTGCTTGCTTGCCTTGCACTCATAAGTAGGCTGGCGTATACTTTACAACGGAACATAACTAACATATATATTGTGGAGGAGAGCACCGCTTATGTCATCAATACCTGACATACGTCTTGAAGACTACATTCGTGACGTACAAGATTTTCCGCAACAAGGCGTGTTGTTTAAGGATATCACACCCATGCTGCAAGACGGACCAGCGTTCCATGCTGCTATAGACCGTCTCGCCGCTCACTATGCTGGAGCAGGTATTCAGACCGTTGTGGGTGTGGAGTCTCGCGGCTTTATCTTTGGTGCACCGCTTGCATACCAACTGAATTGCGGTTTTGTGCCTGTCCGTAAGTTTGGTAAACTTCCCAACGAGACGGTAAGCGTCGAGTACGCTCTTGAATACGGCACCAATGTTGTCGAGATTCACAAAGACGCGATTAAGCCAGGAGAGCGTGTCCTGATTGTCGATGACCTTCTTGCAACAGGTGGTACGGTATCTGCGGCAATAGAGCTTGTGGAGAACATTGGTGGGCATATCGCGGGTATCGCGTTTCTGGTAGAATTGACCTTCCTCAAAGGCCGTGACCATCTCAAAGGTCATGATGTATTTGCTTTAATAAAATATTAGGAATACAAAACATATGCAACGAATGACAATGCCATTCGTTGCATATGTTTTGTATTATTCTCCCCATCCTAACCATGTTGTTTTGGCCTCAAGGGGTATTGGCTGACGCTCCGTGTGAGGAATAGCAGGATAGCCAACATAGAGGAACGCAACGATAGAATCTTCGGTTGAGAGGCCCAACCACTGCTTAATATGCGGATCATAGGCACCATCACCTGTACGCCACATACAGGCCAAGCCCATCTCCTCTGCTACTAGGAGCATATTTTGAACAGCAGCAGCCGTCGCCTCGACGTTCTCTATATCCACTGCGTTTGATATCGTGGGATGCTCTGACGCAACTACGATTACAATAGGGGAACGTAGCGGTTTATTGCGCTCTTTATCGAGCATCGCTTGTATCTTCTCTCCTACCGTTTCTTGTAAGCGTGTGGCTAACGACGAAGCCATAATCTTGCCCAATTCGTTACGGGCCTTACCTGCTAGCACAAAGAAACGCCACGGTTCCACTTTGTGATGATTAGGGGCATGTGTTGCAGCCTCTAAAAGTCGCTCTATCTGTTCCCGTGTTGGACTTTGCTCCATCATCTTCCCAATGCTGCGCCGACGCTGTATGATGTCGAATACGCTCATAATGCTGTTTTGCCTTTTTCTGTATTCGTCTTACTTGTCCTATAAACAGGACAAGCTTTTTACACTTTGATTGTAAGATACCTGTTGAGGGTCGTCAATAACATGTCTTTATCTTCCGATGGAAAACTGTCACAAATCGAGGCTAGACTTGTCTCTATTTAGGAAGTAGAAATTAAGACAAAGAACCTTCTCTTCATAGATATACCGTCTGCTCTCGTTTTGAATTATAGAGAGCAACAATCTTACGTCCATCTTGCTTGCCTCGCTCTATGGCTTCTTTGCGAGCGTCGTCCAAGTCCTTGCGACTCGTTGTAATATCAAGATAATAGTCGTGTGTAGAGGGATGAATCCATGTCCCCAACCAGGAATCTGTTTCTAACAGAACACTTCGATGTGCTAAGATAAATACTTTAAGCTCTTGAACCAAGTCTACATTAGACGAAAGAATCGCAGTTTTTCCTGGATACTTTGGAAATCCCCATGCATCAACAGGGGTCAGAAATTGGTAGGTGTCTAGCTTTGAAGCACTTCCTCCTTTTTCTAAGGTTGTGATAGCAACATCTAGGACGTATCGTTCAAAATAATACCGCTCTAATTGTGTTTGCATATCTTTACATCTCCCTTTCTCATTACGATTATAGGCTATAAATCGCACTCGGACGCCATAAATGGAGTCCCTACAATAATCCATTACACGAATTGTGTTAGAACAGGAGGGCTATACTTGGTGATAGAATTAGTGGAGACTGGAGTCTTGTAACAACAATCAAACAAAATAAGGAACAATTCCACATGGACATCGTAACCCCTGAATGTCGAGCATTTCTTTTGGATACAGTACACACAGGCAAACTAGCGACGGTACGCGCTGATGGACGCCCACATGTTGTACCAATCTGGTTCGATTTGGACGATGAGAACAGACTATATTTCAATACGTGGCATGCATCGGTCAAGGGGAAAAATATGCGTCGTGACCCGCGTGTCTGTATCAGCGTCGATGATGAGCGTCCGCCCTTTGCGTTTGCCATGCTTGAGGGAACCGCCGAATTTATTGACGACCCCAAAGCTTCGCTCTATTGGGCGACACGCTTTGGTGGTAGATATATGGGTAGCGAGCAAGCAGAAGCTTATGGTAAACGCAACAGCGTAGAAGGTGAATTGCTTGTACGCGTGACATTCACACATGTGCTGTTCCAGAAGGATCTCGCGAACTAATCCACTTACTTCATTAATGAGAAGTTAAGGCTCACGAAGTTGAGCTATCGTCAGCAATTGGACGGAAAGACCTGGAACACGAGTGTAGTCTGTATCGGTCGTGATTACAGTAAGCTCGTGTTCGAGAGAGGTTGCAGCAATCAACGTATCTATGTCGCCGATCAAACCAACTAACTGTCCAGTTGACGTGCGTAATGTCCTCATAGTTCTGCGAATCTCAGCGTAGCGTTCTAGCGCGTGATAATCAGGCGCCAAAACAGTGACTTGTGTTTGTAATAAGCCACGAAGAAGACTTTGATACTGAGTATACAGAGCAGGAAACGAATGAAGTCCTTCGATTACTTCCCCATAGTTGAGAATACTTGTTGCGGCGTCCTGTGCGCGAATAAGAGCATCTAGTCGAGCAACTGCTCCTTTGCGTCCGCGAATGTAGGCAGCTAGTGGAGCAGAGTCAAGCAAATACTTCATTCGTTTTCGTCTCCCAACAGTTCCTGAAACCGCTCACTCATCAAGGGTGTGGGTGGAACTTCATGTCGCCTGCGCATCAATTCCTCTTCAAAATTGTCTGGAAGGTCAGGCATAGAACCGGCATAAGAAGGCAGAATGGTCGCAGGGACGAGCTGTCCCTCAATCAGCCGAGCGATTTCATCCTGCTGAAAAGGAGGAATATCTTGTAGTCGTTGAATGGCTTGTTGTAGGCGGTCTGTCAAACTACTCATTGCTCTCTTCTCTCATACTAGCATAAGCTATTCTTGCTCATGTAATTTAAGTACTGCCTCAATCTGAGGGATTAAGAACAAATCTTTTGGATGACCAAAGGACAATTTTGAAGCATATCCTCGCTGTAGCTCTTCTGTCAACTCAAGTAAACCGATCATTCGCTCAATACGCTCTGTTGGTGTAAGTTGTAGACCCGCCCTTATTAGTGTTAAATCAACACCCCACGCTTCTAGTTCTTTCAAGCGTACACGCGTCTCTTCGGGAGTAAGTGGCTCTGCTGAACCAACTATATGCTGAGCATCATTGCTATTCATTTCCATAGCTAACACCTCATACTGCTTTGTCATTGCTATCTATAAAGATGATACCATACGTTTTGTTACTACTGTAGGGGT
>CAXUIS010000269.1:0-7400 GCA_964250915.1 uncultured Ktedonobacteraceae bacterium | reverse complement strand
GCACAAAGCGTCGCCGAAGCATATGGAACAGCATTACTCGCCATTTTACGGTAGTAGTCTGTCAATCTTGATGTGGCTGGGGCAAGGACGTCCCCTTGCGGGCGCCCTAGTTTCGGTACCAAATGTAGATTGACAGACTAGTAGGGACCGATGTATCGCGTCCAGGGGTGGGGGAGAGAGCAAACTTCCCCCATGACGCATCTTGTGGCAACGTGACCCCTCCACACCCATCTTTGGACGCGATACATCGGTCCCTACTGATGCCGAATGTATTAGCCTAACGCACGTATGTTTTTTTCTGCTATATGTTGCTATTGTGTTCCCAATCCATCTAGCGAAACGTTTAGTATAGTACAATGGGAAAATAATTCTCATGCTATAAAAAATGTTTTCTTAGGAATGGAAGGAACTCATCTTCATGCAGCGTACAATGTGCAAAGGGAAAATTCACCGCGCCACCGTCACACAGGCGAACCTGAACTATATTGGTAGTATCACCATTGACCAGGACCTGCTCGACGCCTCAAATATCTATCCCTACGAAAAGGTGCAAGTTGTCAACGTGAGCAATGGGTCACGTTTGGAAACCTACACCATCGCTGGTGCTCGTGGCTCTGGTGTCATCTGCCTGAATGGTGCTGCGGCACGACTAAATGCGGAAGGTGATATCGTCATTATCATCAGTTATGGGCAATATAACGAAGAGGAAGTTCGTGCGCTTGTGCCACAAATTGTCTTCGTTGACGAAAATAATCACATGACCGAGAAAAAAGATGTACCTCTCATCGAAATGCTACCTGAACTTCCAGCCTCTGAGTTCAGCGAAGTTGAGATGATGTACTCCTAAACCTCGCAGCAACCGTTCATTCGACCAGAAAGGTTGAGTGAATTTTTGCTTCTCTTCTCCCTATCAAACGTTTGATAGTCTCCCTCTCCATTCCATACACATCCTTATCTATCGTTGTTTTTCATATGTATTGCTCTTGAAGAAATACATATGTAGGGGTCTAATTCATTACACCTTTTTGGCGATACATAATGTCAAAGAACATACACAAGCATTTCAACAGCGTTCCAAATTGGTTCATTGCTAACAGGATGTAATGAATTAGACCCCTACATTTGTTCTGCTGAAAGGAAATATATCATCAATAAACGTAATAAACCAGAGAAAGCTATAAAGCCGCCTATTATACCGAAGCAGGGACTTGAAAAGGGTTTGCCTGACGATACTCTGCAAGATTATGCTCAGTACACTCAGCTTGCGCTCTCGCTTGATGATTTTACCGAGCAGGAGGCACAACACATTTCTTTTGACCAGCTACTTTTGCAGAATGTTATCTTGAGCAAGACGCGCTTCAAAAAAGTGCAGGTGCTTGATTGCCGCATGCTTGCATGTGATCTAGCGAATGCTGAGTGGTCGGAGGCTACGCTGTCGCGTGTCGAACTGCTTGGCTGTCATTTAACAGGCTTTCAAAGCGGCGAAGGACTCTTTCAGGACGTACTTTTCAAAGAGTGCCGATGCAGCTTTGCACAGTTCGCGCTTACGAAGTTTAAGTGTGTGCGCTTTGAAGACTGCGATTTGAGCGAGGCAAACTTTTTTGAAGCCGACCTATCCGGCGTCACATTCCTCAACTGTGATCTGCGTCAAGCAGATTTCGCAAAGGCTAAACTTGTTGGGGCAGACCTGCGTGGCTCTAAAATTGATGGAATGCGGGTTGGTCCTAATGAACTCAAGGAGGCGACTATTGACCCGACACAGGCTGTGGCATTTGTGAGAGGGATGGGAATTAAGGTAGATACCGTTTGAAGCTGAGGAATTAATTCCTCAGCTTCAAACGGTATCTACCGAAGCAATCCTGCTGTGATAAGGCTGCTAACAGCGATGAAGAGCAGAATAGCGCGTAGCACCACTACCTGATCCCACCGTTGTTGCAACGTGCGTGTTTCGGTGGGTACCTGCTTCGACTGTGCAGCATGCCTTAATTGTAGATTGATGGGTTTAGAGAAAACGTTGTACAGAACTAAAAATGCAACTTGTGCTAGCAGTGCAAGAATACCAAGCCAGCTTGCAGACGTTCCTAAGCCAACGAGGAGCAAGAAGGCAAGCGTAGAGAGGATGCCAAGTACTCCGAACACAGGCATACGAGCATCTCCTACTTCATGAATGTGCCCCATCACGTCAGCAACACCTGCATCACTACTCATTGCTAGCGCACGCCTTCCAATCACGGCAAAAAACATATCTGTCCCGTAAACAACTCCTGTACTCAAGAGGGCGAGAGCAAGAATTATACTGACTGCAATCATTAAAAACTGTGAACCCATTGTTCCTCCTCGAAGGATATTCCTTCTTTTCGTAAATTTAAGTAACCGTCGAACATATAACTACCAGTGGTAAGTAATGGACAAAAAAACATCTCTCACGCTCCAGAAGAACGAGAGCGGTGTTCTGTGCTCACGTTTTCGTCCTCGTGTAGCCATGCAAGTAAGGCATTGTGAACCATCTTCTTTACTAACGCTTCCTGCTGTTTCGTGTCTTCTAGCAACCGACCAGCCATCGCAAGAGCAATCAGTCCATGTATAGTACTCCAGAGTAAGCTCACTTTTTCCTGCACTATTGCATCTGGCTTATGATAATATTCGAGGCACGCCTGTACTGCCTCAGCAACGACATCTCCAATTTGTTGTCCTTCGACCCTCGTTTCGATAACACCAAAGGGAACTCCATCAAGCCCATACATGACTTTGTACAATTCGGGCGAACGCCACGCAAACCGCCAGTATGCTAGTGCAACGTTAAGTAGTGCTTGTTCTGGTGTGTGTGACGTTGATTTTGCCACTTGCAAGTCCTGTAGAAGCAGACGAAAGCCCTCACGCAACACTGCGACAAAGAGTGCTTCTTTACTCTCGAAGTACACGTACAGAGCAGCATGACTATACTCGATACGGTCAGCTATTTTACGTAACGAAACATTGCTCCATCCTTCATCACGCGCAATCTCTCGTGCTGTATCTAGGATACGTTGCTTGAGTTCTTGTTGTTCTCGCAGCCGTCGTTCTACCTTTGTCATACATTTTCCTCTTTAATTAACCATCGTATTTTTACTTACCAGTGGTTATTTAAAGAATACAGTATAGAAAGTAGAATGTCAAGAGGGAGGAAGAGGAGATTATGATATACTATCCCTATGCGTATCACCTCAATACAAACTCAAACAACCGATAAAGAGCGTGTCAGCGTGTTTGTTGATGACCACTTCTTACTGGGTGTCAATGCCCTTATTGTGCTGCAAATGGGCCTAAAAGTTGGACAAGTTCTTACATCAGAGCAACTTGTGCAGTTGCGTAGCGAAGAGTTGCTCCAACAAGCGGTTGACCGCGCCCTCAACTTCCTCTCGTTTCGCCCACGTAGCCGCGAAGAGGTACGTCGCTACCTCAAAAAGAAAGAGACACCACCAGAATTAATTGATACCGTACTAGAACGCCTGGACAGGCTTGATTTTGTTAATGACCGCGCCTTTGCCACGTTCTGGATAGAGTCGCGTGAACAGTTCAATCCGCGTGGCTCCAATGTGCTCAAGAGTGAGTTACGAATGAAGGGTGTGGATCGTGAGGTAGTTGACGAGCTAGTCAGCGACGAGCAAGACGAGGAACGCGCCCTGATTGCGGGTCGTAAAAAAGCTGTATCGCTTGTACGCCTACCCGACATGGACTACAAAACCTTTCGCACACGCCTCGGTTCCTTCCTGCAACGACGCGGCTTTGGCTTCGGTGTTACTACGCACACCGTTAAAGCGTTGTGGGAGGAATTGCAAGAGGATGCGGTAGATGAAGATGATGAACTGTAGGGGTCTAATTCTATTACACCCTCTTGGTGATTGACCATGTTGGAAGGAATGTTGAAACGCTGGTGCATGTCCTCCAACATTGTGCGTCGCCAACAGGGTGTAATAGAATTAGACCCCTACAGTTCACGTTGTTCAATAGAATATTTCATACAAGGAGACAACAGCATGGTTGCACTATCCATTATGATTGAGGGACAAGATGGCCTGATATGGCCTCGTTGGAAGCGTTTGGTTTCCGAGGTCGAGTCGCTCGGTTTCGCTGGCTTATTTCGTTCAGATCACTTTACAAATGCGAACCCCCCTGACAAAGATTCGTTGGAGATGATTGTCTCTCTTACCTATCTTGCGGACCGTACAGAGCGTATCCACTTCGGACCATTGGTCTCGCCTATTTCGTTCCGCCATCCCACGCTGCTGGCGCGTCAAGCGGCTGCATTAGATGACTTGAGCAATGGACGTATGATACTTGGCATTGGAGCAGGTTGGCAAGAGCGAGAACACACACTGTTCGGTCATGAACTTGGCGATATTCCCACGCGCATGGCACGTTTTGAAGAGGGGTTGGAAGTCATCACGCGCCTGCTGAAAAGTGACGAACCTGTTACCTTCGAGGGCAAGTTCTTTCAACTGCGAAATGCAACGCTCTTGCCGCGTCCACAGCGTACTGGTGGACCAGAGATTTTGATTGGCGGCAATGGTGTCAAGCGTACACTCCCGCTTGTGGCACGTTATGCTAACATTTGGAACGGTGTCTTCCTCAGCCCCGAAGCCTTTCGAGAGCATTGCACAATTCTTGATGGTCTGTTGCAACAGGCAGGGCGTAAATCCAGTGATGTAAAGCGAACCATGATGCATTCGGCAACTTTTGGCAACGATACGCTACCAGCACCCAATGAGCTTATTCAAACCATCAAGGCATACGAAGACGCTGGTGCCGAAGAGTTGATGCTGCAATGGTTCGATACCAATAATATTGAAGGATTAAAAGTGTTCGCCGAAAACGTATTGCATAAATTGTAGTGCCGTAAATGGTGTAACTCATCTCCTGTACGGGTCTGCTTTAGCACACCCTCTTGGCATATCACAATTTTAGAGGATACTGAAACGCTTCACCGCTTTCACCTAAATTCTATGTTGCCAAGAGGGTGTGCTAAAGCAGACCCGTACAGGAGTTCACCGACTTCATACAATCATAATGTTGGTGTTACCGCAGCTTTCACGGGTGGCAACTGAACGCTTGGCAATGTCGATGGTGTAACCTGCACAATCTTGATTTGGTGTACATCGCCTGGTAGTGTATCACTGTAGGAGACGTGAATGGCGATGCTGCTTGTGTCGATGCCTGTTTGCTGTGCCAGATAGGTGCGCGCATCTCTCTGTTTTGTGCCCTTAATATGGTTTTGAATGGTAGCAAGTTGTTGTGAATTTATAGAATACTGCGCAACGCCACCGACAGCAATTTGCATGGTGACAGTGCCGTTTGGGTCCACGCTTTGTATCGCGGGTTGCCCAATTTGAGTTGACGAATTGAGCAAGACATAGCCAGCACCAAATTGTTGTTGTGCCTGTTGTGTCAGCAGAATACGGGCAAGGCTCTGTACCTCTGTCGCCTTGAAGTATTCGACGGCTCCCTGTTCTCGCATTGTTACTGTGACCGTATCGCTTACAGAGCCGATATCTGGCGTTGGCACTGGCACACCATCGCTATAGCTGATGCCACCAATGATCGTCGCATTAGCTGCTTGTGCCTTGCTTTTCAAGTCATCGTGTACTTGCGCACGCAATGTCTGACTCAATTGCGTTGCTAACGGATCGACATCAGCGAACGCCACGACCCGTTTGCAGTCGAAGATGCCCAGGACGCACTGCTTACCTGTTGTACCACTCTCTCTACTGCTCGATTGTGTGCTATTCAGAACATATGCAGGAACCGAGTCCGACCCTGCATCGGTGCTATGGAGTCCCGGCTTTGCTGTTATGGTAAGTACCTTTGTGACTGAATGTATTTGTGGGCTGAGCGAGACCGTTGCGGTGATTGCCCCAAGAAAGGCGTAATAACTAAGCAGACCTATAACTACGAGTAAGGCCATAATAGCAAACGAGAGAAACGCGAAGATGGACCTTTTTTTGCGGCCTGCTTCTACCGATTTTGTGATGTTCGCGTCAGGAGCTGATGCAGTTGTTATGACCTGCTTATTGCGTTCAGCAAATTTCGATGGTTCGACAAAGGACGTTGGAGCGTTGTAGTCCTCACCCGTAAATGTACGCGTCGAACGTGTTGGTACAACCCCTACTACATCAAGTGGTTTGCTCTCGCGCGTGACACTCTCAATCGGGCGTGGTACTGCTGGAAGTTGTGCCGCACTCTCTTTTGTGACAACTGATGCGGAGACTACTGATGTTGATTTTGGTGTAATCACGGCACGATAGGCTTGTTCGAACACCCGTAAGAGTTCATCGGCGTTAGGGAAACGCTTGGCTGGATCAGGATCGGTACAATGTTTTATGACATACACCATTGGTGATGGCAAGGGAACGGTTTCGCCCCCAAAGGGGAGGCGTCCGGTGAGCATCTGATATAGAATAACACCGAGCGAAAAAATATCGTTGCTTGGTGCAGCGATACCGTTGAGTCGTTCGGGTGCCATATATTCGATGGTGCCCAGTTCTCGGCCCGCTTGCGTTAGCTCCGGGCTTTCCGTTGCCGCTCCCTGAATCGAGGCTATCCCGAAGTCAATTAGGCGTACATAGACCTGCTCATCGTTATCGTCATGGTCAAGCAACACATTGCCCGGCTTCAAGTCACGGTGTACAACTCCACGTTTATGAATGTACGAGACAGCACGCACGAGGGCGGAGAAGAGTTGATGCACCTCTGCTATCCCCATTGGGCCTTGTTGCAATCGTTGCGCCAGTGTACCACCATCAATATATGGCGTCACTAAAAAGAGGCGTCCCTGATCCTCATTAAACTCGATCAGGGGCAGAATATGCTCGTGCTTCAGGTGCGCGTTCACCTCAGCCTCACGTAAGAAGCGTTGGCGCACCATTGTATCGTGCATCAGATCAGCGCGAATAATTTTTACCGCGACTTCGCGTTCAAATGCGGTGCTCTGGTGTGCAAGATAGACCTCGCCCATGCCTCCTTCGTCGATGCGGCGAATGAGTTCATAGTTGCCAAAGAAACGCTTCCCTTGCTGTCTCGCCTGACTTCCCTGCTCTTTCGTGTTAAACGCATGTTGCTCTTTTAAGGGTCCGTGTTGTTCTTTCATATATTTGTTGTTTTTAGGAGTGCTTACAATGTGAGGGTACAATACCTCTTTGACAATTCGCTCCTACATAAGTAGGACGCGAAAAGAATAGTCATATAAAAAAACACATTCTAATGCTGTTTTATTGTTTTAATACGATTTATTTGATGGATTTGTTGTAGGGACCGATATATTGTCCCTATGAACATTGATACAGAATATAACAATTTGGTCGGTAGGGGCCGCCAATAAATTAGGCCCAAAAAAGGTGGGGGGGGGGGAGAAATTGAAAAAAATA
>CAXUIS010000268.1:0-7409 GCA_964250915.1 uncultured Ktedonobacteraceae bacterium | reverse complement strand
TAGCGCAGATCAACAGTGCCGTTCAGCAAGTTGGAGCCACCTGGATTGGTCAAGGCAACATGAGCTTCAACGCGGTCATGGCGAAATGGCATAGCGAAGTCAACACACTCAACCAAACCCTCGGTGAGATCAGCACCAATGTCAACCGTAGCTCTACCCAATACTCTGAAACCGACTCCAGTGTCGCGCAAGGCTTCAATCGCTTCGGCTAAACCTTTATGTCGAGATGGTAGTTTGGCAGAGGTGAGTAGAAGTGCTTATCTCTGCTCGGCTCCATCATGTCACATCTTGTTCTAAGCATGAAACATAAACAAGATTTTTCAGCAACTCAAAAATAGCATTCTTCAAGCTCTTTTCTACTCAAACATATATCGTTAAGGAGTCATCTACAATGCCTTACGTTCCTACAGGTGGCGGCTCATCTTCTGGTAGTAGTCGTATGTCTTATCCATCTGAACGCATTCTTGAGACTGCAAACAAGATGATTGCGAACGCAAACACTTCAGTTGAACAACATAATGCGGCTTGGGCACAGGTTCAAGCTTATGTCCAGACTTTTCCAGGTTTTATGCAAGGACCAGTTAGGGCTGTACTTGCTCCTTACGAACGTCGTTTGCGTGCTTCATATCAATGGCAACTTGATTGCGCAAATACTCTCATCAACGGCTCTAATCAAATGCAACAAACCGATGCTAGGATTGCACAAGGATTTACGCCGCAAGGCTTTGGGCGCAATACTACTGCATAAAAAGCATAGTGGAGAGATATTATTAGTATTGCGCAAGAGGAAGGAGTACATGGATGGGAGCACTCGCAACCTTATTAAGCTGGCTTAACCCAGTTTTGCACCCGTTAACAGAATTTCGCAGTCAAGTTGCAAAACTGGGAAGTATTCACCAAAGCTCTGTGCAAACCTTTGGAGGACTTGCAGGTGGTTTAGTCGGGACACAGGCAGGTCCAGACGCATTCACTGGTGAGTTATCTGACGCGTTTTGGACTGATGTACAAACATACCTCAATGCAGAAAATGAGCTAACAGGCGCTGGCGTTGGTGTCACAGAAGTAGGCGTAGTAGAAGAGGCTGCAGTGGCTTGTGAGACGTGTGCAACAGAAGTGACAGAAGCCGCCGAGGTAGCGGCAGCAGAAGTAGCAGGCGATGTTGTGCTTGATGAGGTGACAGGGGTTGTCGATGCAGCAGCCGTAGCAGAAGTTGGCGCAAACCCCATTGCTGATGTAGCAGCAATCGTACTAACTCTTGTTGCAGGAGCCGCTTTGATTGTAACACTTACTAAGCTTGCTTGGGATATCTATAATGCCGTTCAGCAGTGGCAGCGTATGATGGGCACTATTAGCAATACGCCTTTGCCTAAATTGCCATCAAACCCAACTCCCGTTCCAGGTCCAACAACAAGTCTACCACCAATTAATATGCAACAACTTACACCACAACAGCAGCAAAGAGTACAGGACTTGCTAAAAAAATTTCCAGGTGCATCTCAATCTGATATTGAGAATATGGTAAAATTGGGATACGACGATGCAAGCATTGCTACATTTATTCAAGCTGGCCTAAGTAAACATTTAACAATTGAGCAAATAAATAGTATGTTAGCTAATATTGCTGCTAACACGAGAGTTGGAGTACCGTTAGGTTTTAAGTCTCTCGAAGATTTTCAGTCCTTTGGAAGTCAGCTTTGTAGTGGCTTGAATACCTCTGGATACTCAAACGTAACATCGGGTATGCAGGGAAGCGCAATAACTGGTGTGAAATATACAACGGGTCAGCCTTTTGATGTAGGACGAACTAGTGATTTTGATATCGCCTTGGCTAGCCCTGAGTTGCTTGCGAAGGCAAAGGCACTAGGCATCCCTCTACGTTCTGGAGGTGTACGTACAGGACCCCTAAACGATAATCAACTAAGGGTCCTTGGGTTGTATCAACTTGCTCAGCAACTAAAGCGAAATGCTGGGAGAAAAGTTAGTTTCATGATATACGACTCCATTTTGACTGCTGTAGATCGAGCACCAACCATTAATATTCCTTGTGGTCCTTAAAAGAAAGAGGGGCGATTCCTTTGAAATCTTACTTTGACCTTTATGGCTTTTTCGGTGTTACTATTGATGATGTTGCTGCTAATCTTGAGAAAGCTTTAGCTACAACTTTTGTTGCACGTGATAGTTCGTATAAAGGAGAGTATTATAATGCAAGTGGTGAAGGAGACGAAAATTTTGACTTAGAGGAAAACTTTAATAAAATAGAAAAAGACTGGACTGAGCCAGACTTTGAGCAATACCCCGTTATTCTCTACGTGAGTGATACAAGAAATGCTCATGAAATTGAGGCTCGTATGCAGAAAGTCATGGGGAAAAATATGAAGCTTTTGAGAAGAGAAGAGGTTCAGTCTCAGGAAACTCTTGAACATGACATAAAAATCTAGTTGCTTTTGCACTGTTAACGGGAACTGATTTGTTCTTAACACATTAAGTGAGTTAGAATATTCGTTCCCTCATTGCTTGTACACAGACATAGGAAAAGAGAATAACCTCTTGGCTAGAAGAACATTAGATAATGTACTTATCGTAGATGTAGAGGCTACATGCTGGGAGAGTGCGATACCTTTAGGACAAGAAAGCGAAATTATAGAAATTGGCCTTTGTTCTTTGGATGTGGCTTCTGGAAAAAGATTAGAGAAAAAGAGTATTCTCGTAAAGCCTGAACATTCAAGTGTAAGTACATTTTGCACACGGCTTACTACTTTAACACAGCCGCAAGTAAATCAAGGAGTTTCTTTTGCTGAGGCATGTACTCTTTTAAAAAAGGAATATTTCTCAAAAGAGCGTGTATGGATAAGCTATGGTGATTATGATCGTCGTCAATTTGAACGTCAGTGTGAATCATATCACATTGGTTATCCTTTTAGCTCAAACCATGTAAACTTGAAACTCTTATTTGCACTGCTAGAGAGTTTGCCGACTCAAGTTGGTATGGTCGAAGCACTACGAATGTTACATTTACCACTTGAGGGTACTCATCATCGTGGTGAAGATGATGCATGGAATATTGCGGGAATTTTTAGTGAAATATTAAGAAGAAACCGAGCACCATTTGTAGTATAGCTCAAAAGAAACATATTAAGTACACATGCAAACACTACTCATCACACTCATAGGACCGCAGAAGCGGGTTGACCTTCAGGTTCCGGGCGCGGTTCCTGTGGGCGACCTGCTCCCTGCGTTGCTTGCGATGTGTGTTCCTTCTTCGGCACAAGCGCATACTCCGAATTGGCAACTGGTGTATGGACAGAGGCTGCTTGCAACAGAGCGTTCGTTGGTTGAGGCGGGAGTTGTAGATGGTGCCGTGCTGGTATTGCAGGATGTGAGCACACAGATGACGCGCCCAATGCAACCTGTTGCTGCGAGACCACAAGGCTTTGTCCCTAGAACAGTCACACCAAGCCGTAGTACAGGGGGTATTGGAGTCACATGGAGTAACGAAGGATTGAATAACGAATGAGATATAACGTGTTTACTCACTCTCGCACTCTATAGAAAGAACGTTGCTCTATGTCTTCTACGTTTTACCGACCTGCACGCACCTATCCACCACGTCTCCCAACGGACGAAATGGTCATCATGGCACCCCCAACTGTGCAACCGAGACAGGGTGGCGTAACTTCATGGCTCCAATATCTTCTGCCTGTTATTGGTGGACTAGGGTCGCTCGTCTTTTTCATTGCCTTCGGTAGGCAACTCATTGTTTTAATTGCTATTGGGGCGATGGTGGTGTGTTCTGTTGGTGCAGGAGTCTTGATGGGTGTACAGCAACGCCGAACCTATAAGCGACAACAAAAATTTGAGCGTACCACGTATCTCAACTATCTCACTGACTGTCGCACACGTCTACGTTCAATTGCACATACACAGCAGCAAGTACGAACGCGTCTCTATCCAATAGCACAACAGATTGAAGCCGATGTGTTACGACGCAATACTAACCTATGGGAGAGGCGTCCAGAGGACCGTGATTTCCTTTCGGTTCGTCTTGGTACAGGACCAGCGCAATTATCAAGTCCTGTACGTCTCGATCTTGGCAACAATCCGATGGTCCAATATGTACCAGAACTACGTTCACAGGCCGAGTCGCTCGTCATGGAGTATAGCCATCTCGATGATATGCCGCTTGTTGTATCACTACGCGATGTTGGTACACTTGCAATTAATGGAAAACATACTCTTACACATGGGTTGATACACTCAATTCTTTGCCAAATTTTTGCATTTCACGCGCCAGAAGATGTACGTTGCGTAGCCTATTTTCCACCAGAGAGAGCATCGGAATGGGAGTGGCTCAAATGGTTGCCTCATACACGTAGGCTTCGTCAGGTAAAGGCCGAAAAGAAGTATGCACCCGACCCACTCTGTTTACTTGCCGATACGCCAGACGATTTTCGCGCCATCCTGGTGAATCAGATCAAGCCGGAATTGGACCGACGGCGTAGGTTGCTCGACGACCAACGTATCACAGAAACGCAGAGAATGAAACCACATATGCTTGTAGTGCTTGATGGTTTTCATCCTCATAGTCCACTGGCTCATATGCCAGAAATGGAAGAATTGCTCCGTGATGCAACACGGCTTGGTGTGACCGTCCTCTGTCTGGTCGAGCATGAGCAGCAGGAGCCAGCGATATTACAAGCGCGCATTACCGTGTCAGAAGTTGGCTGGTTTTCGTTTAAAGAGATTGCATTCGGTGGACAGCTATTGGAAGGTCTCACATTAGATAGTGCTGATGTCGTCACCTGTGATACTATCGCACGCAGCCTTACTCCCCTTACGCTCGCCGATAAAGGAGCACAACAGGACCTTTCACACGATGTACGCTTGTTGGATTTGCTTTCGGTGCATTCAGCCGATGCTGTACAGCTTGTGCAGACATTGCCAACGCAGCAAAGCCTGTTACAAGCCTCTATTGGGCGAAGGGCGGATGGCGAAACGTTGGTGCTTGATTTGAAAGAGGCCGCAGAAAAAGGTATGGGACCTCACGGTCTTATCGTTGGTGCCACTGGCTCTGGCAAAAGCGAATTGCTGCGTACCATTGTAACAAGCCTTGCCATCACGCACAGCCCTAACGCCGTGAACTTTGTGCTGGTCGATTTCAAAGGCGGTGCCTCTTTCGCGGATTTCGCGTCGCTACCTCATGTCGCGGGTGTCATTACAAATCTGCAAAGCGATGCCTCGCTCGTTGATCGTGCTTATGCTTCATTGTTGGGCGAACAGCAACGTCGGCAACGCATGTTGCATGACGCGGGTAATCTTGATAACATCAAAGAGTATCAGGCCAAATGGCGTATGCAGCCAGCGATGGAGCCAATGCCGCATTTGCTCATCATCGTTGACGAGTTCGCGGAACTGATCGCAAACCGACCCGATTTTCTTGACCTCTTTATTACGATTGGACGCGTTGGGCGTAGTCTTGGCCTGCATCTCTTGCTTGCTACACAGCGCATCGACGAGGGACGTATGAAGGGCTTGGAAGGACACCTGCGCTATCGCATTTGCTTGCGTACATTTAGTGCTTCCGAAAGCTCTGCCGTACTTGGCAATCCTGACGCGTACTATCTGCCCTCGTCTCCTGGTGTTGGTTACTTTAAAGTGGATACCGATATCTATAGCCTGTTTAAGACTGCGCTTATCTCGGTACCCTATGTACCGCCAACGGAGCAAATAACGCCTGCTAGCCTCATTCGTGTATTTGACGCAACTGGGAAATTGCTCAAGTACGAACCTAACGGGTCATCCGCAATAGATATCGAAGGGGATACTCTACATACCGAGATGGACGTTGTGTTGGAACGTCTCGCACGACCTACACAGCATATGCCACATGTGCATCAGGTATGGTTGCCACCTCTACCAAAGACGTTGCCGCTTGATACCCTCTTGCCAACGCAACAGAGAGCACATAACAATGGTAGTTGTTGGCAACAGCAGCGACTCTTTGGAACATTATGTGTTCCTATCGGCCTCCTCGACAAACCGCTAGAGCAGATGCAGGAACCCTTGCTCTTAGATTTTTCTGGTTCAGGCGGACATCTCGCGCTTGTTGGGGCACCGCAATCAGGCAAGAGTACGTTGTTGCGTACCCTGATGACCTCGTTCATGGTGACACATTCGCCACGCGACGTACAACTCTACGGGCTTGACTTCGGTGGCGGTCTTCTGCGTATCTTTGAGTCGGCTCCTCATGTTGGCGCGATTTGTGGCAAGTCCGAGCGCGACAAGGTACGCCGTCTGGTGCGTCAGATGCAGAAGATTATTGAGGACCGCGAGTTTCTCTTTCGTGAACGTGGCATTGATAGCATGGCTACCTATCGGCTGCGTCGGCAAGCGGGCGAACTCAACGATGCACCATTTGGGGATGTCTTTCTGCTCATAGACAACTTCGCGCAGTTCCAACAAGATTTTGAAATGCTAGAAAGTGCTATCGTTGAGATTGTAGCGACTGGCCTCACCTATGGAGTACATGTCATTCTAGCGGTGAATCGCTGGGCCGAGATTCGCGCCAAGGTACGCGACAATATTGGGCGACGCCTGGAACTCCGCTTAAATGATCCTATCGAGTCAGAGGTGGGCAAACTTCCAGCCGCAGCTCTGCCTGTTGGCGTGCCTGGGCGTGGTCTGACCAAAGAAAAGCTACAATTTCAAGCCGCACTTCCAATTGTGCGGAGTCGAGAAGAGCAAAATGCTGTGTATGAAGACCTTTCGACTCCCCTTTCTGCACTGATAGAACGTACAACACAGTCATGGCATGGCGAACCTGCGCCACCTATTCGTATGTTACCAGCTCATGTGACATGGCAAGATATAGCTACTCATGTAGGACAAGAGCAACCGTCAGGTGTGCCGCTTGGCCTCGAAGAGTTCCGATTGCATCCTGTCTACGTTGACCTCATCACATCAGGTCCCCATTTCGTTATTCTAGGTGATACGGAAAGTGGCAAATCAACTGTGTTGCGTGCGTGGATGCGTGGACTAGAGCAACGCTACACGCAGAAGCAGGTCGCCTTTGCCGTAGTTGACTATCGTAAAACACTGCTTGATTTTGTCGAGAGTCCTTACCTGCTTACCTATGCACACAACCCGCCTACGTTAAAGACGTGTATTGATAATTTCAAGGTGGACCTTGAGAAACGAGCCTCTGCATATGCCGATGTGCCTTTAGCACAATTGCGTAAGCAACAACGCTGGAATGGATGTCACTTCTTCTTGTTTGTCGATGATTATGATTCAATCGTGACGCCAACAAACAATCCGCTTAACCCTTTGCTAGAATTGATGCTGGCGGGCCGTGATATCGGCTTTCATCTGGTCATCACGCGTCGTGTCAGTGGAGCAGGACGAGCAGCCTT
>CAXUIS010000267.1:0-7411 GCA_964250915.1 uncultured Ktedonobacteraceae bacterium | reverse complement strand
TTCATCAGGTCTATGAACTCTGGTTTAAGCAGATACTATACGAAATCGACTATCTTATGACGCTATTACGCGCCAATGAACCCGCACGAGTCACACATGTCACACGTCGTGTACTCGCCATTCTAAAAACGGTGGTCGCACAACTTGATGTACTGGAAACGATGACGCCTCTTGAATTTAACTCGTTTCGCAACTTTTTGGAGTCGGCTAGCGGGTTCCAATCGGCCCAATTTCGTGAGATAGAGTTCGTCTTTGGCTATAAACGTGAAACGGTCTTTCACAGCTATACACAAGATTCAGTGGGACGACAAAAGCTTGAGGAGCGTTATGCGCAACCCAGTCTCTGGGATGCGTTCTTATATTATCTCAGTCTCAATGGCTATCTCGTCCCAGACGACCAACTTCATCGGGATGTCACGCAACTCATTATTCCTTCGTCCGCCATCCAAAGCATTCTCATTGATGTCTATCGTCAAAACGTCACGGTCAGCAACATTTGTGAAAACCTTGTGGATATGGATGAGGGATTTGAGGAATGGCGATACCGACACTCGAAGATGGTCGAGCGCACCATCGGTTACAAAGCTGGTACTGGTGGCTCATCCGGTGCAGGGTATCTCGCGTCAACCATTAAACCGTTTTTTCCTGATTTGTGGAGTATTCGTTCACAATTTTAAGAGAGGACAACATCTATGTCTACCGATCAACAGTTTACGCTTTCGGGAAAGCATGCAGTCGTAACTGGTGCCGGACGTGGTATTGGGCGCAGTATTGCGCTTGCCCTTGCACATGCGGGAGCCGACGTAGCCGTAACCGCACGAACACCTGCCGAACTGAATTCGCTCGTTACGCAAATACAAGCAGCAGGACGCAAAGGCTATGCGGTTGCCTGTGATGTAACTGATGGAGAGCAAGTACAACGCATGGCGCAAACCTGTATAGAGACAATGGGCAGTATTGATATTCTGGTAAATAACGCGGGCAATGCGAGTAGCCATAAATTCTTGAACCACCCTGATGACCTTTGGCAACGTATGCTCGCAGTGAATCTAACAAGCGTGTACGCTGCAACGAAAGCCTTTGCGCCAACACTGGTAGAACAGCGTTGGGGGCGCATTATCAATATCGCCTCAACTGCGTCAAGAGTCGGTGGGCGTTATATCGCAGCCTATACCGCTGCAAAGCATGGCGTCCTCGGCCTCACGCGCGCTTTAGCTATCGAGTTTGTTTCGTATAATATTACAGTAAATGCTATTTGCCCAGGCTATGTTGATACTCCTCTCACTGATACCAGCGTGAGCAACATCACTGCTCGCACAGGTATGAGCGAGGCACAAGCACGTGAGACGCTCGCCAAGACAAGTCCACAGCAACGTCTCATAGAACCCGATGAGATAGCCTCCCTCGCAGTTTTTCTCGCACAAGAAAGCAGTAAAGGCATCACAGGGCAAGCTATCAACATAGACGGTGGCGGAGTCATGTCATAATTTAGACTATAAGAAAGATAAATATATGGAAAAAACTATTATCAACCCACCCTCGTTAGCTCGTCCTAGTGGCTTCAATCATGGCATTGTTGTTACTGGAGGACGCCTCCTCTTTCTTGCCGGACAGACCGCTAGTGATAAAGAAGGTAGAATTGTCGCTCCTGGCGATCTCGTTGCTCAATATACACAAGTGTTACGAAACCTCCAAACCGTCGTTGAAGCGGCTGGTGGGACAATGCAGGATATTGTGAAAATCATAATTTTTGTCAGTGACCGCGACGACTATCGCGCCAATCTTCCAGCATTAGGCAAAGCGCATCGGGCCTTCTTTGGCAACTACTATCCAGCGGCTGCACTGCTCGAAATCTCACGTTTTTTTCAGGACGCGGCGTTGATCGAAATAGAGGGACTTGCGGTTCTTAGCGAAAAGATGGAATAATTGGAGAGTCTATCTTCCTACATTCAGGTCATTTTATGTGGTAAGGAAAGTGTATGCAAATTAGCGCACCAGCGGAGTATATTATTCTGGGCCTGCTCAAGAGTCAGCCCATGCATGGCTATGAGATGTTTCAGAAGTTTGAAACCAGCACCTTGGGAGAAATTCTGCATCTGGAAATGAACCAGATGTATGCATTCATCAAAAAACTAGAAAAGCTGGGCTATATCGAGACAACATTAGAAACACAGGAAACACGCCCACCGCGCAAAATTCATGCACTTACTCAGTCGGGTGACGCTATTTTTCAAGAGTGGTTAACAGAACCCGTTGAAAAACCACGGGATATTCGCATTATTTTTCTTCTCAAGCTCTACTTCGTACAAAAGTTTATTCCTCATACTATGAGCAATCTCATTGACCAAGAAATCTCTGCGTGTAACAGTTTTCTGCATCATTTAGAGTCGAAACATTCTTCCGATACCATTAAGGACGACGACACGTTTTTTGAGCAGATTGTGTTACGCAGTCGTATTCATCAGACACGCGCTCTCCTTGAGTGGATGCACGAACTACAGGCAACCCTGCCGGTCACGCATTCCTTATAGTATGTAGTACTGGAAAGGATTTTCTAGCATGTCCACTACTACTGCCGCCATTCTCTTGGCCGCGGGCCGCTCAAGCCGTATGGGGCAAGGACAGCACAAACTGCTGTTACCGCTCGGAGACCGTCCTGTACTTCTCCACGTTATCGAAACCGTCCTTGCCTCACAAGCACGACCTCTTGTGATAGTGCTAGGCCATCAAGCAGAGCAGGTACGTACACTTCTCACTCCATATGAATCAGAACTTACAACCGTCGAAAATCCTGACTATCAACAAGGTATGAGTACATCTTTACGCAATGGCATAGAGACGTTGCTGTCTTCGTACCCTACTATAAACGGGGCGTTAATTGTCCTCGGCGATCAACCGCTTATGACTTCCCATATTCTCGATAGCATGGTCGAGACAAAGCAAAACACGGGCAAGCGTATCATTACAGCACGCTATGGGGGCAAACGCGGCAACCCCACACTCTTTGACGCAAGCCTCTTCCCCGAACTTATGGAGATGACGGGCGATGAAGGTGGCCGTAAAGTTCTTGAACGCTATCGACAGGAAATAGCAACACTAGACATGGATGAAGATACGCCTAATTATGATGTGGACACGTGGGAGGCATATCAACAAGTGGTGAAGATATGGGATAGAATTCATTCTCGTCTCGCGTAAGTCCATAATCAGCATGATTTCGCGCAATGAATTGCGCAAGGACGCCGTAAACGTGGTTCCTACGGTAAGATGTTAAATCAATAGGGTTCAAATATTACATCCCTTGACAACTAGTAGCATATCAGCACATACTACACTATAGTAAACAAACTTTTTCACCAGCCCATAATCAGGACATAAGATAGACCTGAGCAGGTTGCCCAGGTCTATTTATGATTATCACCTAAGGACAATGCGTACATAAACAAGGGGGTTTCCGATGATAGATGTATTACCTGATGTAGAAAAATGGCGGGGACGTGGCGAACGTGTCGCTATAGCCACCGTTATCTCTATGCAAGGCTCGGCACCCCGCAGACCAGGGGCAAAACTTGCGGTCAGTGAGAGTGGCGAACTTGCGGGTTCGGTAAGCGGCGGTTGTGTAGAACCAGCCGTGGTGCATGCAGCCTTAGAAGTTATCGAAGATGGCAAGCCACAAATGCTCGAATTCGGCATTACCGAAGAGCAGAATATCGAACAAATCGGTCTCGCATGTGGCGGCACCATTCAGGTCTTTGTGGAACGCCTGGATTGGTAGAATCCCAACATCTTTATTATCATCAACATTTCGCTGCACATCTTGTACAAAGAAGTATGTAGGAGTCATTTATGAGTGGACTCTATGAAGCACTAAAAGACCAAATAGAAAAGGAAAAGGGCGCGGCACTAGCAACCGTGGTACGGGGTGCTGACAATATTGGCTCAAAGCTCCTTGTATTCCCTGATAAAACTACACGCGGCACACTTGGACAGACTGCGCTTGATGCACTTGTGCAAGTAGACGCAGAGCATGCGATGTGGAAAGGTGAAGCGCAAACACATACCTACACGCTAGGTAGCGCAACAGAAACACAAGAGCCGTATCAGGTATTCATCGAAGGCTTCCCACCCCCACCATCGTTGATTATTGTTGGTGCAGGACACATTGCTATTCCATTAACAATATTTGCTAAGACACTCAATTATCATGTCACCGTCATTGATGCCCGCGCTGCCTTTGCCACCCGCGAACGCTTCCCTCATGCTGACGACTTAATTGTCGAGTGGCCCGACGAAGTGTTAGAGCATATGGACCTCAATCCATCAACCTCTATTGCTGTGCTCACTCACGACCCGAAGTTTGACGAGCCAACTCTAAATGTCGTGCTCAAGCATGACGTAGGCTATGTGGGAGCTATTGGAAGTCGCAAAACAGGCGAAGAACGTGCAGAACGTCTTGTGAAAAACGGATTGACACCGGAGCAAGTGAAGCGCATTCATGGGCCTATCGGTCTCAACATTGGTGGAAAAGCACCAGAGGAGATTGCTCTTGCGATTATGGCAGAGATCGTTGCCACACGTCATAGCAAAGACCCCGGTGCGCTCACCCAAACAAATACGCGAAAGGGTGCGTCCTCATGAACACAATGAGTATCTATAACGAAATTCAAGACGCGCTACGACACGGGGAACGCATTGTCATCGCAACGGTTGCTAAAACCGTTGGCTCCGCACCCTGTGGTGTTGGTAGTAAAATGTTAGTACATGCAGACGGAAGCGTTAGCGAAGGCATAGCAGGTCCTCTGACGGATGGGAAGATAGCGCAGGAGGCTCTCAGGACATTGAGTGAGGGACACTCACAAACTGTCCATGTCCATATAGATGCTGATAATGGAGAAGCCGTGGGAAGTTGCGGCGCAACGCTAGAGGTCCTGCTGGAAGTGCTACGACCTGAACCCCGACTCATTATTGTTGGAGCGGGCTATGTTGCACAAGCCCTTGCACGGCTCTCGCTCAACCTTGATTATCGTATCGTGGTCGTTGATGATCGTCGAGACTTCGCCAATCCACAAGCCTTTGGGGACAAGATACAACTTGCCTTTGGCGACATTCCACAAACGATCCGCACACTAGAACCGGACGAGTCAAGCTGGATTGTGATCGTCACTCGTGGTCATACACTTGACAAAGAAGCTCTACATGCTGCATTGGAGAGCAAGGCGGCTTACATTGGAATGATTGGGAGTCCTAGCAAGGTGAAGAATATCTTCAAAACCTTGATGAAAGAGGGCATAGCACCAGAGCGACTCGCTCAGGTTCATGCACCTATTGGTCTGGACATTGGTGCGGAAACACCCGATGAAATTGCCTTAAGTATCGCCGCAGAAATGCTGATGTTACGTAAAAAGGGGACGGGTACATCGCTCAAAACTACACATAATCTGGTGCAGGAAGAGGCTATAGCCTAGCCCATACATTGGCTTTACAACATTTGACAACGTAACCTTTATTGTGCTACTCTCTGTTAAGCTAGAGTATGACTATCCTTCCTATCTCATTTGCGATGTATAGAAATACGATAGAGAAAAGATGATTTTGCATTTGTCTAGCTTCAGTACTAAATAGCCGGACTCTTCAAAATCTTTCCTTGCATCATCCCTCACGCTATTATATATTGAAAGGAGTTTTCATTCGTCTTTCACAGCATAGAGCCTCACACTGAATGAACAGTACAAAGGAACAATCGCGTTTTTTCCTCATATTTCCATAGGTGTTAATGGAGGAGGACGCGGCTTAGCTACATGGAGGACCATTAGTAACGATGAAGCGCGCAATTACAATGACCGTGAACGGTCAAAAACGGCAATCAGAGGTCGAGCCTCGCACACTGCTCGCCCATTATTTACGCGACACCCTGGACCTGACAGGAACACATATTGGCTGCAACACATCTCAATGCGGTGCCTGTGTGGTTATGCTCAATGGTGAAGCAGTGAAATCATGCACCGTTCTTGCTGTACAAGCTGACGGCGATGAAGTAACCACGATTGAAGGTATCGCCAACGGTGATATACTCCACCCCATTCAAGAAGGCTTCTGGGAGAAACATGGCCTCCAGTGCGGCTATTGCACTCCCGGTATGATTATGGCCTCCTATCAACTACTCAAAAATAACCCCAATCCAAGTGAAGAAGAGATTCGCAAAGGTCTTGAAGGCAACATCTGCCGCTGTACTGGCTACCAGAATATCGTGCGTGCCGTTCAGTCTGCCGCTGAACACATGCGTGCAGGTACCTCCGAACCAGTCACGGCGGCAGACTAATACTTGTCTGCATGGATGCAAGAATATCAATTGTTGTTTCATTTCTCATATATGAGAAAGGACTTGCACACTCATGGGCATTGCAGCTACACTTGGCACGCCAGTTAAAAGGCGTGAAGATCCCCGTTTAATCACAGGACAGGCTACCTATGTAGACGATATGAAAATGCTCAACATGCTTCATATGTCGGTTCTCCGTAGCCCCTATGGTCACGCACGTATTAACAGCATTGATACTGAAGCCGCACGCAGTCATCCCGGCGTGATCGCTGTCTATACGGCAGAGGACCTCAAAGGCAAAGTCGGCAACATTCCTGTTGCGGCACCTCTACCGCCATATATTGACAAGGGCATGGGTCGTCGTGGGCCACTCGCAGAAGGCAAAGTACGCTTCTATGGTGATCCTGTCGCAATCGTTATCGCTGATGACAAGTACACTGCACGCGATGCCGTTGATCTGATTGATGTTGATTACGAGCCTCTTCCTGCCGCCATCGACCTTGAGAAGGCCATGCAGCCTGACGCGCCGATACTTTATGAAGAGTATGGTACGAACGTCGCGCTGCCTATCCATCCTCCAACGGAGGAAATAGATAAGGTCTTCGCGGACACAGTGGCGAATGGTGGACTCATCGTTAAAGGACGCTTCGTCAATCAGCGCGTCGCACCCTCACCAATGGAGACGCGTGGCGTCATCGCTGAATTCCGCAAATCTGATAAGATGCTCAACATCTGGAGTTCCTCCCAGATTCCTCACCTATTACGCAATTATCTTGCGGAACAGGTGAAGCTTCCACAGCATCAAGTACATGTGGTCGTTCCCGAAGTCGGTGGTGGCTTCGGCTGCAAATTGGAAATCTATCCCGAAGAGGCACTTGCCGCATTCGCATCAATGCAGTTGGGCAAGCCCGTCAAGTGGATCGAGGATCGCAGCGAAAGCTTCGCCGCAACCATCCACGGACGCGACCAGATCGATTCTGTCGAAGCGGCCGTAGACCGCACCGGCAAGGTACACGGATTTAAGGTGCATGTCATTTCTGACCTCGGCTCCTATCTCCAATTCTTCACCGATGTCATTGCTATCGCCTTCAC
>CAXUIS010000266.1:0-7442 GCA_964250915.1 uncultured Ktedonobacteraceae bacterium | reverse complement strand
TTTCTGGAAGAAGACGAAGATAGAAAGTTTCGTTGTTGCTGTGTATTCTGTAGACATAGGTGGAGACGCCCTCTTCTACACGCTCGATGGAAGATATTTGAAGATGCAGGAGGAGACGCTTTACCTCCTGCACTACTACTTGTATATCTGGAGAATTATTTTTGTTAGGGAACGTGTTCACTACATTTCTTTTTTTGCTATCACTGCAACAGCCCTTCTATCGTATCGAGCACTTGCAGAATATCGAAGGGCTTGCCGAGATGAGCGTCACAGCCGACGGCTTTTGCGCGTTCCTCGTCGGCTTTCGTGACGTAGGCGGTGACGGCGATGATGGGCGTATGCTGAAACTCTGGCTTCTGACGTAATTGCTCGACCGCTTCCCAGCCCGTTATGCCTGGCAGAGACATATCCATAAGAATGAGGTTGGGATGATGGGCGACGGCTTGCTCCACCGCGACATTGCCATCTTCGGCTAAGTACAGCGTGTAGCCTTCGTCCTCAAGAACCTGTCCGAGCAGAGTACGCATGTCCTCACTATCATCGACAATGAGGATTGATTTATTGTTTTGCACGTCTCTTACTACTCCTTTATCGCATCAGGAATGACGCGCAATATGATTACATCGGGCTTAGAGTTTTGCACGATGTCTAGCATTTGCAGTTCACTAGACGCGGTTTTCACCGTTAAGCCTGCTTCAGAAAGGACACGCTCTAACATCTCGCGTGCTGAACGCTCCGTATTTAGGACAAGAAATGGTTGTTGTATGGTAGCGACATCAGATGAGCCGTTTGTAGTTTCCACTTGTTCGGCTACGACACTGGAGGCAGTGATCGGCGCAAGCGTTTTATGCAACGCAACCTGACGTAGTGTGTTCAGCAATGAGTCGCGCTCGACAGGTTTCACAAGATATTCGTCAGCACCTAAGACATGGGCGGCTGAGCGGTCTTCGAGCACAGTAAGCATGATAACAGGAATTGTAGCAGTTGCAGGGTTAGAGCGTAGTTGATTCAGAATTTGCCAACCATTAACCTCTGGCATCATCACATCAAGCGTAACAGCTACTGGTTGTAACCTCTGTATCATTTCCACAGCTTTGGTCGAGTCGTTGATACCAACCACTTTATAAGGTGAGTTCTCTAGCGCGTTGTTGATAAGGCTGAGCACATCCGGATTATCGTCAATCGCTAGTATAAGACGCTGATCTTGGTCATCACCTTCTTCGATCATCTCTATGACGTTTGCGGTTGACGACTTACCTTGAATAGATAAGGCTCCACTATTGAGGCGTGTATCATGTTGTTCAATACGCAAAGCACGAGCGCGAACAGGAAGATATATAGTAAATGTACTACCCTTGTCAGGTGTACTTTGTAGCTCTAGTTTTCCACCAAGAAGGGCGATTAATTGGCGTACGATAGAAAGGCCAAGACCCGTGCCACCATACTTACGCGTATTACTACCATCAACCTGATAGAATGCTTCAAAGATACGCTCTTGCATTTCTTGCGAAATACCAATACCTGTGTCTTGTACGGAAATAGCGATTCGGTCAACATCACTATTATAACCGCTTTCAGCACGTTCGGGCATGCTATCCTTTGATACGAGGGATGCCGCATGTCTTGCGGTTACAGTAACTGAACCTTTTTCTGTGAATTTAAGCGCATTTGAAATCAGGTTTAGTAAGATTTGACGTAGTTTGATGGGGTCGGTTTCGATAAAGCTGATACCTTCTTCGACACTCCATTGCAAATTGAGCTTTTGCTCTGCTGCAATCGAATGCGTTTCCTCGACAACAGCCGCGAGCATCTCTGACACATCAACCTCGCTGTTATTGACATCCATACGCCCCGCTTCGATCTTAGCCAGGTCAAGCACGTCGTTGATAAGTGATAGCAGGTGCTGCCCATTTTTTAGAATGCGCTCAATGTTACTCTTTTGACGCTGATTAAACCCTGCACTATCACTGGTTCGTAACAGAATTTGACTAAAACCGATAATCGAGGTCAACGGAGTACGCAGTTCATGAGACATAGTTGAAAGGAACTGACTTCTAGCTTTATTCGCGTCTTCAAGGGCTGCATTCAGAACGGTGAGATCATCGCGCTGACGACGAAGGGCAATGTTTGCAGTTTCTTGCTCACGACTACGCTTTTCTAGCTCCTCTGCTTGCTCCTGGATATGGCGATATGCCTGCGTATTGCTAAGGGCGGCGGTGAGGTTACTTGCTACGACATCTAGCACGTTACGCGCATTTTCGTTCATTGGATAGACCGAGCCAACGACAAGCACGCCGAGCAGGTTTTTCCCATCAGCGAGTGGAAGGTGATAGAGGCCAGCCGGAAGGACTGTACCTAACGCGGTTCTGACACTAAAAGGACCTTTCTCACCACCATCGCGTGAGGAAAGATAGAGTGTTTTACGACTTTGTGCAACCTGCCCAACGAGACCTTCACCCAACTGGAAATCGCCTTGTATATGCTGATTGTCTACGCCCTGAGCAGCAAACAGAGTCAGTTGTCGCGTGGGATGATCATAGAGGTAAAGAACACCTACCTGTAAATTGAGGCGTACAAGCACGGTACGTATAAATTCTTTTGTCAATGACTCTACGTCTAAGCTTTTGGTAAGGATTGAGTTAAGTTCTTGCACACTCTCCATGATGTCGCGCTCTTGTAGAGCACTTTGCTGGTCCTGGAGTTTTGTCGTCATCGTGTTAAATGTGCGTCCTAACTGACTTAACTCGTTATAGGAAAGGTCTGGTACGCGGGCTGCGAGATTTCCTGAACCTACTTGCGCCGTTGTCGTTTGCAGCATAGCAAGTTGATCACGCAGGTTATTTGTAATGCCATTAAAGACACGCCACAGAACGACGATAGCAATGATCGAAAGAACAACGACAAACACAATAGCGGCAATATTGATTGCATTGACTTGAGTCTGTAAATTCGTAATATCGCTATTTACTATTGCTTGTAACTGTCCCATCGCGGAGCGGAAGGCATCAAATGAGGCTTTTCCTGCTGCGCTAGTGCGCTCTGACCGCGCAGTGGTGAGATCGCCTGCCTGCATGTTCCTGATTTGTACGGTTGCGTAATTGTTATACCAATCAGACGCTTGATTGTCTGCGTTTGTGATAAGGGCTGAGGTATTGCTAAATGAGGTATTATTCGTTGCATTTTTCAATTGTTGAAGATAGGAGAGGTATTGTGGTCTACCAGTATTAAATGGGTCAAGAAAGGTTGAATTATTGGTACTAATATAGCCGCGCACCCCAGTTTCCTGGTCAATCATTGAAGTTAGCATACCATCCAGGTTCTCTTGAATAGTAACTTTTTGCTCACCGAGATTATATTGACTTATAGACGCAAAGATGCCTGCTGAAACACAGAGAACAAGTCCAATCAGCAATAAGCTAATAGGGGCAATGAGACCATTACGAAGCCGCCCTACAAGGCTCCGCTGCTGTATAGTAGGTAGAGTACTTGTTTGCATAGATTCCTCTCGCCACGTAGAGTATTTTGAATAAAGGCATGATGAAATATGTTTTTGTCTATTTTACCATAAGGTGGCAATTGACAGACGTTCTCTTTGGCTGCTATCATAAGCTTTATAGGAAAACGAACCTCTCCCAAAGGAACACGTTTGGCAATGACGCCTCACATGGATTGATGTGAGGTTTTGTCTATTGGCGTATTGTTGCACTTAGCACAACAGGAAAAAAGCGTGATACGATCAGACAGGTCCGGTACATCCGAGCAACCCACATTGCCCCCACCATTCTCACAGTACCATCTCGATGTCGCTTATGATGAGATGTTTCACAAAGGGGGTATAGCACGTCCTCCCTATCAAGAATTATACCAACGATTGCTTGAATTGTCGATGGATACGCTACAACAACGACAACAGGCGGCAGATGTTGCATTTCTCAACCAAGGCATCACCTTCACCGTGTATGGAGGAGACGAAGGGACCGAACGTATCTGGCCTTATGATTTGCTACCTCGCATCATTACAAGCGGAGAATGGGAAGTTATTGAACGTGGCTTGACGCAACGTATTACCGCGCTCAACTTATTTTTGAAAGACATCTATCATGATGGGCGTATTCTCACTGAGGGAATTGTGCCACGTGCCCTCATCTATAGTTGCAAGCACTTCCGACGCGAGATGCAAGGGCTACAGGTGCCTCACGATACCTATATCTCAATCGTAGGCTCGGACCTGGTACGTTTGCCTGATGGCACTTTTGCCGTACTAGAGGATAACCTGCGTGTCCCAAGCGGGGTGTCCTACATGCTAGCCAATCGTCAAGTTATGAAGAATGTCTTTCCCGCGCTCTTTGGCAGCTATGATGTACGCCCAATCGACCACTATGGGCAAGCACTACTCAACACCCTTTCGTCACTTGCCCCACTCATGCGTCCCAATCCCACCATTGTTTTGCTAACCCCTGGAGTATATAACTCGGCCTACTTTGAGCATACCTTTCTTGCTCGCCAAATGGGAATCGAGTTGGTCGAGGGACGTGATCTGGTTGTGCATGACAACATTGTATATATGCGCACTACGGCTGGCCTGCGGCGAGTCGATGTGATTTATCGACGTATCGACGACGATTTCCTGGACCCGATAGCATTCCGTGGCGATTCAACCCTCGGCGTTCCTGGTCTACTTAATGCATATCGTGCAGGTAATGTGTCGCTTGCAAACGCGATAGGAACAGGTATTGCTGACGATAAGGCACTCTATGCCTATGTACCAGCGATTATTCGCTTTTATCTCGGAGAAGAGGCGATTTTGCCAAATGTCGAAACCTATCTTCTTACAGACGCATCGCAACAACGCTATGTGCTTGAGAATCTGGACAAACTGGTAGTCAAAGCGGTCGGCGAATCCGGTGGGTATGGTATGCTGATTGGTCCCTACAGTACAGCGGTGCAGCGTGAGGAATTTCGGCAAGCTATTCTTGCCAATCCACGTAATTATATCGCGCAACCAACCCTCTCCCTCTCACGCGCCCCTTGCGTGATGGATGGACAGATCGAGCCTCGACATGTCGATCTCCGTCCATTTATTCTCAATGGAGACCGCGTAACTATTGTTCCTGGTGGCCTCACACGTGTGGCTCTGCGTCGTGGTTCGCTTGTTGTCAACTCTTCGCAAGGTGGTGGCAGTAAGGATACGTGGGTATTGAACCATGAATAAGATTATCAATGATGAAAAACATTGTGAGTTAGATCAGGGCACCCGCAAGGGGATGTCCCTCCCATATATGAATATCTTTTCTCACATCGTATGGGAGGGGCATCCCCTTGCAGGTGCCCTGGCACGTTTCAATCAGGAGAACCATCATGCTGTCACGTGTCGCTGATAGCCTCTATTGGATGAGCCGCTATTTAGAGCGTGCCGAACATACGGCGCGTTTGCTCGATGTCAACCTTAACCAGATGTTGGAAACCGCTCAATATGCTGATTTGCGCTGGGAGCGTTTGTATCATAGTTTGCGCATTTCTGCATTGGAAGGCGGAGATGATGAGGCATATCGTATCACACACTATCTCACGTTTGATACATCCAATAGTGCTTCGATTGTCTCGTGTCTCGCGGCTGCACGCGAAAATGCACGGCAGGTGCGTGAGCAAATTAGCTCTGAGATGTGGGAACAGTTGAATAGGCTCTATCTGCGTGTGAAACGTACTACCATCGAAGATATATGGCAAAGGCAGCCGCATATGTTCCTGGCAGGAGTGAAAGAAGGCGTTCAACTCTTTCAGGGTGTTACAGACGCAACGATGAATCATAGCGAGGGATGGCACTTTATTCGCGTTGGTTGCTATATCGAACGCGCTTCACAGACTTCAACACTGTTAGATGTGCATTTTCACTCACTGATGGAGATACAGGAACCATTTACGAATGCCTCGCTTGACTATATGAGTTGGGTTGGCTTGCTTCGATCATGTGCCTCGTTCGAGTCGTATTGTAAGGTGTATACAGCAAACATTCAGCCCAATCGGATCGCGGAATTTTTGCTGCTGAATGCAGAAACTCCGCGCTCGATACGCTTTGCTGCAACAATGATGCAGAGTGCCCTACAAACCATCACAAAAATCACGACTGTGCGGAACGCGGGACGCGTTGAACGGTTAGCTGGACGATTGAGAGCTTCGCTTGACTACGATCAAATTGACGAGATCATGAGTGGAAATATGCATTCCTACCTGGAAAACATTCAGTTTCAGTGTCGGCAGATCAATGAGGCCGTGTATCAGGTCTACATCACCTATCCCATTGATGTCGCGCTCACTTCATAAGGACGACGCTCATGTATTACACCATTCGCCATATCACGCGCTTCCGATATAGCGCACCCATCAGTGAGAGTATCATGGAGGTGCGCATTCAGCCACGCACGGAAGGAACGCAGCATTGCCTGGATTTTCGCCTGACGACTACTCCACGCGCACGCATCCTAGATTATCGTGGTGAGCAAGGAAATAAGGTGCATCACTTCGATGTTCCAAACCGTCATGCACAACTCACGATCAATGCACACTCGCTTGTTGAACTGATACCGCCAGCAGAGCCACCAGAAGCGTTGGAGCTAAGTGCGTGGGAAGAACTCGATGCACTGACAGCCGACGACGAATACTGGGACTCTCTTGTACCAAGTCATTTCGCCAGCCCGACAGAACTCCTATACGCTCTAGCGAAAGAACTCAATGTGCAAAGGCGCGACGATCCTTTGACAGTGCTACGAGAGATCAATACAGGCTTGCACAATAGTATTGAATACTCACCAGAAATTACTACCGTTGATTCGCCCATCGATGATGCTTTAACCGTTCGCCGTGGCGTGTGCCAGGATTTTGCGCATATCATGATTACGCTTGTACGTACACTCGGCATTCCATGTCGCTATGTTAGTGGCTATCTTTTTCACCAAGGTGGGTATAGAGACCGCTCCTCTGAAAGTGCTACTCACGCATGGGTTGAGGCCCTACTTCCTGATCTAGGTTGGGTTGGCTTTGACCCTACAAACAATACATTGGCAGGAGGACGCCATATTCGTGTTGCTGTCGGACGTGATTATGCTGACGTGCCACCGACACGAGGTGTTTTTCGGGGCAATGCGGAAAGCGAACTCGCTGTTACCGTCAAAGTTTCGCTTTCCGACGTGCTACCTAGCGGATATGAAGCGGTTGCAGTGCAGAAGGAGAAGGAAGAAGAGTGGATTCCCGTTGCTACAACAGGCTATGAGCAACAGGAGCCACTGCCACAGCAGCAACAACCTCAGCAACAACAGCAGGGACCGATTATGCAGGTTAACAAATTACTCTAGGAATCCCACGGACGCCCACAAGGGGCTACCCTACTATACAACGTTCGTGTAGGCTACGCCCACGGGTGTATAGTAGGGTAGCCCCTTGTGGGC
>CAXUIS010000265.1:0-7497 GCA_964250915.1 uncultured Ktedonobacteraceae bacterium | reverse complement strand
GGGGCAGCAATTGATTGCGCCCAAAGATGGGGCTGGGGTAACGCTTCGGCAATGATTCTTTACCTTGACGTGAACCCCTCTCGCTCCCATCTTTAGGCGCAATGAATCGCTGCCTCTACCGATTATCTGTTATCTGCACAAGCGAGAGTGTAATGTTACTTGTTTTCGTCTTGTTGGGCGTCTCATGCGTAGCAATATATATGAGGAGCTTTTAACAGTTGACAGAATAGCACTCAAATATGAGCAAACGTTCTTTCTTGTACACCTTCCTACTCTTGAAAGCACATAGTGCTTTTTGCTACAATGTATACATGGAAAAGAAAATTACTACCCCCGTTTTACGGGCAAGGGAAGGCACACGAAGGAAACTCAAACTGATTGCGGCTCTTACCAATGAGTCGATGTTGGATGTACTAGATCGCTTAGTGAATGCTGAGTTAGAGCGAGTTCAAGCGAAAGGATATAGCTCTGATGCTGCTTTGCACAAAGATGAAGCTAAAGGTCTCTGAGCAAGACGCTGCGACGCTTGAGTTCATGCAGAGCAAGTGTCGCGGTCTCTACAATTGGTGGGTCATGCGTCTACGCAACGGCGAAAAATGGACCTTCACAAGCTGCAAAAAGACGCTTGCAGAGAGTCGAAAGTATGACCCTGAACTTGACGATGTATACGGCAAGTTGCTTGCAGAATTGTACTACCGTCTTGATGCTGCAATGAGTGCATTCTTTCGCAGAGTCAAAAACGGTGAGACCCCTGGATTTCCAAGAGTACGCCCACGTCATAGCTTCTTCACGCTCTGCTATCCTGCGATGTACCTAGTGATTGAAGGGAACCGTCTCACGTTACCGACCGGAGGACGTGGCAAGCACAAACGTTTCCCAAACATCGTTGCTCGTTTGACTGATACACCCCCTACAGAATTTGGAGAGGTTGCGATATCCAGAGATGCGAGAGGCAACTACTACGCCTCTTTCACCTACAAACAGGATGAGCAAGTAGCACCGCATAAGCAAGAGCAAGCAGAGTACCTCGCCTTTGATTTGGGTATCAAGACACTAGCAACAGGGGTCAATGAGCAAGGGCGTGTTTACACCATTGGTGGTTTCAACGGGCATCAGTGGTACAACAAGCAACTGGACAAAATCAGGTCAAAGCGCGACAAGTGCAAGAAGAAATCACGGCGGTATATCCATTTGAGTAAGGTGTATAAGCGCGTCAGTGAGAAGAAACACAACAAACGAAAGGATAGTCTGCATAAAGCCTCACACTTGATTGCCCACACACTGGTTGAGAGAACTGTGATTGTGGGCGATCTTTCTCAGAGGCAAATGGTCACGCATCAACACATAGAGCGCAACAAGTCCCTCAATCGAGCGGTCTATAACGAATGGGGGGTATACACCTTTACACAGATGTTGCGGTACAAATGTGACCTGTACGGGAAAGAACTGGTCTTCCTAGATGAGCGCAATACCTCCAAACAATGCTCTAGTTGTGGCGATCTGCAATCAATGCCGTTGTGGAAGAGGACATATTGCTGTACGAATTGTGGCCTTGTCATGGACAGAGATGTCAACTCTTCTCACAACATTCTGACAAGGTTCCTTGCGGGGCAGCCGCCACACGTTCCTGGTGGACGCGGTGTATTGCAGGAATCGCGTGTTGACGTAGGTATTACGAAGGTACCTCAATCGTGTGAAGTGCAACAATTAGGATTGTGGTAAACACGTTTTATCACATTTTAGAAAGCAGGGCGAACTCATGATACTCATCACTGGCGCGACTGGCTATATTGGACGACATCTCGCACAACGTTTGGCAGCGCAGGGAGAACGACCTCGTTGTCTTGTACGCGATATTACCCGCGCAAAGACGATTTTGCCTGCGGACAAAGTTGAATTTGTCGAAGGCGACACGACTCAACCGCACACACTGAATGCAGCAGTGCAAGGTATTGACACGATTGTGCATGCCGCATTCATTACGGCAGACCATAAAGCATTAAGCAGCAACTACTATGAAAATACGAATGTCAATGGAACTGCAAACCTGATTAAGGCTGCGAAGGACGCAGGGGTAACGCGTATCATCGAGATTGGTGGTCTGGGTACTAAACCCGATAAGTCAGGAAGCTATATGCAGGGTCGCTATCTCGCGGAAAAAATGTTGATTGATAGTGGTCTTGATTATACGATTATTCAGCCTTCCGTTCTTTTTGGCAAAGGGTCATCCTTTGTCAAAGGCTTAGCTGACCTTATACGTACTGCGCCTGTACTACCGCTTATTGGTGGTGGTGGTACTCTGTTTCAACCCATCTATGTAGAAGATGTTGTAACCGTCATCGTCAAGGTGCTAGAGAACCCGGCAGGCACTAACAAGAAAACCTACACTATCGGTGGACCTGCCTACTACTCGTTCTCGCAAATCTACGACGAACTGCTTAAGACGATGCATAAAAATCGTCTCAAGGTCTATGCACCTACGCCAATTATTGGTATTGGTGCAGCAGTGATGGAGGCAATTCTGCCTAAACCTCCGCTCACACGAGCCGCAATGACGCTCTTTAGCTTTAACAATACAACCGACTTGAACAGTGTTGAGCGCGACTTTGGCTTCATACCTACCTCCTTCTCAACATACCTCGCGCAAAACGGAGTGTAGTAGCGATACTCAACAGATATAACAAGGGGCAGCAATACATTGCCGCCCCTTGTTATATCTGTTGAGTATCGCTACATACAAGACTGTTGTGATATAATTTCAATACATAAGCGTATATATAGCACGGATATTTAGTAAGCATGGAGGCGCACTCTTGGCGGTATCACCCGATGTAGCTTGGAAAGCCAGTAACGATTTGCGTGTTGTCGGCAATTCGCTAAGAAATATTTCGCGTACGCTCCATGAACATACACACGAGCTAGAAGTTGCTGTCGAAGGACGTTATGCAAGTGAGGGTGGCGACCCCCGTGTACGTCTGCTCAGCGAAGCCTTACATGTGAGCCGTGTTGCCGACCTGGAACTAGGACGCATGAACCAGACAATTCAACGCATCCTACAAACGCTTCAAGGGCAGTCTGGTGGAAACAATGTTTCGCAGTCAACGTTCGAGCGTGAACGTGAAGCCCTCAATTCCAGCATTGTCACACTAAAGCAACAGAAAAGCGAACAAGAGACGCTATACGAAATTGCTCGTACACTCAATTCAACACTTGAGTTCGATGAGGTGTTGCGTCTTGTGATGGACTGTGTGATTGAGTTTGTCGGTGCTGAGCGTGGTTTCCTCGCGCTTGTAAATTCGGCAACAAGCGCGGTTGAATTTACCATTGCGCGTGACAAGCAGGCACAAACGATAGATGAAAGTGCGTTTAAGATTAGCCGGAGTGCTATAACGCGTGTTATCAGCAATCGTGAAACGCTGCTTTCTGATGATGCACAACTCGATGCTGTGTTCCAAGGGCATGAAAGCATTATGGCTTACGGTATACGCTCGATTCTCTGCGCCCCTCTGATTGTACGTGGTGCCTGTATTGGAGCGGTGTATGTAGATAGCCGTATGAACGCGAATCTGTTTGGACCTAAACACCGTGATATGCTCAACGCGTTTTGCAATCAAGCAGCTATTGCGATTGATAATGCACGTCTCTTTGCTGACCTCAACAAAGCTATTCAGAAGGTCAGCGAAGATAAAAAATACATGGACAACATCTTTGCCTCTATCGCCAATGGCGTCATTACTACTGATTCAGATGGTATGGTGACAACGTTCAACGGTGCTGCTGGCCTCATTCTCAATCTCAACCCAGAACTTGTGGTAGGACAACACTATTTGCAGGCGTTTCAGCATCTTTCTAAAGTTGGCATCATAGAATTGCTTGGAACGGCTGTTACCGATCATGAGAACGGTACTGTTGTCTTGCGTGAAAGGAACTGTACGATCCCTGAACGAGATGGTGTCATTAACTTGATTCTCTCTGTCTCGTCACTGCGTGATACCAATGGGGAACCTATAGGTACCGCGCTTGTCATTGACGACCGTACTCTACTGAAACGCTCGGAGGCTCAGGCAAAGCAAATTCGTAGAATATTCGAGCAATATGTCCACCCCAACGTTGTACAGCAGCTTATTCGGGACCCAATGGCACTAAATCTTGGCGGTGAGACGCGCGAAATCTCTGTTGTGTTTGCTGACATTCGTGGCTACACGCGTCTCAGCGAAAGCATTGCACCTGAGCAGGTCATGAACCTGCTCAACAGCTATCTTGAAATCATGGTCAAAGAGGTATGGGACGAACAGGGAACGATTACGGCGTTCATGGGTGATGCGATTATGGCAATATTTAACGCCCCTCTTTCACAGGAGGATCATGCGATACGTGCGATACGTGCGGCATGGAAAATGCGTATGGCGGTCCTCAACTATCAACGTTCCCACGCGCAAGGTTTACCCATCTCGTTCGGCTTTGGTGTGAACACTGATTCAGCCACCGTGGGCAATATTGGCTCACAAGGGCGTATGCAGAACTATACCGCGATAGGTGATGCTGTAAATGTTGCCTCTCGCCTACAATCAAATGCCTCCGACAACAACATCCTTGTTAACAGTTCCACCTTACAACGTGTCCGTCCTGCCGTACGTGTTGCACAAATGGCTCCCCTATATGTGAAGAATAAATCGGCCCCGTTGGATGTGTGGTGCCTGATGGGATTAGTGTGAAGAATTTATTTTGTAGAGGCTATAATTCATTACGCCCTCGTCCTAACGAACAATCGTAACCAGGGCGTAATGAATTATGGCCCCTACTAGTCTGTCAATCTTGATGTGGCTGGGGCAAGGGCGCCCGCAAGGGGACGCCCCTCCCATATGCGAACGCGCATGAGGAGCCATGTCATATGGGAGGGGCGTCCCCTTGCGGGCGCCCTAGTTTCGGTCCCAAATGTACTTTGACAGACTACTACATTTATTTGATAGTTAACTGATGAGGATGTTGGAAGGCTTAATTATGCAAGACGCAGACTACCTATTGCACCGTCAAGCTTTACTCCAAAACGAGGCACAAGTGGTTGTAAAAGAATTAAATCTTGTGCTTTTACTAAGTCCTGCTGGCGTTGCAAGAGTACACGGTAGTTCAGTCTTAGGGTTAATGACGTGGCGTGATATTGATATAAGTGTTTCGAGTCCACGCTTAAGCATTGAACGTGTGTATGAGGTTATGACACCATTGTTGATACATCCACGCGTCAAGCAAGTACGCTACCTCAATGAAAGTGGTTCCTTCAATTCTACAGGTTTATCACAAGATGAACGCTATTTCTTCATGGTGCTGTATGATAGTGGGGCCGAAAGTGACTGGAAGATTGATATTTCGTTTTGGCTTGACGAGGGCGTTCGCTCTGAGCCTATTCATGACATGATAGTGCGGAAGCTTACACCTGAAACACGTCTCGCAATTCTACGCATTAAGGACGTGTGGTGGAAGCTGCCTTCGTATAGACAAGAAGTTTCTAGCGTTGATATTTATGAGGCTGTGTTACAGCACGGGGTACGGACGTTAGATGAGTTTGATCAGTACTTAATTGAAAGAGGTAAGCCTGCTCGTACTTATAGGTAAATCTCCTAAAGTGCTTTTGGCTAATATGAAACACTTTAGGACACGCTTTTCGTGTCTTTACAGAGAGAGCAGTACACTTACAAAACAGTGTTTTTGATTTTCGTAGTACATCTAGTGAGGATGACCAATCAATAATGGCAGATAAAAAAGTAGCACTTATCACTGGTGCGAGTCGTGGTATTGGAGCAGCAACAGCCAAGTTGCTTGCAACGAAAGGAATGCGTGTCGTTGTCAATTACAACAATAGTGCTCGTCTTGCAGAAGAAGTGGTGCGGTCTATTCAAGAGGCAGGCAGTGAGGCCATTGCTATCCAAGCCGATGTTCGGGAGCAAGAGCACGTCGAACGAATGGTAGCTGAGATTCAGCGTGTGTTTGGCTCTATAGATGTGTTGGTGAGTAATGCCGCAATGTCATTTGTACAAAAACCGATTCAAGGATTGCTTTGGGAGGATTTTTCTCAAAAGCTCAATGACGATATGCGAGCAGCATTCAATATAACGAAGGCCGTTACACCACTCATGATTAAAAACGGCTATGGGCGCATTGTGTATGTTTCGACAGGGCTTGCTAAGCACCCCCAAATTGGGTTTGCGGTACACGGATCGGCAAAGGCTGCAATTGCACAATTTGCACGCTATGTAGCACAAGAATTTGGACCTTTTGGAATCACTGCAAATACTATTGCTCCTGGTTTCGTGACCACTGAACGAACCACGAACCAACCACAGGAGTTACGGAATCGTCTTATCGCCAACACTCCACTGGGTCATTTAGCAAACGCTGAGGATATTGCGAATGCGATTGCGGCGTATGTCAGTGAGGAAACGCGGTTTATTACTGGCTCTTTCATTTCTGTTGATGGTGGCATGACGATGGATTAGCCATTACAATGTCTTTCTCAGCACAAAGCCCATTTGCTGAATACGTACAAAGCCAAACCACTCATAGAGCCGATGGGCGTGCGTGTTGTTGTCCTGCGAATTGAGCATGATACGTGTCACTCGTTCGCGTTCAAAGAAGCGTATCGCCTCCGCCATCAGGCGTACGCCTATCTGCTGACCCTCGGCTGAGGGATGGACGGCGATACGAACAAGATAGCCGTAGTCACTATCAAGCGCGTTGAATTGATAACCTACGACCTTTCCTTGTAGCTCTGCAACGACAAAATAGGGATGAGTAGTAGCGATATCGGTAAAGCCTGCTGTATCATAACGCCATAGGTCCTCGAAACATGCTTGCTCTATGCTAAGCAGAGCCGTCATATCGCCAGTTTTGCCCCATCTACCTTTTACGCTGACTTGACGAATTAGCACCTGCTGATTACCTGATGCGGGTATACCATAATCATATTTATCATAGGAATAGAGGCGACGATACGGCAGAAAGCCACGTTTCAAAAGCACATCCCTGAGCCAGTCACGCTCGCTATCGTTGCCAGAATAATGTAGGTGCTGTACACCTTGAGCTACGAGTTGAGATGAAAGCGCATTCAGCAATCTGAAAAGAATATCCGGATAGTGGCTACTTTCTGTCCAACTGACACCAAAGCCGCCAATCCACGCTGTCGGTGCGTTAACGCTTTGTGCCAGTAAAAAACTGTGCATCGTGGCACTATTGAACATCCCTACCGCTGGATAGTGTTTGAGCAACAGAGGCAGTTCATTTAACGTAAAGCGTTGATAGATATATTCCGAGGTACGCAACAGACGCTCGACTGCTGGGATATCAGCAGAAGTCAATGGGCGAATCTTGTATGTATCAAGGTGCGTGGCTGACATAGCTAGTACGCTTTCTTTCAAGCATTGTCTGTGTCGAGATCGGAAGCAGAAGTCGTATCCGGTCCCTTCATCTCGCGTCGCAACTTCTCTACATCGGGTTTCTTGAAAT
>CAXUIS010000264.1:0-7594 GCA_964250915.1 uncultured Ktedonobacteraceae bacterium | reverse complement strand
ATTTGTAGCATGTAAGGATAATCGAAGCAGGGCACCCGCAAGGGGAATGCCCCTCCCATAGACGGATAGGTGCTTTATGGCAGTATTGTATGGGAGGGGCATTCCCCTTGCGGGTGCCCTGCTACTCGCATAGCGATAGAGATAGGACTAGTTCCTTCTCAATACTTCTTTGTGGTATGATGAAAGTCGTTTATGCTCAAGTATATTTTCTTTACTTTTCTATCTCGACTCTTTCCCATATTACTACTAAGGGAACTTTTTCTATTTCCAGGGGAAACATATAACCTTATGCACAGCAGAAATAGCTATAGTAGCTGATTCGTTCTGCATATTTGAGGAGGAACTATATGGAGCTTTCATTACGGCTTGACACATTGGGTATGGTGGAAATGCGCTACTTGCGCACACGCGAACGATATCGGGACTGGCCCCCCTTTCAATTGCTTGCAGCCTCTCGCCAAGCGAGAGTGATAACATATCTATCACGCGATGTCGCTGAGCAATTGCATCAGCAAATCCTGGCAGTAGAAACGGCCGTCGGGTTGGATGGAAACACCGACGACGATGACGATGCTGATGACGAGGAAGAAAGCAATAACGGTAATGGCTTTCATGCGGAAGAGAGTGAGCAGGAAGAGAGTACAAAGCCTACAGAACGTGAAAGCAACGCGTTTTCTCCAGCATTTGCCCAGGCACTCAAACAGTTGAACGAACTTGCGCGGCAACGCCTGCCCGACTCAGGAAGTGGTCAAACGACAGGCGAATTGAGTACTGAGTCGGAGGGATTGGGCGATGATGAAGACGCTCTGGAACAATTACAAGATGCGTTTGTGCAAATGATGGAGGTGGTCCGTGAACTTGCAGAAGAATTGTCTACTGATGCGCTGAAACTCACAGGGCGCTTCAAATGTGCGCGTACCAACATCGAGTTTGTACCACATCCCGTTGATGCTGACGATGACGACGATGAGGAAGAGGACGGCGACGAGGATGTCGAACTCGAACTTGAGCGCGAAGGCATCATGGAAATTGAATTGACGCTCGTTCTGCAACTCTTTGAGGAGGGACGCTCCAGAGTCGATGACGTACCTGCGGTGGAATTGCAACTCGATGTGGACGATTTTGAGCGTCTGCATGAGACGCTCGATTTCGCGCTAGACCGTGACCGCAGTGGTCGTCGTCGTCGTTCGTAAGAATGTAAGGACCAATGTAGCACGTCCTCGTCGAATATGATCGCCAGAGGACGCGATAAATCGGTCCCTACAGAACATTTATAGAGAGGATTTTGTCTATCATGGCACGAGGAATTACGATAGAAGACCTGTACTCGATGCAATTTTTGAGTAGACCACGTATCGCACCGGATGGGCAGCGTGTCGCGTTCGTGACGACGACGATTGATCCGTCAAAGCATGAGTATCGTTCAGCGATTTGGGTCGCACCTGTAAATGGAGGTGAAGCGCAGCGTTTCACGTCTGGTACGGCGAATGCAAGCAGTCCTGTCTGGTCGCCTGATGGACGCTGGTTGGCCTTTGTATCTGAGCGCGAGAGTGAGGCAACAGGCAAGGATGCGAAGAAACAAGGCAAAGGCAAGCCGCAAATCTGGTTGTTGCCTGTTGATGGTGGTGAGGCGCGTCAACTGACATTTATGGAACACGGAGCCGCCTCGCCTGTCTGGTCGCCCGACAGCAAACGTCTGCTATTTAGTGCAGAGGTTGGACCAGCCGACGAAGAGACGGAAGAAGGCAAGTCACTACCGAAGGTGCGTGTGATTGATCGGCTCTGGTACCGGCTCGATGGTGTCGGCTTCATTTATGAACGTCGCTCACATTTCTTCCTCGTTGACGCGAATGGTGGTACACCGCAGCAGTTGACGGATGGTGATTGGGATGATGGAGACGCGGCATGGTCGCCCGATGGCACGCAAATCGTATTCGCCTCGAATCACGCCGAGGATCGTTGGCGTATTCTTGGTGCGGACATCTACACATTACAAATCCGAGATAATACAGCAGGCGAATTACGTTGTTTGACGGATGGAACGCTCAGTTGTGGCTCACCTGCGTGGTCGCCGGATGGCAAAACAATCGCCTTGCTCGCTTCGTCCAAGGTGCATTCGGGTGGACATACGTACCTGTATTCCATCGCATCAGATGCAGACAAGCAAGCACCGCAAAACCTTTCAAAGGATTTTGACGGTACGTGCATGGATTGGACAAATAGCGATATTGGTGATGAGCACCTGATGCCTTCACCTGTCTGGTCAGCCGATGGCACATCACTGTATGTACTGGCTTCTCTGCATGGAGCTTCACGCCTCTTTACCCTTTCTGCTCATGGCGCAGGAGTACAGCCGCCTACGTTAACTCCTGGCGATGTGCATGTCCGTGACTTTAGCGTTGATACTGCGAAAAAGCAGATAGCATTGCTCGTCGGTGACGCAACACGACCACAAGAGATATACACCCTGAATGCGACACAACAAGCAGGTGAAATGCAGCGTGTGACACATTTTAACGACGCCCTGTTCAACGATTTGACGGTAGTTGCACCTGAGTATATACAGTACAAGGGGGCCGAAGACTGGTCTATAGACGGCTGGATTCTCAAGCCTCACGACTTTGAACCATCGAAAAAGTACCCGTTGATTGTCGAGATTCACGGTGGCCCAAATACGCAATACGGCTATGGCTTCTTCCACGAAATGCAAATGCTGGTCGCGCAGGGCTATGTTGTGCTTTATACAAATCCACGTGGTAGCTGTGGCTATGGGTATGACTTCTCGTTTGCCGTCAATGGACAGTGGGGCGAGAAGGATTCGATAGACATCATGAACGGTGTGAAGACATTGGTACAACGTGGCTACATTGATGAACAACGAATTGGTGTGACAGGTGGGAGTTACGGTGGGTTTATGACGAACTGGTTAGTTAGCCACTATGACGACTTTAAGGTCGCTGTGACTGACCGTTGTGTCGCCAACCTTGCTTCAATGTTTGGTAGTAGCGATGTGGGTTGGGATCTGGGTTACGACAACCTGGACACAACACCGTGGGAGAGTCTGAACAAGTATATGCACATGTCACCAATAAATTACGTCCAGAACATCAAAGTCCCGTTGCTTATTATTCACAGTGAGCAAGACTTACGCTGTCCAATCGAGCAAGCCGAACAATTGTTCGCGTCACTCAAATGGATGGGACGCGAGGTACAACTGGTGCGCTTCGAGGGACAAAGTCATGGCCTCTCGCGTGGTGGACATCCACACTCACGCCTCGAACGATTACGCCACATCAAGGGCTGGTTTGAAAAGTATCTGTAGTTGTGATAGAGCACAAAGGACCTGGGAACATGTACACGTTCCCAGGTCCTTTGTGCTCTATCACAACTATGACTGTAACATCCCAATCTTATCGCTACCAGCTTCGGTGAACCATATTTGCTTCTGTGCATTCATTACGAGACCGAATGGGAAACTGCCAGGTGAAGGAATCGTATGATACACAAAACGATGCGTGCTTGTATCAAAGCTGGCAAGTGCATTCTCTGCGGGCACCGTGACCCATATGTCACCACTTCTCGTGACCGTTAGTCCGTACAAACCTCCGCTTCCCTGTGTTGTTGAATGCGCGATATAGCTTGTGAACACTCCTGTTGTAGGGTCGAGCCGTAACAATTGGTTATTGTTAAATGAGGTTGCCCAGATAAAGCCGTGGGCGTCGCTTGCTATTTCCATAAGTGAAACGGATGAGTCTGAGATTGTGAAAAGACGAATGGTACCTGTGCTTGGGTCAAGGCGACCAATACGATTGGCTGTGGACTCGGTGAACCATATTATGCCATGCGCATCTACAGTAATACCATAAGGGCTGAGTGTCTGTACGCTTTTTGTGCTTGAAAGCGGATACTGTCGAATTGCTCCTGTATGTGTATTGAGCATAGCTATGCTATCCGCATTCAGTTCGGTAAACCAGAGATTGCCATGTGCGTCAAACGCGAGATCGTTTGGGCCACTTGGAAGTGTAGAGATATGCTGAGTATTGTTCGGATCGGGTATATGCAGGATGGGTAGACTATACGTTTGGAAGCGTTTCGTGTCGGGGAAGTAGTGTTCAATATAGTTAGCATCTTGCTCGGCAAACCAGACTGTATCATCGGATGCGACAGCAACACCCATAACGCTATAAGCACCATGCGGCGGCGGAATTTCAACAAATGTTTGTGTATGTGTATCAAACATTGTCAGGAAGTTGTGGCTCATTTCGCCAAACCACAGACGCCCCTTTGAGTCTAGAGCGGGACGCATCAAGCCACTTCCCGTTTTGGGCAAACTAAATTCTCTTATATTTCCTATAGTTGAAGGATATATATTGTTAGAATTGCTTGCCACAGATGTACTAGTTACCTCACCACATGCCGTAACAATTAGAAATAAGCAAAGAGCGATAATAAAGAGAGATGGGTTGTGTTTGTACAAAAGTGGACCTCTATAGTGATATATCTTCAGGAAATTCTACATCCTCATAGATAGCAGTAACAGGAATACTAATACCCAAACTCGCTAACTCTACTTGCTCATCAGCTTCAAAAGCGGAAAACTTCCAGAAAGGTTCTTGATCGCGTCGGTAAACTTCTATAGCTTGTGTTTGCGTATCTACGAGGACATATTCTTGTATACTCATGCAGGCACGGTAGTAAGAGAACTTCTTTCTACGATTGTAGGTTTCTGTGCTAGGTGAAAGAGTTTCTACAATCAGAATTGGATACTGCATAACCGTGATCTTCCCTCGATCGTGGGGATCGCAACTTACGGATACATCTGGATAAACAAAGCGTTTCTCTGAAAGACGTACTTTTAGGTCAGAGCCATGAATACGACATTGACCTCCACGAAGAGCATTTTTTAGTGCAGCTACTATGTTACCATTGATAGTAGAATGATCTGCTGTTCCACCTGCAAGCATATACACCTTGCCATCTATAAACTCATACTTTGTTTCCAGACTATTATCATCCAGCATTACATATTCTTTAACAGTCATTTTGGGGAATATTGGCTGTGTTGTCATCGTGATGTATTCCTTCTCTTAGCCTGTATACACACCACACACGCCATCATCCACAAGATGCGTTAGATGGGCTTTCACTAAAGCATGTTGATGAATGTGTGCAGGAGGGTTATGCAGCTCGACACGGAGGTAGTTGTCCGTGAGCCCTTCCCATATGTTATGACGCGGATGTTCTACGAGTACTTCGACGGTTTCACCGAGAAACTGTTGGCGAAATTGTTGACTATGCTGCTCATTCAGAGCAAGCAAACGTTCGCTACGTGCTTTTTTGAGAGGGTCCTGTATCTGCCCCTTCATGCGTGCAGCGGCTGTTCCCTGACGCGGTGAGAAGCGGAAGACGTGTGACTTGGCAAATTCCAGTGTGTGTGCAAGCTGATAGGTTTGCTCAAAGTCTTCGTCGCTTTCGCCTGGAAATCCTGTAATGATGTCAGTACTAATCGCCATACCAGGGACAAGGCGTTTAGCCTCAGTGACGATAGTCTGGTAACGAGTACTGTTGTAACGGCGTGCCATACGACGAAGAATAGCATCGGAGCCGCTTTGCATCGGCAGATGCAGGTGGCGACACATGCGTGGGTTTTGCCATAATGTTAACCACTCAAGGCGAAAGTCTTCTGGTTCTAACGATGAGACACGAATGCGTGGAATGTCTGCCTCACGTAACAGTGTAGCGATCAGGTCGCCGAGGTCGCTCTGCTCGTCTCCGTCAGAGTGGTAGTCGCCTAGATGAATGCCTGTGAGCACAATCTCCTGGTAGCCCGCACGTACCTTGCGATTGACATGTTCTACCACGGAGGCGATGCTACGGCTACGGGAGCCACCACGCACCGTAGGAACAATACAATAGGTGCAACGATTATCGCAACCATCCTGCACTTTCATCTGTACTCGTGTGCGCGAGGCAAGGCGCGTACTTGCTAGCTCAACAGTGCTTGTCTCATTCACAAAAGGTGCGAGACGTGCAGGATTGTCAGGCTGTGGCTCAGTCTCTTGTAATGAAAGAGCGGTATCACTACCAATGTGTTGTGTATCCAACGCTTGCGATGAGAACATAGGAAGATGTTTGTCTTGTACCTCTATGGAAGGCGCACTGCCTGTACCAACATTTTCTCTCTGCGTAATCGCCTCAACAAGGGCATCTTTCGCGGTATTGCCAACGACGACATCAACGCCAGGAAGGGCTGAGACTACTTGAGGATTGAGTTGAGCATAACAGCCGGTGACGACAAGTAGTGCATCTGGGTGACGGCGATGCGCTTGAGCGATGAGGTTGCGCGAACTACGGTCTCCGAGATGCGTAACGGTACAGGTGTTGACGATATAGACATCAGCATCCTCACCGAAATCGCGTTGCACAAATCCTGCCGCGCTCATTTGTTCGCCAATAGCTTCACTATCGGCTTGATTGACTTTGCAGCCAACGGTTGTAACCGCAAACGTTTTTCCGTGTGCAGAATGAATATCCTGATTGAGCATAGTTTTGCTTCTTATCTAGTAGGATGGATAGGTGTTGAACTTTTCCGTAGCGGAGAAGGTGGCGTTGTCTCCTCAATTGTTTTCTGCATGAATGGGAGGACGAACCAGATGCTACCGACACCAAATAGTGTGCCTGTGAGTAGGCGTAGTTCCCAAGTACTTTCACGCAAGCCAAACATTTGTGTTGTGCCATCAAGTGCCATTGGCAGAATCATCAATATCCAGACCCACCAAGGGATACCGGGAAGACGTTTTTTGCTTAATACAAACACAACGCTCGTGAGAAACATCGAGGTATAGATGGAAAAGTTGCGTGCACATAAGCCGAGCTGATGACCCAGAATATAAAACGAGTGCGAAGGAATTTGTGCACACACATAGTGAAGTGAAAAGAAGATAGATTTAGAGAGGCTATCAAATCCAAAGTATGAAAGAAATGGTACGGCAATAGCAGACAGCACGAGTAGTCCTAGTACGATCATAGTAATGTTTGCCCAATGAGCAAGCAGAAAATTGCCAAACCAGTTTGCAATCGTATTCAATTTTTGTGGTGTTGACCGTCGAGCGGCAGTGGTGGAAATATGCTGTGCCGACATGCTATTTGCCCTCATAGATATAGATATTCAGGAATAGAACAGTTTTATAGATGAAATGCGTTCGCTAACTCACTATATTCTATACGTCCTTCGGCGACTATCGTTTCATCGAGTAGAACAACAGGAACGCGATAACGGTAGGTTTCAAAGATATCAGGATGAGTACGGATATCTATTTCAGTGAGTTCATAGTCTTTGTGTGCCGCGATTTCATCGAGCATCTCGCGTGTCTCATCGCATAGATGGCATCCAGCCTTTGTATAAAATGTCACTCTTGGCAATGATGCTTCTGTACTCACGTTTGTTACTCCCAAGTTTTACTTACCTTCATAGTATCATATCAACTTGTATTTGTACATTAGTTTCTTCTGTGGAAATCGGTAGGGGCGGCAATTCATTGCGCCCAAAGATGGGTTGGGGAAGGGGTCCACGTTGCTACAAGATGTGTAATGC
>CAXUIS010000263.1:0-7632 GCA_964250915.1 uncultured Ktedonobacteraceae bacterium | reverse complement strand
TGATTGCCGATGAGACAACCTTTGGTGCTCATTATGTGCATGAGAAGACAGGCATTTCCTTGGCTGTCGTCGCCACGACCGTCTACTTCTATGAGAGTAGGGATACCGCTCCGGTAGGTCTGGGTATACCTCCAAATAATACATTTCTTGGTCATATACGAAATGCGTTGCTTAGTACTGTTACAAACCAGTTCCTCTTGCGTGACTTGCGGACATATATCGAGAAGACACGGCGACAGGTTGGACTTCCAGCTATCAAAAAAGGAGTGGTCGATAGTACCGCCAAGGAACCTGATCTCTACCTCATGGGAACGGTTCCTTCGTTTGAGTATCTCCGCAGTGATTTGTACGCACAGACACATTTTGTAGGACCCTTCTTTGGTCCGCCAGTCGAGGAATTTACTCCTCCGTCATGGTGGGATGACTTGAAGAGTGGACGACCAGTCATACACATTACTGCTGGAACTGTTACGAGTGATCCCGCTCAACTGCTCGTTCCGAGTATAAAAGCACTAGCCAAGGAAGATGTGCTTGTGGTTGCCACCACTGGCGGCATCCCACTTGAACAGGTGGTGCTGGAGTCGCGGCCTGACAATTTGCGCCTGGAGAAATTTCTGCCCCACTACTACCTCTTACCGCACGTCGATGTCATGGTGACGAATGGTGGCTACGGTGGAGTACAAATGGCGGTTGCGAGCGGTGTTCCAATGGTCGTGGCAGGGGCAACAGAGGAGAAACCGGAGGTCGCCAATCATGTTGTCTACTCCGGCGTGGGCCTTTACCTGAAGACACAGACGCCCTCAGAGTCCCAGATACGAACTGCGGTTCAGACTCTTTTACACGACTCTCACTATAAGCAGCGTTCACTGGCCCTTCAACAAGAATGTCAGCAGCATAACGGACCTCAAAATGCCGTGAATCTTATTGAAGAGTTGGTTCAGTCAAAACAAGGCTTAGCTGCATAAAACTTGCACTTCTCTAACGATGGGCAAAGGAAGTCAAGAACCTTTGCCCATCTCGCATTCATTCCGTAGAAATTTCGTATAGAGGAAGGATAGTTCTGGTATGCAATCTCGTTCTTCGCATCGCTGGCTCTCTTTAGTCTTGCTCTGTTCAGCCACATTTATGACAATTCTCGATGGCTCCATTATTAATGTAGCACTCCCGACAATACAGCGTGAACTGAGTTTTACGGTAGAAAATTTGCAGTGGATCATTACTGGCTACGCGCTTACCTATGGAGGTTTTCTGCTGTTCGCCGGTAGGGCCAGTGATCTTTTTGGGCGTCGTCGGCTCTTTCTGGCGGGGGTGACGCTCTTTTCGCTTGCCTCACTCCTGTGTGGTCTGGCTCCGTCCCAACTTCTCCTCATCGCTGCACGTGTGGTGCAGGGAGTCGGAGGCGCATTGCTCACGCCCTCTGCTCTAGCCCTGATCGTGACTCTCTTTGTGGAGGGAGCTGAACGGAACCGCGCATTGGGCATCTACGGAGGACTCTCAGCACTTGGAGCAGGTGTTGGTGCGATTCTTGGCGGCCTGCTTACCAGTACTCTAGGATGGCGCTGGGTTTTCTTCGTTAACGTGCCCGTGGGTGTGCTCGTTCTTATTCTAACTCCTCTGCTGTTGCATGAAAGTACCATAACTCAACAGAGCAAGCGTATAGATATTGGGGGAGTAGTGCTGATTACCACCGGCTTTGCTTCGCTTGTCTATGGAGCGACTCAGGCGGGTCAAGTGGGAGTGCAGACGTGGGCTGTAGCAGTACCGCTTACCCTCGGCATGCTCTTGCTGGTCGCCTTTGTGCTCGTGGAGCAACGGGTCGAGGTTCCCCTTATTCGGCTCAGTATCTTCCGTATTCGTCTCCTCACTGGTGCTAACCTGCTCAGCTTGCTCTTCCCTGGACTCTTTGGTGCCACACTGTTTCTGCTGACTCTGTACATACAACAAGTCCTCAAGTTCTCTCCCTTACAGACAGGACTTGCCCTATTACCACTCGTCCTGTTCATTATTCTTTCATCGGCATTCACAGCTTTGATGACGAGTCGTCTGGGTCTCAAACCAATGCTCATCGGGGGTGTTATTGCTATGGCACTTGGCTTGGGAGTGCTCACAAGGATCGCATCCGGCGGAATGTATCTCACAACGCTCCTGCCAGGCATTATAGTGTTTGGCATTGGTTTTGGCATACTACTCAACACGACCTTGATCGCCGCCACTGCTGGCGTTAGCAATGAAGAGCAAGGTCTTGCGTCGGGACTCATTAATACGACCAATCAGATAGGAACTGCGGTCATTATCGCTACCCTGACCGCTATATCCGCCGCCCGCACACACCTCCTTGACGTGACCGCTCGTACATCCATCGACCATCAGCAAGCACTCATCGGGGGCTATATATTTGCCTTTCTTGTTGGCCTTGGCCTGCTCTTGCTTGCCCTTCTCATCATCCTGGTCTTCATCGAAAACAAAAAAAAGCAGGATACTCCGAGTCTCGTGAGGCAGGCGAACTCATTGCAGATTGAGCCACTTGGCAAGAAGACGCACGCGCTCTAAAAAGATGCTCGACACTCTTCCCCTGTCGCACAAAAAAAGCGACATCATTGGCAAGCCTGACCTCTCAGAAGAGAATGCTTATAACATTCTTATCTGAAGGTCTTGCCAACGATATCGAGGAAGGATTCCTATCTTGTTTCAGGGACTAGTACTCGACCTTGCCACCTTGTCCTTCAAGCAAATTCTTGATCGACTGCAAGGACTTCTCAAGCCCTTCATTGATGGTGTCATCGGCACTTCCAGACACCTTCGCCATTTCCTGTTTTGCTTGCGGTGGTGGTGTTGCTGAAAGATGGACAGTCACTTCTGATGGTGCATCATTGGCATTCCCTTTGAATTCCATCCAACCCGAATACTGATTTTCCCCATCAGACCCCCATTCCAGGCGATTTCCATTGACACGGAAATAGCCGTCCGCATCGTAGCTCAACCCTGTTGGTGTCTCACCTTGAATACGCACACGGTCGCCCTGCTGAGGTTGAGCACTATGCGTCGTGGGGACATATTTGGGAAGATTGCTGAAATCAGAGACAAAATCCTCAATTTGCTTACGTGTCGTGTTAATCGTGATTGATCGCTCGTACTCTGCCATGAGTCTTCCTTTTCCTTTCTGAAAAAGCATCGTCTCGAAAAAGCTCTCATTCTTTGCAAGATCATCTCTTACAAACAAGCTGTCCACGTGGACAACCTCACTTGTATATTACCCGTATGGAAAGTAAAATGTCAAGAGAAGCCTTTTCCCTTCTCTCTACAACTGTGTTATACTCATGCAAGAGGTGAAGACACACACGATGGAAAAACACATGCGAGGACGCCAATCAGCTGAAACGGCGGAACACACTCGACACACAATTCTTGTTGCCGCACTCCACATTTTCGCTCGTCAAGGGTTTGAGTCCACTGGTATGCGCGATATTGCGCTTGCGGCAGGTACTACACATAGCCTCATTCGTCACCACTTTGGCTCGAAGGAGGGCGTCTGGCAAGCGGTAGTGAGTAAGGCATTTCATGAATTTGCAGATGCCCTTCATGCGAGTGCTCAACCGAGTAGCACTCTGTCAAACGAGCCTGCGGCACAACTCCAGCGCATCATTCAAGCTTTCCTTTATGTCTGCGCTCGCTCACCAGAGATCATCCAATTGCTGCTCCATGAAGGCACTGAGAAGAGTACGCGGCTTGAGTACGTCATGAAGCAAGCGGAACCCTTAGAGGAAATCATTGACCCACTCCTTCCGCGTGTGCAACAACAGGGCGACCTGCAACAATTCGACAACCACTCTTTTGTGCTCTATCTGATCACTGCTGGTGCCGCCCCCTTTGGGTTTTTCGCCTTTTCCAACCAGATACTCCAAACAAACATTCTTTCAGAAGAACAAACTCAGCATCACATTGATCGCGTCCTTCAGACCCTTTTTCCCAAATCAACAGCTTAATTTTCTCGCCTTTCTCAAATAAGATAAGATTTGTAGAGGTACTATCTCGACATCAGCAAAGACATCTATTAGCTCCAAATTTTCACCTTTATTACAAGCCCAACATTTCCTATTAGAGAGTATATATACCATAATTCATTTCAGGCACGTTTCTTTACTATGAAGAGTCAAGTGGGAATGGTACTTCTGGCGACTTGCTTGTCGCTCCGTATCATCGTATGTTATTGTAACAGTGTTCTCATTGAAGACCGTCCTAGTAGAGGGAAACGTGTTACAGAACAGGCGCATTCTCGTTGGTGTTTGTGGAGGGATCGCATCGTACAAGACGATAGAACTTGTCAGCCGTTTGCAGCAGGCAGGTGCCATTGTTGATGTTATTCTGACAGAGCACGCGGAAGACTTTATTCGTCCGCTTACTTTTGCCACGATGAGCCATCGACCGGTGTATACCGATTTGTGGGAAGCGTCTGGTCATGCAGCAGAAATGCATATCGAGTTAGGTGAGAGAGCTGAGTTGCTCGCACTTGTGCCAGCGACCGCTAACACACTTGCCAAGCTTGCACATGGTATAGCCGATAATATGCTGACTGCCGTGGCATTGGCAACAAGAGCACCTTTACTTGTAGCTCCCGCGATGTACCATAACATGTATACTCATCCGGCGACACAAGCAAATCTCGCTCTTCTGCAAGAGCGGGGTGTGCATATCGTCGGCCCTGTTGTGGGTCATCTTGCGTCAGGAGCAGTAGGCCCTGGGCGGCTACCGGAGACAGATGTTTTGCTGGGTGCGATACGCACAGTCCTTGGGCGAAGCGGAAACCTTGCGGGTCGCCATGTCGTGATAACGGCAGGTGGAACACAAGAACCGATTGACCCTGTGCGTTATGTGGGGAACCGCTCGTCAGGGAAGATGGGTTACGCCCTTGCGGAGGAAGCGAGAGACCGTGGCGCACGCGTCACGCTCATCTCTGGTCCTGTTGCGCTTTCAGCACCCTATGGTGTAGAGCTACAGGCCGTGGATACGGCACTGCATATGCGGAACGCGGTCCACGAAGCCATCGTGGATGCCGACGTACTTATCATGAGTGCCGCAGTTGCAGACTATCGTCCGTCAGCTCCAGCAGCGCGAAAAATCAAAAAGGGCGAGACACAACAGAGTTCCGACGATGCGGGCACGCTCACTTTGCATCTGGTCCAAAATCCAGATATTCTCGGTGAACTGGCTCATGCACCTGATGGGAAAAATACGCGAATACCGAAGCGTCTGGTGCGCGTCGGGTTCGCAGCCGAAACCAACGATATCATGAGCAACGCGCAGAAAAAACTGGTGGAAAAACAGTTGAGTCTGCTCATCGCAAATGATGTAAGCCGCTCGGATAGCGGCTTTGGGGCGGACACAAATAAAGTGTTCATCTTTCATGCAGATGCTCCTGTGGAGGACCTGCCTGTAATGTCTAAAACAGATGTTGCGGCAGCCATTTGGGATCGCATTGTGTCATTGTTGGGAACGAGGAGTGAGTAGGGAGGATGTGGTGCTGTGATTGGAGATTTTGTTCTGGAATTATTGAGTACACAAAATATGCGGGAGGAGTCCAAAATGGATCGTGCTGCCAGTGCTGGTTTTGAAGGCATCGCTCAGATGCTGCTTGAACAAAAAAAATTAATGGATGCGTTAGAAGCTGAGAACCGCGAGCTGCGTCGCCAACTTGCTGATCTTCGTCGTGGTATCGGCGTCGCCGTCGTCATCGAAGGCAAAACTATTCAACTTATGACGGAACCGGGTAGTCCTGTTCCAATGAATCCACAAACACAAGCTGCACTACAGAGTTTGCAGAGCTTGCAAAACTCGCAGCAACAACCCCAACAGAACAATGGCGGTGGGTACCAACAGCAACAGAACCGTCAATCTACAGGTGGTCAGCAGGCTGTTCCTACAACGAACGGCGACCGACGCGAGAACGGCAATGTCCGTAGCCCCCTCGCAGATAGCTTTGTTCTCTAAAAATTTGTAGGGGCCATAATTCATGATGTCCTTGTCCCCGATGCTATATGGGACAAGGGCATCATGAATTATGGCCCCTAATGAACGTTGACACGCGAACACGGCAACAGCGGTAGGGGGCGCCAATAATTTAGCCCAAAGATGGGTGGGGAGGGGGTTGCGGTGGTAGCAAAAAAAGTTTGAGCCGCCTTGCCCCGCCACCCCCATCTTTGGGCACAATCAATTGCTGCCCCTACCGAGAAGAATTCCTGTTTTTGGTGGTCAATATTCATTAGACCATTTATCATGATCTCACCACGGCTCCGCGAGCAATATACTGAGTGCCTCTTTATCACAAGAAACAGGGAAGATGCTCATTCCTGTACTTTTATGAAGCACATGAAGAGCATTCGTGTCTGTTGGGTCTACCATTGCAACTGTGAGGCGGTTATGGTCACGTCCTACAGGCACACAGTGAAACTGGGTAGCTATAGCGTGTGATACAAGCTTTTTTAATCGCTTCGATAGTGTCGATGGTAGACACAAAAATGGTATCGATGTTCCATCTTGTGTCGGTGGAAGTGCTTCAGCAAAAGGACGAGCTGAAGAGGTGAACTGCGTGCTCTCATGCACTGGTATCTCTGAAGCTAATGTATCATGAAATGATAGTGCACTCTCTGCCGGTGGCATTGTGTCCCAAAGGTGTGAAGTGATAGCGGGACGTAGGGTCAGCCGATACATGACGCGACCTGCACTGGCGAGAAGATGTTCTATTGATGGTCCTTGTTCTGGATAACTTGCGATACCAAGCACAATATCGGTTTCGTGTGTTAACGGTGGTATGATGGTCTCGGCCTGGAGCAAGTTCACACTGTTATACACACGTTCAAGTATGATGTATGCTCCTTGTTGATCAACATTGGGAAAAAGAATGGCGGCACCTTTTCCTGTGTCGAGATACATGCTATCTTCTGTACGTACCGCACGACGCACATTTGTTACTATTTGTTCTACCACACTCACCGAGGGATGATAACGCTTACGCTTGCGCACGACCTCTGTTTCAGGCGTTAAATGGATATCTTCTAGTTGTGATACATGTAGCAAGAGGATGCTTAGCGGTGCGTTAGATGGAAGCAGTGATTGCACATGTGTACGAAGAAGCGTACTTAATGCTGGTGGTGTAGGAAGAAGTTCATCATCTTCTTTATCTTGCTCTTTTATTGAAGGTAGACACAAAGGCGATATGGGAGGGCAAGAGCAGACATCTAGTTCAGGAGCACTGTCAATTGTTCCAAGCATCTTGCGTTGTTTGGCTGTGTTGACTGTTGTATCTTTTCTTCTTATGCTCATAGCTTGCCCCAGCGAATGTACGGAACTCCTATACGGGTCTGCTTTAGCACACCCTGTACTCAATAAATAAGCGCAAAAGGGTGTGCTAAAGCAGACCCGTACAGGAGTTCCTTCGTGTCTAATAATTTTATCGATATAGAAAGAAATTCCTTCTTATTTGCAAGTATACAATGTGTCTCAAAAAAGAGGGGATAGGTAGTATGTTGTGGTATGGTTAAGAAGTACACAAGCTGGTTAAGAGACGGGGAAAAATTTTTTTAATTGAGGCAAATATAAAAAAATTTTAAGTGGATATATATTGATAATTTTTTGTAT
>CAXUIS010000262.1:0-7730 GCA_964250915.1 uncultured Ktedonobacteraceae bacterium | reverse complement strand
TAGGTCTTACGCTGCTGTGCTTGTTAGCCAGCTATGTCTATGGAATACATTCTGTGATACAGAATGTATTCCATAGACATAGCTGGCTCTATATCCTTCTTGGCGGGGCCTTGCTTTTTAGCCTGACGCTCCTCTTGCAACCAATGCTATTCTCAGACGATGTGTTTACCTACATTTTTTCTGGGCGTATCCTCACGCTATACCATGCTAACCCTTTTAACACAGCACCAATGCAGTTTTCTGCCGACCCCTATCTACGCTGGGTTGTTGCAGGACGTGATGCACCAAATCTCTATGGGCCATTGTGGTATTATATCTCCTCATTGCTGGTCAGCATTGGTGGTAGTAATCAAGTAGGGACATTACTACTGTTTAAAGGTGTCGCAATTCTTTCACATCTTGTGAATATTGTGCTGGTGTGGAGTATTCTTGGTCTCATCGCTCCCAAACGCCGTGCTCTGGGCACATTGCTGTACGCATGGAATCCACTCATACTTATAGAACTAGCGGGTAGTGGTCATAGCGAAGGCGTGTTACTATTCCTGCTTTTTCTTGGCACATGGCTCTATGTATCACAAGAAGATCACTGGCTCAGGTGGGTTGCCTTTCTTGTGTTTGGCTTAGCACTCAGCATAAATTTAATTGTTGCCCTATGTATACCGCTCCTGCTCTGGTTTGATGTGCGCTCAGAACAAGCAATAGGACGTGCGATAGGAGGCTTTTGTTGGCGGACAGTGCTCGTATTGCTGCCCGCACTGATGATATGGCTTCCCTTCTGGCGTGGTGCCTCTACTTTTTTCGCTCTTACCTCTGCTATAGACATGGAGCACTTTATTCATTCGCCTATCGGAACATTGGTTGGTCCTACTCGCGCTTTTTTCCGCTTGATTGCCTACGTTTTGCGTTTTCCGCCGAACTGGGACCCCATCTCCTCTGCCGATGTCACGTTACGTGGTTCCGCGACCTTCATTTTCGTTCTGATCTATGGCAACGTCTTTGGACGTGTGCGTCACGCTCCTAGCGATAGTGCGAGTGTGCACTCTAGCCTCGATGTTGACGAGACCAGTACAAGGGCGGGCTTCGATGTGCTCTTGTATGCGTGGAATGTTGCGGTCTTTGCGTATTTGATGTTAGTCTCAGGGTGGTTCTGGCCCTGGTACCTACTATGGTTGCTGTGGATTGCCGTTTTGCGTCGTTTTGATACGTTTACCTCAACAATGTTTATTTTATCGGGGACGGTACTTTTTTTCTACCTCTTCATGGGATTGCTAAAAGCACCTGTCGCCCTTTATCAATCAACGCTTATTTTTGGTCTACCTCTTGTCTATCTTGTAAGCGTCAAGAGTAGACAGAGGCAAAGAGAAAGGACCGAGATGCTTCATGACAGACGAAGTGAAACAGCGTAAGATAGAACATGTCACTGTTGCGCTTGGACAAGATGTATCAGCACCACAGCGTGCGAATTGGAGTGATGTACGCTTTGTGCATCAGGCACTACCAGAGGTAGACCTGGACGGAATTGATACCTCTGTATCATTTCTTCATCGACGATTGCGTTATCCGCTCTTCATATCTTCGCTCACCGGAGGCCATCCCGATGTGACCAACATCAACCGTAACCTTGCGCGTGCGGCAGAAACGTATGGTCTCGCACTTGGTGTAGGTAGTCAACGTGCCGCAATTGTCAATCCCGATGTCGCGGATAGTTATGCAATTACACGCGCAACGGCTCCAAATGCGTTTTTGATTGCCAATATTGGCGCACCACAACTCATCACGCAGTCACGACATGAAGCATTTATGCCCGAACAAGTACAACGGGCTATCGACATGATTGGGGCTAACGCGCTGGCTGTACACATGAATAGTTTGCAAGAGGCGGCCCAGCCAGAGGGAGACCGCCGTGCGGTTGGTGAAGCTGAGGCACTCAGACGAGTTACGCAACAGGTCGCGGTTCCAGTTGTTGCGAAAGAGACAGGAGCGGGTGTCTGTCGTGAGCAAGCACTGCTGCTACGTTCCTGTGGAGTTTCGGCAATAGATGTTGGTGGTGCAGGCGGTAGCAGTATGGCAGCAATGGAGGCGGCACGGTCACAATCGCGCGGAGATGAGCGCACGAAGAACATCGGTTTGCTCTATCGAGATTGGGGTATCGCAACGCCCATAGCAGTTGTAGAGGCAAGTGCAGCGAAACTACCGATCATCTCCACAGGCGGTGTGCGTAACGGCCTGGATATCGCACGTGCACTCGCACTCGGTGCCACGCTCGTCGGTATGGGCTTTCCCTTCCTCAAAGCAGCCAGCGAGAGCTACGAAAGCGTCTGCGAACTCCTGGAAACGGTCATCGCCGAACTCAAGGTTGCCATGCAACTAAGTGGGGCCGCGAACATCGCGCAACTGCGTCAGGTCGATGTGGTCGTCATGGGAGAGACGCGCGAATGGCTCACACTACGTGGTTTTGACGACGAGTTGAGGGGTATGGCGCAACGTCGCTGGCGTCAAATGCTCGTAGATAACGGAGAATAGTCTTCCGGCGTATTCACATTCACAAACGAGCGCAGTTGCGGGTCGATTCTCCGCAATTGCGCTTCATCTATATAGCGTACAGGAACGACTTCTAATAGGCTACGCGGGTCACGGCGTCCAGCGTGTAAACGCTTTTCTATCTCCAGCAAAATGGAGCGAGGATACATAGCAAATAGAACCTGTGGAATAGCATTGACAACAGGTACGAGCAATGTGTTCTCAGCATGAGGTTGTGAGAGTAAAAACGCGATCATCTCTGGCTGCACAAAGGGCATATCCACCGCCATAACCAGTGCGTGAGACGCTTGTATAGAGTGAAGTCCGGTATATACACCCATGAGAGGACCAACATCAGGTGTTTCATCAGTGAGTATAGAAATACCGAGATGCTTATAAGGTGCTGCTTGCGTTGAATTTCTTACCACCAGCACAACCTCGCTGCATTGAGCAATAAGCAGAGTAGCAAGATGTTCTACAAAGGTGGTATTGGTATTATCAGGAAGTGGTAACGATGCCTTATCTCTGCCCATACGTGTGCTGCGTCCACCTGCTAAAATAATGCCAGCCGCGGGAGCATGACAGGGGCAAGCCCTGTCATGCTCAGTTGTCCCTGTCATGCTCCAAGCGCACATATCTTTTCTTATCGTGTCAACGCTTTTGTCTTGCGTCTATTGCCTTTAGGAATGTACTGTTGACGGCTTTGGTAGGCAATGAAGTTGTCACGTTCGGCTGGGTATTTACGAATAAGGTATGTCATCCACGTAATTGCCCATGCGAGGAGAGCAACAACCCACAGGACGCGCCAGAAACGCCACGCGAAAAAGTAGTCGAAGAGGAACACACGCGCGAAGATCAGGGGTAGACCGACGAAGCAAATCACCGCGAACCAGCCAAGATACCTGTCCAGCATGTATTTCAAAATGGCCTTGCTTTTGACAAAACGCTTGCGACCCTCAACCGAATAGTAGAAGGTAATCAGCAGACCAACACAACAGAAGATAAGCCAGGGCCAAAGATAATGAAATGTCTCTGGTCCCGTAAGCCCTGCATTAGAGCCAGCGTCGGTCGGCGTATCAAAGAGCCAGTGATAGAGGTCGAAATGCTGCATATAAAAATCACTCCCTTCTTCTAAAACCTTATAATTGTTGCTATGATAGCATGGATAGGGCAAAGCGTCTATAGCATGTTCCCCTGGTCTGCTGGTCCAATCCAAAGTTCATGCAGTTGATTCCAGTGCCAACCATATGTCGCCATTGCTAACGAAGGTAGCCCTTTTGCCTCTAAGGAAAGACGAGGCCAGCCCGTAGCGATACGTTCCAGAGTTTCAGGCCAAGGTCGGATACCACTAAGAGCATCAGCAGCCTCGACACTACACGCACCAACAGCACAGGCCGTAGCAAGCGTTTCCTCTGCCGTCATCCCTTTTAGAAACCCCATTAGAAAACCTGCTATCGTCGCGTCACCGGACCCTGTTGTACCAACAACCTGCGTTGCAAAACATGGTGCCCATAATTCACGATGAACCCATGTCGCAAACTTCACAGATTGTGGAGGTATAGCATGACCTATTTGGGCTAGTGCTAAAGCATCAGCCGTACAAAGATACAAACCACGATGCCCCATTTTGATGCCAACAAGCTTTACACCCATGTCTAACAAGGACTTGCCAAGCATAGATACGACATCAGGGGGTATATAATCTATAATACTCTCGTCCTTTGCATCCGCCGTAAATTTTTCAAAAAGCGGACGGTGCAACAACAGTAACAATTCTTCAACACTGGGCAAGAAGATGTCTACGTAAGGTAATGTCGCGGTTAGAATAGTGTGCCAATTCGCACGTCCTGCCAGGCTCTCCGCTTCCGGCATGGAGAGGTCAAGTGATGTGGTAACACCTGTTGCTTTCGCTTGTTGAAAAAGGGCAACAAGTTCCTCGCCATTATTGCGATACATGCTTGCCATGAGCGGAGGATAGCCAAAATGGAAGAGACGTGCATTCGTGAGTAAATCATAATATACATCACTGGCCTGAAATGTATCGTTACAGCCTGGAGCATGAATAATTACGCGGTCAGTACCCGGCGCGCTAATAATTACCGAATACGAACTCTCCTCTCCTGGTGACACCACCATACCAGTTGCTAGTTCTGGCTTGTAGCCACGTAACACTTGCAAAATGGCTTGCCCAAACAGATCGTTGCCAACCTTGCCCATTAAGCGCGTCCGCACACCAAGCGTATGAAGTGCTAATCCCGTATTCGAGACAGGGCCACCCGTAGCGAGTAGGGCTTTTCCTGCTTCAATCAATCTACCAGGGGCAAATGCGGTGCTACTTCCCGTTAATGTAGGAATAATATCCAAACAAATATGACCTGCGACAATGGCCTCGATTGGCTCTGGTTCGTCGATGTGCGGTATGGGTAAAGGTTGAGTGTCTACCTGTGCTACTGTAGACATCATCTCAAAAGGGGCTAATTGCATTGAGGTCAACGGACGCCCACAAGGGGCTACCCTACTATACACCGTTTTTATGTACTCCACATGCCGTGTATAGTAGGGTAGCCCCTTGTGGGCGTCCGTTTGTCTTTTATTCATATCTCATTCCCTTTATCTTTTATTCATATCTCATTTCCTAATAAAACAACCTGTGCGGTCCGTTGTGATGCAAGGGCTGCGGTAAATAGGTAGTGGCTCTGCTCAGTCTCCTCCGGTGTCACACAGTAAAAGGGTTGGCGCATAGCATTGGGATGAGTTAGTTCGTCACAAAATGCCGCCCACATTTGCAACACTGAATCGGAGAAGCCGAACTCAAAGATACCGCCAGTAATGCTTGGATAGGCCGACTGCGAGCCAAGGTCCTGTACCTGCCAAGCCTGAGAACCTCCAGGAGTATAGGGCAAAGTACGCAAAGTGCGCGGATACTTGGTGCTGAACTCAGCTGAGAGCGAGGTGCCGAGAATCCGAATATACCACGTGTTGCTCTCGCCGGGGGCGATACGTTGAGTTTTGAGCGTCATAGGAAAATGTTGCTCTCTCTGCTCTACTTCACAAAACAGAGTGGCATTATCCCACGTCTCGCACTGCACTCTATGCCCCTGTCCATCGGGTCGCTCTTTGACGATCTTCGAGAGCAGGGCACGTACATTCTTGGGATACCAGCCAGCACGCAACGGCACATGCAACACATGCATCCCAAGATCGCCCATGCAACCATATTCGCCATTAGTGGCAATACGCCGTTTCCAGTTGATTGGCTTGTTGGGATCGAGATCACTACTATGCAGAAAACCAGCCTGCACCTCTAAAATTGTGCCAAAACGCTCCTCACGAATATACTGAATAACTTTCTGTGCTCCTGGAAAGAAGGGCAATTCGGATGAGCAGCGTACAAGCACGTCAGGATGTGAGCGAATCGTTGCCAGAATATGCGCGTTCGCGTTGAAGTCGATACCGAAGGGCTTCTCGCCAAAGAGATGCTTACCTGCCTCGATGCAGTCAATATAGACCTGCTCGTGCAAATTGTGTGGAATGGCACAATAGATAGCTTCTATGTCAGGCGTGTTTAGCAGGTCATGATAGTTCTGTGTCACAACCTGTAGCTTTTCGCCAAAGGCATCCTGGAACCATTGCAGCATAGCAGGGTTGGCATCACACACTCCTAGTATACGCGGCGTCACATCCTGATCGAGCAAGTGAGACCAGCGAGCAACCGCGCTTGCGAACTCGCGTCCCATTAAGCCACAACCAATAATGCCGAAATTGAGAATACGTTTTGCCATCGTGTATGTTTCCTCCCTACCGTTGCTGTAGAAGTTCTAGTGCCCGCTGCGGAGTCGCATTATCATGCACAAGTGCCATCAACGCGCGCGTGATCGTGGCTGGTCGCTCGTGCTGAATCACATTACGCCCATAGACGATACCAGCCGCCCCTTGTTGCATCAACGCATGAGTGCGCGTCACAATCTCATCATCCGTTGCCTTACCGCCGCCACGCACCAGTACTGGTCGTCCACTTGCTATCTCGATTACCCTATGATATTGCTCTACATCGTCGCAGGGGTCCGCCTTGATGATATCCGCACCTAGCTCAACCGCTTGGCGCACCAGTGGCAGTATCTTTTCCAGGTCGCCATTCACCATGTAACCACCTGCTTTTGTGTTGGGCTGCATGACCAGGGGTTCAATCATCAAAGGCATACCGTGACGGTCACACTGCGGTTTGAGACGACAAATATTTTCAACACACTGCGCATGTAACTCTGGTTGCTCTGGTAGGAGCAAAAGATTGACAACGACACAAGTTGCATCGAGCAGAATAGCCTGCTTCACCGCATTCTCGATGATACGACTATAGAGGAAGCGTGGTAATTCCTTACCATAAACATTCGCTACATCGGTACGCAGCACGAGTGAAGGTTTGGCCTTGCCTGGCAGAGCTTGCAGTAACGGAGCAAGACCAGGAGTGAGTTGAATCGCGTCGGGATTGGCGGCTACTATGGTGGGGATCGCGGAACGCATATCCTCAATACCACTCAAAAACGAGCGTTCATTAAAGAAACCGTGGTCGATAGCGACATCAAAGCACTTCCCATCCTCGGCAAGCAATCGGTTCAAGCGAGCAGTGGCGTTCATAAATAGGACCTCTTTTGAGAAATATATTGGATGACAGAGTTTCTTAAGGTAGTTAGTGTATAGTATTGTCTTGTAGAATGCAAAGTCAAAACCAGGGCACCCGCAAGGGGATGCCCCTCTCATATGACGTGATTTCTCAGGTACGTTTGTGTATGGGAGGGGCATCCCCTTGCGGGTGCCCTGGTTGCATCAGTTGCCCTATTTCTTATGGTTAAATTCGCCAATTGCCTTGCTCACATCGGCTGGTGAGCCGAACTTATCCTCTTTAAGCTGTTGCAATGTTGAACGGATTTCTTCATCGGCTCCATTTTGCTCAGCCTTCTTGACCAAATCATTCTTGCTAGCAGGATAATCAATGCCTTTAAGGAATTTCTCTACCTGAATGGGATTGATCGCCATAAGTGGTTTCTCCTTTGCTGTATCTGTACAAAACACGTATCATTCTTCCTCATGATACACGCATTACACAACGTAATCGCTTCACAAAAGCTCTGTACGGGTCTGCATCAACACACCCCAATGCCAACAAACGCGAGAGGGTGTGCTGAAGGACCACCCGTAAGGAGATCAAAATG
>CAXUIS010000261.1:0-7735 GCA_964250915.1 uncultured Ktedonobacteraceae bacterium | reverse complement strand
TTCTTCGCAAGAATCTCGGCAGTCTCTCTTGCTCTGCTCAAGTCGCTACTATATATCGCAGTGATTGGTCTGTGTTGTAAATACAAGGCCAGCTTGCGTACTTGTCTACGTCCAAGTGGAGAAAGAGGAATATCTGTGTGACCACAAAAACGCCCTTGCTCATTCCACGCTGTTTGTCCGTGTCGTACCAGCCAGATACGCTGTACACCTTGGAGTAGGGAAGGGCGATTATTCAATAAGCATTGCGTCCCCAAAGCTAAAGAAGCGATAGCGTTCGCTGATTGCCTCTTGATACGCTTTCTCCATCAGGTTTTTGCCCATAAAGGCACTGACTAGCAGGAGCAGGGTTGAGCGTGGCAAGTGGAAATTTGTAATCATGGCGTCCACTGCCATGAAAGAGTAGCCAGGAGTAATAAACAAACGCGTACTGCCCTTATAGGGTTCGATACGTCCATCGTGCATACTCGCAACGCTTTCTAGTACGCGTACCGATGTGGTACCGACCGCAATCACACGTCCACCCCGCGCTTTCGTCTCATGAATACGACGCGCGGTTTCAGCGTCTAGCTCGATCTCTTCGCTATGCATCTTATGCTCGGTATAATCTTCCACCTCCACAGGACGGAATGTATCAAGTCCGACATGCAACGTGACAAAACCTACCTGTACTCCTTGCTGCTGCAGCGATGCCAGGAGTTGTGAGGTGAAGTGTAGCCCCGCGGTGGGAGCGGCTGCCGAACCAGTGATACGCGAATACACCGTCTGATAGCGTTCTGGATCAGCAAGTGTCTCGTGAATATATGGCGGGAGTGGCATGCGCCCTAACTGGTCAATCATCTGGCGCACATTGACCATATTATGCACACCATACGGGTCTTTCTCTGCTGTATGTTCTTGCCCTACAACGGAGAGACGCACAATACGTCCACCTGCTTCGGTATGAGCCATCACTTCTGCTTGTAACCATTCACTTTTGTCTGTACCATTGTCAAAAATGATATAATTCCCCACGCGTAGACGCCGACCAGGACGCACCAACGCTTCCCAGTGATCCGCGCCTAAGTCGGGTCGTTCGGATAGCAAAAGTACCTCAACAGCACCTCCCGTTTCGGCTCGATGTCCTAAAAGACGTGCTGGAATCACACGACTATGGTTGGCAATCAGTAGATCACCAGGACGTAGATACTCACCAATGTTCCGAAAGTGACGATGCGTCATAGTTCCAGTCGCACGTTGCACGACAAGGAGACGTGAAGCGTCACGTGGCTCAATTGGCGTTTGCGCGATTAGCTCTGGTGGCAGAGCATAATCGAAATCGCTCATTCTCATGCTGCCCTCACGCTGTCCACAAACTCGGCCCGCTCTCTACATTTGGTGGTGTTAAACCAAGATGTTGATAGGCTGCACGCATTGCGACACGTCCACGCGGTGTACGCGAGATAAAGCCGAGTTGCAACAGGTATGGCTCGTACACGTCTTCAATTGTATTTGAGTCCTCGCTAGTACTTGCCGCAAGCGTGTCCAAACCGACAGGCCCACCATTGAACTTTTGGATGATGGTGAGCAACATGTTACGGTCGGTTTGGTCAAGCCCGATTTCGTCAACCTCCATCGCGTCCAAAGCTGCTTTCGATACCTCTCTTGTAATCACACCATTGGCGCGCACCTGTGCATAGTCACGCACACGCTTAAGGAGGCGGTTGACGATACGCGGAGTGCCTCGTGCGCGACCCGCGATCTCTTCTATGCCATCCTTCTCGGCTGGCACCTTCAGAATACGTGCTGAACGCGTCACAATTTCTTCGAGTGCATCCTTATCATAGTATTCCATGCGGTAAATCGCACCGAAGCGGTCACGCAGGGGAGCAGTAAGCGCACCAACACGCGTAGTGGCACCAACAACGGTAAAATTTGGCAAGGGCAAACGCAGTGCCTTCGCGCTTGGTCCCTTGCCAATCATCACGTCGAGCGCAAAGTCTTCCATCGCGGAGTATAACCGCTCCTCAACAGCACGCGCGAGACGATGTATTTCGTCGATGAAAAGCACCTCGCCGGGCTGTAACGCGGTCAAAATAGAGGCAAGGTCGCCCGCATGCTCAATCGCGGGACCAGATGTGGTTTTCATGCTCACACCCATCTCAACTGCGATGATGTTGCATAGCGTCGTCTTGCCCAGTCCTGGGGGTCCGTAGAGCAAGACATGATCGACGGACTCTTTGCGTCGTCGTGCCGCCTCTAGCAAGATGCTCAGGTTTTCTTTAATCTTTTCCTGCCCAATGTATTCCGCCAGACGATGAGGACGCAAACTACCTTCGATAATCTGTTCCTCTTCGGTCATGTTGGGTGAAACAAGGCGGTCACTCATAACTCACTCCAAATGAAACTAGTGTTCTACTTTCTGTTAGTTTCATTATACCAGAGTCCCCTGTGTGCGTCGAGAGGGATTTTGAGAAAATATTTCTTACAACTATACCTTCTTTCTTTGGCTAGTTGCCTTAACTTGTATCTCTATAAGAAGCGTGTTATTATTTTTACAAATGAAGGTCGAAGGGCATGTTTATAGTATGGAACAAGTGTATGACCGTGCATTGAAAGCGTTGATGGAAGATCACGCAGCAGAAATGCTTCCCGAATTATTGCCAGGGGCAGAACTTATCAGTGTTGAGAATATTGAGTTGAACCGTCCAAATCTGCGTGCCGACTTAGTGTATTTTATCAAATATCGAGGTGAGCCTCGCATTCTAAATCTGGAGTTGCAAACAGACCGAGATAATACTATGAATTACCGGATGCTACAGTACTATGTGGAATTGTTGGGTAGATATCAGATGCCAAATCCACAACCGTACCTAACACGTCATCTGCTCAGATTGCGGACAATCCTACGACGGTCAAAAACATTAAGTCAACAAGACAAGCAAATAGTGGAGGCTAGAATGAAATCATACGATAGCTTGCTAGATGGAGACGTAGAATTACAGAAAGAAATACGAGAGGTAATACGAGAGGGAATACAAGAGGGAATACAAGAGGGAATACAAAAGGAACGACAGCAAGCTGTTCTGGACGTTGTTGAAGCGCGTTTTCCAGCACTTTTAGAGATAGCACAAGAGAAAGTAGCTCATCTTGGTGATAGAAATGAATTAAGGCATCTCGCAAGGCAAATTATTCTTGCACCAGATGAACAAACAGCGCGTTGGGCTTTAAATACGTATGCAGCATAATAAAATGATACATATACAGCGCAACATCTCTAGAGATGTCGCGCTGTATGCCTGTTACACACTCGCTGAACAGTAGTCTGGCAACGCGCCTGGGAACTTGTCGGGGTGTATAAGTTGTGCTACACATTGCAAGCCTTGCACGAGGCGAGGGCCTGGACGCTGAATGATATCGACGTTGACGTGATAGACCTTGCGGTTCTTGACAGCGGCAATGTTACCCCAGTTGGGCCGCTTATAAACAGCACTCGCACTACCACCATAGGCGGGGTCTTCGGTAAGAATGATGTATTGTGGATTTGCTGTAATGATAGCCTCATCCGTTACCTGTGGATAGCCACCATTGCTTGTACTATTGTGAAAGATATTGACTGCACCAGCATCTTGGGCCAACTCATCGCCAAACGAACCGCCACCAAACACAAATGGCTTCCCCGGCGCGCTATCATCTACCTCTAGCAAAATAGGTGGAGTTGTTGTACCCTTCACCGTTACTTTAATCGAGTCCACCTGTTTTTGCAGTTGCTGTACCAGTGCGTTTGCAGTCGTCTCCTTTGAAGTGAGGCGTCCTACGAGCGCAATGTCTTGTAACGATTGTGTCAGGTTGGTGAGTTGTACATCAATAACGTTGAGACCGAGTTGCTTGAGTTTTGTATCGTATGTCTTCGTTTCGCCGCCATAGCTCAAGATCAGATCAGGTTTCAGCGCGACGATCTGCTCGATATTGAATACGCCATTCGCGTTTGAAACCTTTGGACGCGAGGTCAGGCTGGCGGGATAGTTGGTATAGTAGTCGATGCCAACGACGCGTGACTCAAGGTGGAGCGCGCCAAGAATTTCGCTCATACTCGGTACAAGCGACACGATACGCTGTGGTGCTGTTTTGGGAACAACAATGGGTGTCCCATATACATCAAGTGCGGGCGTAGGTGTTGGTGTCGCCTGTGTAGATGTACTACTGCCAGTCGTGGTACTTTGCTGCCCACATGCGGCAAGCAATAGCACAAACGAGAGTAAAAAAAACAAGACACTTTTAGAAGTGATGACACGAGTGTTCATCCAGCATTACCTCCTGTAGAAATGCTTTCATGCCCGTTGTCACCTTGCGTCGAATGAAGGTTGTTGACCGTAGGACAGCACGCGCTGCTACAAACATGCGCGATAGGAGTAGCCTATGAGTGTCTCGGTGCACGTTCCTCATGCCGCGAAGGATCGTGAGCAAAACTCACAAGGCAGGTCTCCTGGCTTCTGGCTCCAAACGCCCCGTATCTTGTCTTCCCATCCCCATGTAGAGGACAGTGACATTCCATTTGATACGTTGCTCACCAGTCACAGTAGCGCGACTGCGCCGGATTTTCACCGACTTCCCTATTATGCCTTAGCACCCTGCCAAGGCCACCCTGTGAGAAATACATGAATTAGTGTTGCTCGTGTAGTATATCTGGCAACAGAAGATGTTGTCAAATATGTAAGAGTCTAGGAAGAGTTGTTCAAAAATCATAGTATGATGAATGATTGGCATGACAGGGGCAGAGCACCTGTCATGCTCCCATTACTCAAAAGAGACCAAGACGTTCACAAGAGGAACGCTTTGGTCTCTTTTGAGACTTTTGACGATTGTTACAGTTTAATCAAGCGATAGACATCGGGAGTTCCAATGCCGGACGCCAAATCATATGTAGCACCTGCTGGATAGTAGCCGTTGTTCCCATGAGTAATATCGTGGAACTGATTGGCGTAACCCGCAGTCGAGTCATATGGATAGACAAGGTAGTTGAACAAGCCCGCACGCCCATGATGATAGGTATCGTAGAGTGCCGCAATACCTGCCCAGACAGGGGCTGCGCAGGAGGTTCCACCGAAACGCGTCCATCCCTTGACGGAATAAGTTGAGTTTGTACAACCACCAGCCGCGTTGGTGCAATAAATTGCATAGCCAGTGTATGGGTCTGCGTCGAGTGAGACATCAGGTACCTGACGGCATAGATTCGCTGCTGTTTGCCCACAATACGCACCGGTCTGGCTATACTTAGGCTCAATGATGCCTGGCAACACCTGTCCTTTATAGAAAACATAGTCGGAACTTGCCCAGACACGACTTACACCACCGCCACCGCCTTCACAATTATTAGAGGTAGGACATGATGTGAGCCACACCCACTCCGAAGATGCACCAGGATAGGTAGGATTTGGGTTGGTGCCAGGATTAAAGGTAACAGGCCCCCGATTGATCTGACGGAACGAAGTACCGCCAACGCTTGTCATAAATGGATTAGAGGTTGGATCGTCTACCTGTAAGGCATTCGCACCTGTTAGACCACTACCGGCACCACAATCATAAGCACCGTTGTCGCCAGCAGACGAAAAGATGCTTTGTCCTTGCAGAGCCATCTGTGTGAAAGCCTGCAACTCCTCGGTATGAATGGTCGTGTCGGTGAAGTACTCACACTGTCCCCAACTGCTGCTTATAGCGTCAGCCTGGTTATCTTTTGCAATTTGCAGGTATTCAGCAATACCACCAAGTTCGGTATTGGGAGCATTGTAGACCAGAATCTTTTTCGCGCTCTGTGCTGTGGCTATTTGCAACTCGATGTCTAGCTCGACCTCAGCCGCCCCGTAGTCTACTGAACCACCAATGGCAATCGGGCCACCAAGTACGTTTTTGTCCACAAAAGGTACATTGCGCAGACCAAAGGTCTTTTCATAGTAATTGATGTCGCTATGTGTATAACCAGAAAGTTCAAACAAGCCAAGTGTTGTACCTTGACCCTTGTCATTCAACTTCTTGTATACGGAATTGAAGTTGTAGATACCCGCTATCTGTGATGGTGTAAGGCCACGTCCATAAGGACCTGCACCATACGGAGGCGACAACTTGGAGTTTGTATCTGGTATTGCATGACTTTGTGATTTTGAGGCATTGTTTAAGCCTAGTATGCCAACAATACTACCAGCAACATCAGAAGTCACCTGTGGTGCGGTGCTATTCGCAAAAAACTGCTGACCATCTGCTCCAACATAGTCATTGAAAGTGGTGTGGAATGCAGCTTCAACATTTTGCGTCGAACCAGTTGCTAGTATCATTGTTGCACTGGGCGAGTTAAGCTGATGTAGATTATGGCTTTTCAGATAGTTTGCTGCGGCTGCAACATCGCTAGCGGCTGGCGCAAATTGTGCATCAAAACTACCTGCTGCAATCCACTTGTGAAATAAGGGACTGCTGGGATTGTAGAGAGAGTGCAGTAAGCTCATCTGCTGATTCAGATGGCTAGTTTTCAATACAATGCCTACCGTAATCTGACCGTTTGCAGTATGAGGTCCCACAACCTTTGCGGTACTAAGCGAAGGTGTGCTACTATACGCAACCTTGACGAGCGGATTAGCCACACCTGCAGCAAATGTGGCTACTGGTATAGAGACAAGTGCAATTCCAAGTGCTGCTACGATAGAGATGAGGGAGAAACGAGATGTGCCAGCGATACGAGCGAAGACATTCCCTTTTTGGGACATAAACTACTCCAATTCATTGTAGTATTTTCAACAAAAATGGCTGTACCGTGTGCCTTCCAATGTTATAAAACAGATGGAAGCGAAGAAGAACATGATAACTGAGAAATATTTTGCATGTATCAATGTAGATACATTGTGCAAATAAGAGACCATATCCCCTATTTATGGCATCTTATCTCAGAATCGTGGTAAAAATGATTATACAGTATATATAATTAGAAATGGAAGATTTATAGGAGAAACGGGTCACTCTTTCGGTGAAAACTGGCAAAATGCATCGAATGCAAAGCATCTCCAATGGAAATGCATTAAAGGTTTGCCTCACTGTCAAGTTGCTTTATATCTACTGCAAGCCCTGCAATCATAAGATAGACACGTTCCGCATCCTGTGCAATCCGTTGATTGACCCAACCCAGCATGTCACGGTATGTTCGACTAAGCGGATGCATCGGCACAATGCCAAGCCCGACCTCGTTAGAAACCACGAGCACGGTTTTTTCTACTGGAAGCGTTCTCACTACAGCAAGTAATGCCTCGATTATGGCAAGTACACGTTCGGTAGAGCTATTTTTGTAGGCTACTTCGTCCTCTACTACAAACTCTTGTTGTCCCATCCAGTTCGAGAGCCAGAGCGTCATGCAATCGAGAAGTATTATATCTGCTCGATTGCTGGCTTCCTGTAAGGCATGCACAAGGTCCAGTGGCTCTTCTATGGTCGTCCATGTGGCGGGACGCGAGGCGCGATGACGTGCGATACGGTCTTGCATATCCGTGTCGCTTGCCGTCGCTGTAGCTATAAACGCAACGCGTTTGCCACTATTAGCCGCCAAACGTTCAGCGAAGGTGCTTTTCCCACTACGTGCGCCTCCCAGGATCAGAATAAGGCGTGGAGATTGTTGTTGAGCCATATAGTTTTCCTTGATTATGTATTTTATGTTTTATGTAACAATGTAGGGGTCTGTCAATCTTGATGTGGCTGGGGCAAGGGCGCCCGCAAGGGGACG
>CAXUIS010000260.1:0-7747 GCA_964250915.1 uncultured Ktedonobacteraceae bacterium | reverse complement strand
GCCCACAAGGGGCTACCCTACTATACAACGTTCTTGCACGCTCCGCATGCCATATATAGTAGGGTAGCCCCTTGTGGGCGTCCGTGGGTCTGCGTCTATAACTTGAACTGTATTGAAGCCTTGTTACATGCTTTGCTGTTGCTCCGGCCTCTGTGAAGCTAGGATGCGTTCGCGCATGTTCTCAAATGTCGCTACATCAATTTCGCCATTGGCGTAGCGGCGGTTCAATATCTCTAACGCTGTAGGCTGTTGAACGGGTGCATTCGGTCTTGGACCATCAGTTGTTGGGGTTCCGAATGGCTGACCCGTGTACGGCGCGTGTGGCATATAAGGAGTCATTGGTTGACCCCAGCGCATTCTTCTCATCCTGGCCCAGCGTATCAACGACCAGATGAGTAGGCCGATAAGCGCGATCCACAGGAGCCGACTTAAACCAAACAAGAATACAAACGGGAGCACACCATGCATATGTTCATACATCATAATTGTCTTCTTTCATAGAAACGTTTGTACTGTACCAATATCGTTACAGAGAGACCGCAAGGGTCTTCCCTACACGTAGGAATACGCAAACATGTAGGGGAGACCCTTGCGGTCTCTCTGCATTTCCACTCTTCCTTGTGTCTATAAGTATCATATCTCAGGTATATGAAAAAATTTGCATATAAACGTAAAGAGTGTGTAAGAATTATTGCATAGCGCAAGAAGACAAATTGTACCCCGAATTGCTATTTCTATTGCGTTTTGAAATGTGGATGCTTATACTGTAGATAGTCACCATGTTCACGTACATCTACGTGTTAGCAGATGGGGATTTTATGACTACAGAGGATAATCTAGCGCACGACACGACGGAAATATCTTCACCCGTGCCATATATGCCGTCAGACAGACTGGAAGAGGAGGAGCAAGAGTCTGTGCAAGGAAACATTGCTATTAAAGGAACGCGTAACGGCCTGCTCCTAACTATGGAGCCAGAAACGCCGTTTAGTGATCTGCTTGGCGCACTCGCTGACCGTCTTGCGGAAGCTCCTGCGTTCTTTCGCGGTGCCTCGCTCTCTGTCGATACCAGTCGGCGTCGGCTGCTTATGAGCGAACGTCATCAATTAGAAGATTTGCTTTCGCACTATTATATGTCCGTTGCGTCACTCGAACAGAGCAAGACGACACGCAGAGAAATGTCAAGGACGGCTCCGTTGCAACGTGAAGAAACACCTCCACTAGAAACTCCTATCACAAAAGAGATACAAGATGCACGTGATCCACGCGAGTCGAGCGATACTCTTTTTCTACATCGTACGGTGCGCTCAGGACAAGCGATTCATCATACCAGTAATGTTGTTGTGCTGGGCGATGTGAATCCTGGTGCGGAAATCGTCGCGGGTGGCGATATTATCGTATGGGGAGTGTTGCGCGGTATGGTACATGCGGGCTATCCTGATAACGGAAATGCTCTTGTGTGTTCACTACTCTTATCACCTGTACAACTCCGCATTGCGCACCTGCTCTCACGACCACCGGAAGGCTTTGAGGCACAACCACGTCCAGAAATAGCTTCAATTAAGAACGGGCAAATCATCGTCGAAACATGGTCAAATGGACGAACGCCACGGAAATAATAGAAGTGTACCTGCTTTTTTTATAGAATTCGTGGTATACTCTTTAACAACGTATCTTACTTATAAGAACAGCGTGTTCTTCTACCGCAGTCCGAACAGTTTTAAACTGGAGTGTCGTATGGATAGTCGAATAATCACCGTGACATCAGGGAAAGGTGGAGTCGGCAAGACGACAACGACCGCAAACCTGGGAACCGCGCTTGCTATGCAGGGGAAAAAGGTTGCTGTGGTGGACTCAGATATCGGTTTGCGTAACCTGGATGCAATTTTGGGTTTAGAGAATCGAATTGTCTATGACCTTGTTGATGTGGTAGAGGGACAGTGCCGCTTGCGTCAGGCCCTGATTAAAGATAGACGTGTACCCGATCTCTTTTTGCTACCGGCCGCACAGACACGCGATAAGAACGCGGTCAACAGCGTGCAGATGGAACAACTATGTCAGCAGTTACGGCAGGAATTTGACTTTGTGCTGATCGACTCTCCGGCTGGCATCGAGCAAGGCTTCCGTAATGCGATTGTCGGAGCGGATGACATCATCATTGTGGCAAACCCCGAAATGGCTTCGGTGCGTGATGCTGATCGCATCATTGGGCTAGTCGAGGCGGCGGGCAAAATGGAACCTCGTTTAATCCTCAATCGTTTACGCCCCGACATGGTAAAACGCGGCGACATGATGGATGTGGCGGATGTGCTAGAGGTGCTGGGTATCGAGCTTCTTGGAATCGTGCCAGAAGACGAGATGATTATCGTCGCAACCAACAGAGGTGAGCCAGCTGTGTATGATAAACACTCACGCGCAGGCCGTGCATATATGAGTGCAGCTCATCGCATTATGGGAGAGGAAGTTCCGCTTGATGATGTGGTAGAGTCACCATCACTTCTGGAACGATTTCGCCGTATGCTCGGTTTTGGCCCTACCGTAGCCGATGAGAAGCGTTTCCGCTCACAGTCATCATAGAAGGAGGAGGGAAGGTATGGGTGTTTTCGAGTTTATGATTGGTCGCAAGAAGCAGACCCCTGGAGAACTGGCAAAAGAACGCCTAAAAGTGGTGTTGGTGCATGATCGACTCAAGGTCAATCCAGAGGTGCTAGAGATGATCAAAGCCGAACTGCTCTCCGCTATTTCGCGCCGCCTCGATGTCGATGAGCAGAACATGCAGATTAGTCTCGCACGTGAAAGTGGCTTGGACACTATTCAGGCGAATGTTCCTATCAGACGGCAAAAGGTTTCATTCGAGTGGGACCCACCATCGCATCCTACTGCAAATGCGAATGTTATGCGAGGCAAACTTCACATGGAAGACAGCGAGTAATCGGTAACAGCACGGACACCCACAAGGGGCTACCCTACTATATAACAATCTCGCGTGTAGAGCATGCTTTGTATAGTAGGGTAGCCCCTTGTGGGTGTTCGTGAGTTCATCTGCATGTACATATCTTGGCTTTATAATATATATAAACTTCTTGTATAGAAAAAAGTAAATAAATGAATTAAAAAGTTAAGGACTTAGTCGTATTTTCGATTATTCTTAACAACATCTCCATTGTTTCATAACCAAAACCAGACTGTACACAGATAAAATACTTACATGACCGAATACAACGCGTCATAAAGTAAGAGGGGTGAGGAAATGTGGTGGAGGGTCACTCCATTTTTATAGGTAAATGATTTCCAAGAATATCTGTAGGGACCGATGTATCGCGTCCTTGTCATTACCTGATTGCAAAGAGAACGCGATACATCGGTCCCTACAGAGTATAAAATCCCCTAGAGCGATAGTGAAGTGCCGACGTGCGAACATTGGCGAGAGGCGTGCTATATGCGGTTTGTATAGCGTGTATCTCGGAGATGGGTAGTGGAAGTGGATTATGGACAGCATGGGCGCGCAAGAGTGGGAGTTGTGGTGATGTGACGTTGAGTGTGTTGTAGTGGTGATGGTGGAGTGCGTGACAAGGCAACAGCAATGGCAGAACAATGTTTCCAATGATGGGATGTAGGGCAATTGATAGAGCTATGTGGTGTGGAGTCAGGTGGTGTTGTATGTTGTATCAATTGGGGAGGAAGGGAACACGTTGTTGTGGTATTTGTGGATGTGATGGGATGTGTGGAGTTGTAGAGTCGCCGAGAAGTTGGAGTAACAACACAAACAATGTCAAGGGAAAAGCGCAATGGTGTAGGGGGTGGGGATTGCCCGTAGTGTTATGTTTCACGCCGAGTGCTGAAGGATAGCCGGTCTAGTGCCGGCACTTCAGTGTCGCTTGAGGGAAAATCTATTTTTTTGTGGGTGTATACTGTGTGTAGAGGAGGAAGATGGAGGTGTCTGTATTTAAACGACAAATTTGTGTCGTGAGTCGTGCATGGTATCCAGCACGCGTCGAGTGTTGCGTGTCGGTAAGCAGAGTTGCACAATTGCGGCGTACATTGTTATTACTTATAGATGCGCTGCTACGCTTTATGGAGTCGAGACAAGGAACGTCTGTACGTGTACAGCAGCAGGTATCATATGTGTGGCAGGAACAACCCGCGCCCGAAACCCCAATGCCAGAGGCACCTCTGATTCGGGTATTAGAGACATTTGACCTATCTTCTACTAATGTTGAACATTTTCTTGATTCCAAAGCAGACCTGAAAGCGTTAGTTCCGACCTCAGTTCCTGGCACATTGCAAGAGCATATATAGGTAATGGGTGTGTAAGAAAAGCAGGCAAACCACAAAGGTTTGCCTGCTTTTCTTACACACCCATTACCTTCTGGTACTTTTGTTGACCCTTGCCTTCGATGTGTGTATGATTGCCTTCGAGTGTTATAATTCCGAGCTGCGGAGACGTAAGGAGAGTAAGGCGTGAGCGATCAGCAACTTCAAAAGGTGAAAGTCAACAAATTGGCGCATGTTGGAATTTGGGCCAGTGATATTGCGGTGCAGACGCGCTTCTACCGTCAGGTCCTGGGTCTTGATCAGCGTGTTCCAGCGGAGACGCCACAAGATACAGATGTGAATGACGCTGCAACATTTCTCGCTCTTGGTGACGAGCATCATTGCCTTGCTTTGTTTAACGATGTGCGACCCGCTGTAACAAATGGACGTAAGCCCGTGCAACGTTCGCAGTTGCACCATCTCTCCTTTGAGGTGAGCACGGATGCAGAGCTTGCGGCACTTGCGGCACGTCTGAAAATTGCAGGTGTTGATCTGCGTTTGGAGACACGAGATGGTGATCCCGAACTAGGGGATACGCTCTGGTTTAGCGATCCCGATGGCAACCGTATCGAGATTTCTGTCGCTCCCGAAGACACAACCGTTTACTCATCTCTCACGCGTACACATCGTCCTCTTCTGCGTCCCTACAAGTTGCAGCACATTGGATTGCAGACGACACGCTTGGAAGAGATGGTTGATTTCTATACGGAGGCACTTGGTTTCGATATCTCCGATTGGTTACTCCGCGAGTCTGCATGGCTGCGTTGTACAAACGATCATCATACAATCCTGTTCACACAGGGCCGACAAGGTATCGACTCCATCGCCTTTACTGCTGCCGATGGACCAGAACTCTTGCGCTGGTCAGATCATCTCAGCCGCTATCAGACTCCTCTTCTGTGGGGACCGGGACGGCATGGCGCAGGAAACGACCTTTTTGTGCGTTTCGCGGACTCCGAAGGTATTCATATTGAGTTATCAGCAGAACTTCAGCAATACTACGATTCCGATGTAACAACCCCGCCGCGCCTCTGGCATACGCGTACAATGGCCCATAATTTGTGGGGAAGTCTCCCATCCTGGATGCGCGAAGAAGCCAGAGTCTAGTTAATTTGTGGATTGCATAGGAAGGTGCATGACAGGGGCAGAGCACCTATCACTACTATACACGAACTCGCGTGGCAAGCCACGCAGTAGCGGGAAGTATAGTAGTGGCAGGTGCTCTGCCCCTGTCGTGCTTTCCATATACCTTCCCTCCTATGCTTATTTTATTGGTGTTCTTAGGATGCCTAAACCTTCGACCTCACACTCAACAATGTCGTTTGCTTTGAGGAATTCTGGTGGCGTGCGCGAAAAGCCCACACCACTTGGTGTGCCAGTTGCAATGATATCTCCAGGTTCGAGCGTCATCACGGCTGAAAGTGTGGCTAGAATTGTGGGAATAGGGAAGACCATCTCGCTGGTATTCGAGTCTTGCTTGATTTCACCGTTGACGCGTAGACGTAGCGAGAGTTTTTGTGGGTCTGCTATCTCGTCGGCGGTGGCGATGTAGGGACCAATGGGGCAGGAGCCATCAAGACTTTTGCCCAGGAAGAATTGTTTATGACGCGCCTGCAAGTCGCGCGCAGTGATATCGTTGATGATGGTGTAGCCAAAGATATGCGAGAGTGCATCCGCTTCGCTGATATGCTTGCCCCCTTTGCCGATGATGACTCCAAGCTCAATTTCCCAGTCTATCTCCTCTGAGACGGTAGGATCAATCACAAACGGCTCGTTAGGAGCGTTAATAGTCGTTGTTGCTTTCGTAAATAGAATGGGGCTTGTGGGCGGAGCCGTTGTTGCACGTTCGCGGATGTTTGCTGTTTCTCTTGCATGTTCGGCATAGTTTACCGCCATGCAGATAACATTTTTACGCAGCTGTGGAATCGGGGCATGCAATTTGACTTCTTGCAGCGTATGAACCGCACCGACATCGGTAAAGGTTTTGACCTGACTAAAGGACCGATTGTTCGCCTTCGCAAGTAGTGCTTGCAGAGCTTGCTGGCCTTGCTCATTTTGAGCAATGAGTGCGAGCATCGAATCGGGAACCGTGAGTTGCAATGCGCGTCCGGCGAGATCGACATCGAGTACTTCATCGTTTTGCACGAGGCCGAGATGTGGCTTGGGAAGTTCAGGTGTGGAGAAGGTAACGAGTTTCATGTTGAAAAGGCTCCTTTGCTACGTATACAATATCTCTGGCCTTATTCTACAACAAATATATTTCGTAGGGACCGATTCATCGCGTCCTCGTCGGCAATCGGGAAGCCAAGAGGACGCGATGAATCGGTCCCTACAACGTCTGTTTAGAACAGCTTGGCCCGCATCGCATCCAATGGCGCGGGTTTGCCAGTCCACAGCGTGAAGGCGAGCGCACCTTGATGAAGCAGCATAGAAAGACCATTTGCTCCTCGCATGCCCATTGTGAGGGCTTGACAGAGCAATTGCGTCTGCGTCGGGTTATAAATCATGTCATAGACAAAGGTATCGGAGTCGAACCGCGCTAATATCTCTGCTGGAAGCGGCATTTGCTCGTCGTGCATGCCAACCGAGGTGGCGTTGATAATCAATGCAGCTGCTCTGGGGACGAGAAATTGAGGATCGTTCAAGCTAAAAACTGGACCCTGATAGGTTTGTTGCACCTCTGCCGCTAATAACTGCGCACGTTCCAGGTTGCGATTGATGATGACCAGTTGCGAGACCTGTGCACTTGCCAGTGCGAATGCTGCACCACGTGCTGCACCTCCGGCTCCTAGCAAGATGACTGTATGCCCTTTTAGAGAAACTGCGCCGTCATTTTGTCGTATGCCTAAACCATGTTCGTGTAATGCAGAAAGCAGCCCTGGTGCATCGGTGTTATAGCCATGCAGGTAGCCATCCTGATGCACAATCGTGTTGACCGCGCCAATCTGTGTCGCCAGAGGATCAACCTTATCCATAAGAGCTAACGCAGCTTCTTTGTAAGGAATAGTGACATTCGCGCCTAAGTAGTGCTCATTACATAAGGAACGTACACGTTCAAGGAGCATGTGCGCTGGCGTGTGCCACAATTCGTAGCGTGCCGAGATACCGAGTGCATCGAACGCTGCCTGTTGCATACGTGGCGAGTACGAATGCACCACAGGGTCGCCAATCAATCCAACGTGAAGCGGGGTTGTTGTTATAGACGTTTGCACTGCTGCCTGTGTGTTCATGCGTATTTTTGCCACCGTTTATATGCTTCATATCTTATTTGATGTACATAATATAAGTGTAGCATACGACAAATCTCAGCGTTTTCTGTTGTCTATAGATATATGGTACTATTTGGGTTGTAGGAAAACAACCTAGGATATGAAACAGCTGTAGTAGTCTGTCAATCTTGATGTGGCTGGGGCAAGGGCGCCCGCAAGGGGAC
>CAXUIS010000259.1:0-7754 GCA_964250915.1 uncultured Ktedonobacteraceae bacterium | reverse complement strand
ATATCTCTTCTCTTTCCATTGTACTTGCCTTGTTGCCAATTGTCAATAAAAATAAAGCGAATATACAAAAGAGATAGGTGAAGCACCACTAACCGTGTTGGCGGTGCTTCACCTATCTCTTTTGTATATTCTTCCTCTTTATGAGTATAACATTAGAGGGCAAGAGAAGGATAGATACATTCTAGTGAGGAATAGACGAAGCCTCGGCTTCGTCTATTCCCACCAGAATGTAAAGATTTAGAGGCAAAGCCACCAATCGTAGAAATCACATGATGTCGTGGGTGTATTGGTCGGTATTGGAGTAGCGGTTGATGCTGGCGTGCTCACAGTCGTTGTCGTGGTGGTAGTAACGGTTGACGTTGGCGTACCACTTGCTGTACTACCACTCGCAAGCCATTCTGTTCCATTAGGATACAAAACACTATTCTGTGCGCCTGAGTCACCCCAGCCATTGTAACAGGTATTTCCACTTTCACAGGTTCCATCGTCAATAGCAGAACTATCACCTGTTGCGATGACGCGACCAGAGCCATAAGTGCTACGCGCAATGAAAACACCTGTAGTACCAGTGTTGGAAGAGCCTGTGGTATAGATGACGCCGACAACATTGGGATTGTCGGTTGGAGAAATCGTCTCGGTTGTACCTGCATCAATCAAGCTTGTTGTACCAGTTCCGAATGGTCCCTGTAGAATTGGATCGGGGTTAGGTGTATCGACACTTGGATGGTCGTGCGCGATGTCTACAGCGTCAAATGTGATACCGAAGGGATCACTGCCAACACCACTATTGCTCATCAGGTCATTGAAGATATGTAGCGAGTCGTAGCCATCGTTGTTGCGATCACTGCCATTATGGTCCGCAATCATGAAGAGGCCACCACCGTTGTGAACAAAGGTCAAAATAGCGGTTTTCTCACTCGCGGTAAAAAGCGTGTTGGGTTCGGGCAGGACAAACGCGTTAAAGTTACTGAGGTCTAGTGCGTTGTTGCTATCACCATAAGTGATGGTGCTGGTGTTGGTCATCAAGCTATAACGGCCAGTCTTTTGAAGCGCGACACCCCATGAGCTGATACCACCAGTCCAATCGGTTTCCACCTGTGGATTAGGGTTTTCCTTGAGTGGGTCGGGATGACTGGAACTAATAACCCAATCGGCATTACCTGCTGTCTCAGCATGAGCATCATCGAACAAAACTTTGTAGGGTGAGGACGCTGCCTTATGTGTATAAGTCGCGTGTACCCTCTCAAGTGGTTGCTGCACAAGGGCAAATAGACTAACTACAAGCAGGACAATAAGAGTAGTGAGCACGTAATGTTTCCACTGTTTATGTGGAAGAGCTGTCATAAAAAATATCTCCTTTAGAAATTTTGGTTCCGTTGCAAATGAACGTAGATATGGAGAGGTTTATGGGCAGGAAGCATGACAGGGGCAAGCCCCATAGGTGTTAACGTAACATGAAAAACGTGTTCTTCCCGCATCAGGCACCCGCTCACATCCTTACGTTAACACCTATGGGGCAAGCTCTGCCATGTATTCATTTCTGCCGTACCGATACTATCACAAAAACTTTACAATTCTCTGCGAATTTTTATATACGTTTCTGCTATAATTGGGGTATGAAAATACTGGTGATTGAAGATGAAGCGAATATTATACAGGTAATCCGACTGTACTTGGAGCAGGCAGGATTTACCGTACTAAGTGCGAGCGATGGAATTGCTGGCTTAGAATTGCATGCTCGTGAACATCCCGATCTGGTCATTCTGGATTTGATGTTGCCCGCGCTTGATGGCATGGAGGTATGCCGACGTATCCGCGCTTGGGCCAACACGCCCATTTTGATGCTGACGGCACGACAGGGTGAAGAGGATCGTATCGCTGGCCTGGAAATAGGAGCTGATGACTATCTGGTGAAGCCGTTTAGCCCTCGTGAGTTGGTGAGTCGTGTCAAGGCTATCTTGCGTAGAAGTGCAAACCTCAACAATGAAACAAAAGAACAAGAGCAAGCCTCCGAAGAAATAGACAAGAAAAACGGTGAGGAACTTCGCTTTGAAAGTCTCGTCATCTCTATTCCAGCACGTCGTGTGACCATCGCGGGACAACAAATTACGCTGACGGTGAAAGAATTCGATCTGCTTGTTACGCTGGCCTCCGCTCCTGATCGCGTCTTCACACGTGAGGCTTTACTGAATCAAGTATGGGGCTATACGTATCTTGGTGATGGGCGTACCGTCGATGTTCATATCGGGACGCTACGCAAGAAGTTGGAAGCGGTCAAGGATGCGCCCCATTATATACAGACTGTATGGGGCGTGGGCTACAAGTTTGTGCCTGCATCTACTGCTGCGGGGAAACTATGATGTTGCAGCGTTTCCGTCCCTCAAAACTGAGTTTGCGTGTAAAACTTGTTCTTAGCTACCTTCTGGTGACGCTAGCGGCAATTCTCGTTATGACTTTCACTATTGCGCTCACGGTACAAAACTACTTTACAAGCACTCAACTCGATGAATTACGCGCGCGTGCTACTCAATTTGCGGATCAGTTCGCGGGCCCTCTAAGTACTATTACTACACATGGAGGCCCAGGTAATACGCTTACGAGACAAACGCGTGATCCCGATTTAATTGTCGTGGCAGATACTACAGGCCGCCAACTTTTATGTACTCAACCTGCTTCACTTTTACAGGGAAATTGTAACGACCCAACGGTAAAAGCAGCACTCGCTCGTGCGGTTACGCAAGGAGAAACGCATGGCTACCTCCAAGTATCGAGTGGAGATAGTACGTTTTCGTCTTTGTATATCAGTGAGCCAATCAACTACGATGGAAATGTTGTTGGTGCCTTGTTTTTGTCTCAACCAGAGATCGATCCGAACACATTTTTACAGCCAGTCAACAAGGCAATTCTGATTAGTGGCATTCTCGTTTCGGCGGTCGTTATTCTCTTCAGCTTGTTGATTACACGATTGCTCACACGACCAGTTGAGGCATTGACCGTTGCCGCAGAGCAGATGAAGCGTGGGAAGTATACCGAGCGGGTCGCAGTTCCAAAAACACAGGACGAGCTGGGGCAACTCGCGCTTACCTTTAATGCGATGGCGGATACTATCGAGTCGGATGTCAATGAGTTGCGGCGGCAAGATGGCATGCGACGCGAACTTATCGCCAATATCGCGCATGATCTCGCAACACCACTGACAGCAGTACAGGGTTTTAGCGAAGCATTGGCGGACGATTTGATCTCGAAACCGGAGGCACGACACGAAACGGCCCAGCTAATTGGACGTGAGGTACAACGTCTACGTCGTCTCGTCGCGGATATGCAGCAGATGTCGTCGCTAGAGTCAGGGCAAATTAAGCTTGATTTAGCACCACTGGATATGTATGAGTTGGTGGATGAAACGCTTGCGGTGCTGACATCAGAGTGTGAAGAGGCTGGCATCCAGGTGCACAACAAGATTACACCAAACATGCCACTGGTGTTAGCTGATAGCGACCGTATCACACAGGTCCTGCTCAACCTGCTCGATAATGCCCGTCGGCACACGCCCCGTGGAGGAACGATCACCGTTTCCGCTCAAAGGGAAGAGAAGATGCTCAAAGTGTCAATTCAAGACACAGGCGTAGGTATCGACGCAAAAGACTTGCCGCGCATCTTTGAACGCTTCTATCGTGCGGACCGTTCGCGCACAGGTGCGACAGGTGGCAGTGGTTTAGGTCTTTCGATTGTAAAGGCAATTCTCACTGCGCACCAAGGCAATATTGGCGCGGAGAGTACGCCTGGGCAAGGGACATGTATATGGTTCACGCTTCCACTCGCACCACAATCTGCATAAGACAGACAGAAAAAAGGGGCTTGACGACAAATGTGCGACATGATATAGTAGTTCCACATAAGCCAAGGTAGCTCAGTTGGTAGAGCACAGCACTGAAAATGCTGGTGTCGTCAGTTCGATTCTGTCCCTTGGCACTTTTCATACAACGAAACCTGTTAAAGCCAGCCTATAAAAGGCTTTATACAGGTTATATTTTTACCTTTTTTGTGTAAATGTAGCAACCGTGTCTTTCTCTCTTTCATCCTACTTACAAAAATATACTAAGTAGGTTTACCAGGAGTTTCATCTAGTACTGAAAACACAAGATTGACAAATTCATCGTATCGCTCCTTTTCTTTGATTACCTCTGTCAGGTTGAAAAATCTATCTATTGTCTTATCGTTAGAAATGCGTTCCTTTGCTTCGTTTGTAATACAGCTTGCAATTAAAATTGTCTTTGCTTCGGGAGCATCTTTCCGCGTATTTTCAATAGGTTCTTTGCCCAATTCTCAACTTTGTAAAGAAAATATGCTAAAATGTACACAAGATGATGCAGCTATGGAGCGACCTCGAAGAGAATCAGCAACCACTACAGAAAGCGGGACGTGTACGCCGTCTCACGGAACCTGCTGTCCTCGCGTCCTTACGCGAATGGCTCCTGCACGAATATGTCGCGGACTACTGTCGCTCCCTCGCGGCAACACGCATCTTTCGACGTTGCTACCTTATAGATGGACTGGGCATCGCCGCTAAGAGTCGGAGCAAGTCCTCTCCATCCTCCTCTGCTCTTCATCCCACGCTACAGCCTATACGCGCATTAGCCCAAACACTGGCTGAGGAAAGCAAGCCCATCGCGCTCTATGGCCTGTTGCTAGCACACGGAAGTAGTAGACGAAAAGATACACGACAGAAGCAGTCAAAAGAGCCGAGTTTGCCAAAAGAAAGTGGAATTGTTTCCGCAAGCTGGTTAGAGGCCGCACCACATATACTTCAGGAGATAGAGCAGTCACCTACAATCCTTTTGCTCAACCCCTTTGGGCACACGTTGTTTACAAATGATGACCTGACGCCGCTCTACAAACGTACAGCACCAACCGAACTATGCTTCCTCCTTTCGCACAAACAAATAGAAACCCTCTTCCTTACCGCTTTACGCTCACCTGCATACGCCATTGTCCTAACCGCAGTACTACGCACAGACCGTTGGAAGACGTTTTCGACGCAGGATACCGAGCGCAAAAAGACTGTGAGCGATGTGATCGACATGTTTGCGGTATCAATGCAGCGTCATTTTATATTGCCTGTACAGCAGATTACTTTGCCCGCCCTCGCTCGTCCCGGTGTCGTTGAAGATATTCCCTATACATTGATATTCGCCACGCGACGACAAGATAGCTTCGTAAGTATGAACGACGCCTTGTGCCGCTATCAGCGTACCATCTATGAACAGCGTCATCGGGGTGTGCTGAGTGAAGAATGGTTTGAAAAACAGTATCAAGAGCGTATCGAGGAGGAGCATCAACGGCTACAGGAAAACCTTTTGCAACAAGGACGCGCCAAGCGGATACGTCGTTGGCCTGATTTGCGCCAACAACTGCTCATCGCTAACTTTGGGCACTTCCTCCTCAGCGATTACGACGCCCAATTACAGCACCTTTTGCGGAGTGGCGAGGTACGCTGTGAGTGGCGACGCACACCTTCTGAGAATGAACCTGAGCGATTACCAGGGAACGATGATACATTGCTCTGGCCCGAAGCACAAAAAGAAAGAGGCGGTACTAGGGGGAAACATTGAGCATGGGGACACTCAACGTTATAGTAACACCTCTTAGAATAGTGTACGTTAAAAATACAAGTTTAGTGGCATAAATATAACTGAAAAACTTGAACATGGTGAAACTAGGATATCTTGATAAACTCATGTAGGGGTCTAATTCTATTACACCCTTTCAGCAATGAACCGCGTTGGAGGACATGCTGGAACGTTTCATCAAATCCTGTTACATTATCAATTGTCGAAAGGGTGTAATAGAATTAGACCCCTACATGAGTTTCGTATTATAATTCATTTATTACATCACCCAATGCCAAATGATACGACGAGCAGGTCGAGAGCCATTTCTGGCTCGATACGACTCCGCTTGAGCGCGGCATCGGTTGACAGCAACTGACGGTAGGCTCCCTCTAATTGTGGCATAGTGAAATTTCCGACCTGTCTCAACGCTTTTTCCGCGATGAAGGGTGCCACACCGATTGTGGATGCGATAGCGGCAGAACGCATACCCTTCTGCGAAAGTTCCTTGACGAGCAAGAGAGTTCGCACCTGTGATGTGATGGTGCTGATAAGCTTGATAGGTGGCTCACCATCGGACAACAGATCATGCAGGATATTCAGGGCTTGCTTACGGTTACGTTGGGCGAGGGCGTCGGTCAGATCGAAGATACGCGCCTCTTGCACCTGTGCCGAGAGTTTGCGCACGTCGTCGGCGTTAATTGTTTTGCCCTCGCCAACATAAGTCGAGAGTTTGTCAATCTCGTTCGAGAGTAGGCGCAATTGATTGCCGATGAAGTTCGCTAGTAACGAGCTAGCCTCTGAACTGATCTTGACGCCATTGCTTTTCGCACGCTTGGTAATCCAGTTTTCGAGTGCGGCACCTTTGGGTAGCGTGCATTGCACAACTTTACCATGCTTCTCCGCCGCTTTAACAAGTGGATTGGCGGCATCTATAACCTCATCAACCACTAAGACTAAGACAGTGGTATCGGGCATAGCGGGAACGTGTTCAGCTAATGCCTTCTCGAAACCTGCGCGTGTGAGAGCCGTCGCTTTACTCTTCTTGCCCTTTTTGCTTTTTCCACTCTTTGCGGTAGCCTCGGATTCTGTGACTGGTTTTGCGACAGCTTCCGTTGACTCACCACGTTTGCGTTTGGGCAAACCCTCAACAAGCACCAGCCGTTGCTCTGTGAGGAACGGCATGGTGTCAGTTGTAGTGGTAATGGTCGTCAGATCAGTATCGGTCCCACTATAGGTATCTTGATTGTACTCGAATTTGCCTGACTCGCGTAGCTTTTTGACGTGCTCACGCGATGTAAACTCGTCATCGCCATGAAAGAGATAAAACATGAATGGCGTTATTCGTGCTGCACTTGACGCCGATAATCGCGTTCATTGCGCTGCGAAATTATGAGGTCCGTCAGAATGCCCGCCGCCAGACCGAGCGCGGAATTGAGTAGCAGCGAACTAAAGAAGGTCGCAACACCATCCACATGTGGCAATGGCTCTGGATGAATCAGCGTCCCAACGACACAGAGAATACCAAGAAACCCAATGAGAATACCAACGAGCGCACCGCCAATCACGGCAACTTTGTTTTTAACATTGCTCAACCAGAACGCGAGAAAGAGTGCAACGGGCAACGCGATAACTGTACCCCAAAAGTCACCAATAAAAATAGGGTCGCCAAGACTGAATTTCAATGCAGGTAACATATAAAAGCCTCCTGAGTAATAATATTTATGTTATACATGTCATGTTCATTATACGGCAGGTATGGTTTTGTGACAATACGTAGGAAAACGAGGGAAAGGGTGTGCTGAAGCAGACCCGTACAGGAGTTTACTCACATTTTCGAGGGCTAGGAGGGTGTGCTGAAGCAGACCCGTACAGGAGTTTACGAGGGCTAGGAGGGTGTGCTGAAGCAGACCCGTACAGGAGTTTACTCACATTTTCGAGGGCTAGGAGGGTGTGCTGAAGCAGACCCGTACAGGAGTTTACGAGGGCTAGGAGGGTGTGCTGAAGCAGACCCGTACAGGAGTTTACTCACATTTTCGAGGGCTAGGAGGGTGTGCTGAAGCAGACCCGTACAGGAGTTTACGAGGGCTAGGAGGGTGTGCTGAAGCAGACCCGTACAGGAGTTTACTCACATTTTCGAGGGCTAGG
>CAXUIS010000258.1:0-7805 GCA_964250915.1 uncultured Ktedonobacteraceae bacterium | reverse complement strand
CACGAACGCAGGAAGAGATTCACGAGGAGATTGTTGCGTTGGTAAGACTTATTGTGGAGTAGTAAATTTTCCATTTACCTTCTCTCTTCTCCGTGTGATGGTATAATTTACGATGAAGTGAGATATGAATATTTTATGAGGGTGTGCTTTAACTCTTTTTGTCGACTGTTAGCAAAAGAAATGAGTCGGTTTGGACATGTCCAAATCGACTCATTTCTTTTGCTAACAGTCGTGTATATACCTGTCACAAACTCATGATGAGTGGTGTCTTATAGATGCATTGTAGAGTACGTACCTGCGAAAACATGTTAAATAGATAAGGAAAAGAGAGGCATGGTATTACAAAGAAGAAATGAGTCTCTCGTTGCTCCAACTCAGGATGAGTCGTTCGAGGCCATGTTTACCCAATACTATCCCCTCGTGTATCAGCTTGCATATCGCTGTACAGGACGAAGTGATGAGGCAGATGATATTGCGCAAGAGGTATTTTTGCGCTTCTACCGCATACCTCCGCATGCAACAACTGAGGGCGAACAACGCGCATGGCTCTGTCGTGTCGCAACAAACCTGAGCCTGAACGCACTACGCGCTCAACAGCGTCGCACTCATCATGAGGAACAAGCAGGGGACAGAGCGACACAATATAGCCCTATAGACGGCGTAGAAAAAAGTCCAGAAGAACATTTACTGGCAGCAGAACAAGCCGCACTGATACGCGCTGTGCTAGCAGAGCTTCCAGAGAAGCAACAAACATACATCTTATTGCGTAGCGTTGGCTTCAGTTATGCAGAGATTGCACAGGCGACAGGTGTAGCGTTGGCCTCTGTTGGCTCGCTACTGGGACGCGCGGAACGGGAGTTCCGAAGGAGATACAATGAACGAGCAGCAACACTTCGAGCAGAATGAGTCCTGCTTAGATAGAGGACATCTGATTAGTTTACGTGATGGTGAGCTATCCACTAATGAAAACGTATCCGCATTAGCACATCTCATTGGCTGTGCTGATTGTAGTGCTAATGAGCGCGAGGTTAGGAAGAATGGTCAGGATATCTATGCATTGCTCAATACCCTGAACCCTTCTGAACGAGCAATGCCAAATACTACACAAGCTTTCGCAACATTTCAGGCAAAGATCAACGTGGAGCAGCGTGTTCCAGCCCTTCGCGTCGTTCCACTTGCTGAACAAAAAGTGCAGCCGCGATCACTAGGGAAACGTGTACGTTTCCGTTGGGTAACAGTTGCCGTTGCCGCTGCATTGATTGCTGTTATTATTCTGCCGAATGCAGGAGTGCTGGCGAGCCAGTTCCTGGCACTGTTCCATGTACAGCAGTTTCAGCCTGTGCGATTAGACGCCAACCAGAGCGCACAAAGTCTATATAGCAACCTGGATAATTTCGGGACTATCAAGATAACAAACACGAAGATTACAACACTTAAGAACCTAACGAAAGCTCAGATTGAGCAGTATACGCACTTCCCATTGTTATCGCCACGTACTTTGCCGCAAGGAGTAAGCAACACGCCAAAGTACAGTCTCTTCCAAGGTGATGCTGGAACCTTCAGGTTTGACGCGGCTAAGGCACGAGTCACTCTGCAACAAATGGGAGATGGTAGCGTACATATTCCAGCGCAACTCAACGGTGCTGTCTATAGTATCACTATTGCCCCTGGTGTTGGTATTCAGTATATTCGGGATTGTGGTAGTGATACATCGACGGCATGTAAGAACCAAAAGCAGTTAGACATTGCAGAGGTGCCAAGTCCAATTGTCCAGGGATCGTCGGCAAATGCGCTCATTGACTTGCGTGCGTTCATGCTTTCCCTACCTCACTTATCCGCCGATGTACATAACCTCTGGCAGAACATGGATAGCAGCACTGGAACGGTTCCATTGCCCCTACCTTCCGCACAGACAAACGCGGAAAAAGTGTCAGTCAATGGTGCATCAGGCGTAGTGCTGGTAGACAGCTCTATCAACTATGGTGGTGTGATTTGGCAAAAGAGCGGCATTGTGTACGCTGTGATCGTCAATATCGGTGACAAAGCGCAAATCCTAGATACAGCAAATTCGCTTCGATAACGTTTACAGTAGCCTGATGATGTTTCATATTGTAGAGATAGGATATATCCTATCTCTACAATATGAAACATCATCAGACTCGTACAACCAAAGCATCCACCAGGAGGAATTAGTACTCATGGAGAAGGAGCATCAGGTACCCGCCATCGAGGTGGACGGATTATACAAGGTCTATCATCATCTAGTCGCGGTAGAGAATGTGAGTTTTACAACCTATCGCGGCGAGGCTTTTGGTTTTCTCGGACCAAATGGGGCAGGCAAAAGCACGATTGTAAAGATTATCACTGGACTGGTTGCTCAATCACAAGGGACAGTGCGAGTGCTGGGACAACCTGTACATGACATAGAGATGCGACGGCGTGTTGGCTATTTGCCAGAGTTGCCAAATTTTCATCGCTGGCTCAAGGCACAGGAATTTTTAGAGTTTCATGGGCAACTGTATGGTATGCGAAAAGCAACACTACAAAAACGCTGTAGGGAAGTGTTAGTGCTGGTAGGATTGTCTGGCAAAGAGAGCCAAAAGCTGGGTACATTCTCAAAAGGCATGTTGCAGCGTATCGGGTTAGCTCAGGCACTATTGAACCAGCCTGATTTAATTATTCTCGATGAGCCTGTCTCTGGTCTTGACCCTGTTGGGCAGCACGATATGCGTACTCTCCTGTTGCACCTTAAAGCTGAGGGCGTCAGCATATTTCTCAATTCTCACCAATTAGCTGATGTAGAGGCGATTTGTGACCGTGTGGCGATTATCGACAAGGGACATATTCTCAAGGTTGGTCCTCCACAATCGCTCTTCGATGAGCCATTGACGTTCGATGTGCATGTCAACGCTATTACTCATGAACTCTTGCATAAATTAGGGTCTGTCGCGCTTTCTGTACGCGAAAATCCAGACAAGCCATGCCATCTACTCGTGGAAGTGCAAAACGAGGAGCAAGCTGCCGATATCGCAGCTGTTGTACATGCTTGTGGTTTGCGTCTCTACACGCTGGCTCCGCGTCATCGCTCACTGGAACACCTCTTTCTGCATACTATCGACATGTCCAGTTATGAGGGCTGAGGAGATACTGTATATGGGCTTATTGTTAATAACACGCTTTACGCTGCAAGAAGCTATGCGGAAGCGCATTTTCCTGGCCGTTGTCTTGCTCAGTATTCTGATGTTGCTAGGGTTTACCATTCTTTTCTACTTCATTGTTGACGTAAGTAATGGCCCGGTTGGAATCAGCCGAGAACTCTTTGTGTTGGGTGAAGGAGGCTTTATGAGCGTTCCTGCTATCTGGGTCGTATATCTCCTTAGCAGCTTGCTCACAATTTTGCTCACCACTAATATGCTCTCTGGTGAAATAGATGCCGGTACGTTTACGATTATCGTCCCCAAACCAATACGACGCTTTGAAATAGTTCTTGGCAAATGGCTCTGCTATGCTCTGCTTTTGACGGTCTACACGGCGTGTCTCTTTTTTGCGTTTCTGCTCATTATCTACTTGAAAACGGGCTATTGGCCTTCTAATGCGTGGAACGCACTGGGTGTACTCGAATTAGTGGTTTTTGTGCTGATGGGTCTAACAACAGCTGGTAGTGCGATAGTCCCAACGTTGGTCAATGGTGCTATTATTCTAGTTCTCTTCATTGCTGCACAGGTATCAAGCTTCGTAAACCTCATCGCGCCCTTTGTCGCACCTGATGCGAAGAATAGTGTGCAGAACATCACCACGGTTATGAGCCTCATCATGCCAACAGATGCGCTCTGGCATGGTACTTCGTTCTTTCTCACCGCCGGTGTACTCAGCCTTATAGAAACTTCGCGTATAAATACTCCGTTCACTTCAAGCGAACCAGTTGCAACAGCATTATTAATCTGGTCTGCAATATATGCGCTTGTACTTCCTGTTTGTGGTGCATGGCGTTTTCAACACCGCGATTTATAGAATAGGACAAAAGAGTGATGTTGGGATATTTTTCTTGAGTTTTATGATATGCTGTCTCGACAAGGGGGGATATATTATGAAACTAAGAGAAAGATATCGAGGGAGTTTACTGGGCTTGGCTGTAGGGGATGCTGTAGGTACCACACTTGAGTTTCGTCAACCTGGATCATTTAAACCGCTTGAGGATATGGTCGGAGGTGGCCCATTTCATCTCAATCCTGGAGAATGGACCGATGATACGTCGATGGCTCTGTGTCTAGCCGCGAGTTTGGTCGAGCAGAAAGAGTTTGATGCCCACGATCAGATGGAACGCTATCTTCGTTGGCGTGATAAGGGCTATATGTCAAGCAACGGGACTTGCTTCGACATTGGTGGCACAGTTTCCTCCGCTTTAAGCTTGTTTGAAAAAACGGGGAATCCGTTTGCTGGTTCGACTCAGCCAAATACTGCGGGCAATGGTTCGATCATGCGTTTAGCCCCTGTTCCATTGTTTTATGCTTACCAACCTCATGAAGCTCTCGAAAAATCTGCCGAGAGTTCGCGCACTACGCATGGAGCGCAGACGGCTATAGATGCCTGTCGCTATTTGAGTGATCTTCTTGTAGGTGCGTTGCAAGGTGCTAGCAAAGAGGATTTACTAGCACCCTTCTATAGTCCTATTCTCAATTATTGGCAGCAACAACCGCTCGTATCAGAGCTGGCTGAGGTTGCTGCTGGCTCATTCAAACAACGCCAACCTCCACAGATACGTGGCACAGGTTACGTAGTCAAATCCTTAGAAGCAGCTTTGTGGGCTTTTTATCATAGCAACTCATTTCAAGAGGGATGTCTATTAGCAGTCAATCTAGGCGACGACGCTGATACGACTGGTGCGGTCTATGGACAGCTTGCGGGAGCATTCTACGGGGAATTCGCTATTCCTCAACAATGGCGTACTCGTCTGGCGCATTCTTTCCTTATTGAGTCCCTCGCAGACCAACTCTTTGAACTATCTCGAATGGCTGATGCAGACAATGGCATCTAAAGCACTCAATTTCTCACACACAGCATCTCTTCCACCCATACTTTATCACCTTACTCAAGTCACCAATTGGCCTTCTATAGAACGTTACGGTTTGTTGAGTACGCAAGCCCTACTTGACCTTGCTGGACTAAGTGGGAAAGAGCGAGAGTATATAGAGCATCGACATAGGACAGAGCATGTGTTGCTCTCGAATGGAGTCGTCATCAGCGATCAGAAACCAATGTCACCGAAAGCCCTCGAACGATGCTTACAGGGTGTTACGCCTGAACAATGGTATGCTCTCCTCAACTCGAAGGTCTTTTTCTGGCTTGATACTGATCGTCTCAGTCGTTTACGTCGTGTGTATCGTTCAATCCCACAAATTGTTATGAGTATTGATACAGAAAAGTTGTTGGCGCGACATGCTGGACAGATTACGCTTACTCCTATCAATACAGGCAATGCACGTCGTCAACCGGCTCAACGTGGGTTATGCACGTTTGTTCCGTATGAAACATGGCTTGAGTCAGGCTGGACAAGTGAGACAGAAGCGTTACACACGCGCCCACGTCTACGAAGTCATCCACCCGCAGAACTAACCGTTGCGTATGCCATACCTGATGTGATGGATTTTGTAAGGGATGTGCGACGACTTGAAGCAGGCGAACTTTTGGCCTATTAATGGGTAGCATGACAGGGGCAAGCCCTGTCATGTTCGCTTCTAAACTTCTAATGAAGAGGCAGATTCAACTTGCTCTTGAAACTTCCTTGTATACAACCGATAGTATGCACCTCTCGATGCTAACAACTTCTCATGGCTCCCCTGTTCGATGATGCGGCCTTGCTCGATGACGACGATTGTGTCGGCATTCTGAATGGTTGTCAAACGATGGGCAATCACGATAGTGGTACGATCATGCATCAAGCGGTCAAGAGCTTCCTGCACTAAGCTTTCGCTCTCGTTGTCGAGTGAACTGGTAGCTTCGTCAAGAATGAGAATACGCGGGTCGCGCAACAATGCACGCGCGATAGCGATACGCTGGCGTTGCCCACCTGATAGCTTAACGCCACGTTCGCCGACGAGCGTATTATAGCCATCCGGTAACTTCTCGATAAACTCGTGGGCGTTGGCTGAACGCGATACCCTCTCAATCTCTTCCTGCGTGGCATCAAGTCGTCCATAGGCAATATTTTCGCGTATCGTTGTACCAAACAACACAGGTTCTTGCAGCACAATACCGATCTGCTCGCGTAAGCTTTTTACTTTAACGTGACGAATATCGTAGTCATCAACTGTGATACGTCCGCCTTGCACATCGAAAAAGCGTGGAATAAGGTTTGCAATCGTTGTTTTTCCCGCGCCACTCGGCCCAACCAGTGCTACCACCTGACCATGTTTTGCCTCTAAAGAGACATCATGGAGAACTTGCGTTTCTTCATTGTAGCTGAAATCGACATGCTCAAAGCTCAAACTACCCTGTATAGGTGGAAGTGGTGATGCATCAGAGTCGTCGGCAAGCGTCACTGGTTGATCGAGCAAATCAAAGATGCGTTCCGCTGCACCTAAGGCGATCTGAAATTGTCCATAGAGATTGCTCAATTCGATAAAGGGTCGTGTGAGGACTGCAAGGTAAATCACAATCGTCGTGAGTGTGCCTATCGTCAGCGTTCCATTGAGAACTGCTGTTCCTCCGTATAAGAGAAAGATAGCGAGACCTGCTAGTCCAAGTAGCGTTGTACCTGCTTGTACTGCCGCAGACAAGCGTGCGCGTTTCATCGTAATACCGAATTGTTTCCACGCAAGCGCGTTGTAGCGGCTGGTCTCGTAGTCTTCTCGCGTGAACGCTTTGACCACCTTTACGTTGCCAATGGATTCTTCAGAAGCAGCTGTTGCCTCGCTTAACGTCGCTAGCTCCTGTTTGACATAACGGCGTAAATAGCGACTTGTGAAGAAGGGCAGAATAAAAATTGGTACAAGGACAAGTGCAATGACTAGCAGTGTTGGCCCAAAACTTGCCGTTGAGTGCGTCGTTGGTAGGTGTATATTCAATTGACTCGCCTGCGCAAGTAGCGTGTCTGGTCCGGCAATGACGATCACAACCCCAATGAGGAGCGTAATCAGATTTTGCGCAAGGCTCACGACATCACCTGTAATCGTGCCACGTACTAGCGTCACATCATTGGTGAGGCGGCTAAGTAGCTCGCCTGTTCGGTTGTCTTGAAAAAAGGTAAGTGGTAATTGTTGTAGGTGGGCGTACACTTTTGTGCGCAAATCGACAAGTACACGTTCACCCACAGCCGTTGTCCAAAAGCTCTGTATGAAGCCAATAATGCCCTGTACCAACGCTAGAGCAATGAGAGTGAAAATAATTGAATGTAGTGCATCCTGATTTTTCTGAATGACACTATCAATAATTTTACCTGTAAACGCAGGATAGACCAATGTTAATGCACTGGTGACAAACGTTAAAAGCGTCAATCCTGCCAGTTGCCACCAGTAGGGACGAGCAAAATTCAGCAATCGCCATATTCGATAGCGATTAGGTTTTACTTTTATAGGTGTCGTCTCTTCGGTCATAAGACCATTAGTAGAGACAGAGCGGCGTGCCACAGTGTACTCCTATCGAAATAGTTCCGTTTGTATAGTGATACTACTAGGAATACGTTGTGATGTGAAAGAGGTTGTAGTGTTATCCAAACAAGGGCACCCCCCCCGGGGGGGCCCCCCCCAACAAACAAACGCGGCCAGTTGGGAACCGGGTGGGGGGATGGGGGGGGCGACCCCTGGGGG
>CAXUIS010000257.1:0-7921 GCA_964250915.1 uncultured Ktedonobacteraceae bacterium | reverse complement strand
GCGCACCCGATCTACTTAGGTGTCTCCTTCGTTGAAACGTATCTCCATGACATCGATGTGCGTCATCCTAAAAGTGCTGCTCTGATTGGTCACGGCTCAATGTTTGCACTCTCCGACGAAAAGGGTCTGATCACGCACCGCGATGGCGATGGGCAGATTACCATCTATATTGCACTCAAGACCCCTGAGCAATGGGTGACTTCCAATAGAATCGACTTTCACAATACAGAGGCAGCCAAGCAGCAGTTGCTCAATCACTTTGCTGGCTGGGATGACCAGTTACGTGCCCTGATTGCCGAAAGCGATGCAGAGCTTATTCTTCGCCCCATCTACGCGCTACCAGTTGGGCACTGCTGGGAACGTATCCCAGGGGTCACGTTGCTTGGTGATGCCGCTCACCTGATGTCGCCGTTCGCTGGCGAGGGTGCCAATCTCGCCATGCTTGATGGTGTAGAGTTAGCAGAAGCTCTTCTTGCTCATCCAAACAACGTGGAAATGGCTCTCGCATCCTATGAAGCAGCGTTATTCCCTCGAAGCGAAGCCACTGCCGCTGAATCCAATAGCAATCTCAGCATGAGCTTCCGCCCCGATGCGCCGCAAGGCATGCTTGATATAATGGCTCAGCATACCCAATAGAAAGGATAAGCAACGAGCTGGACCTGCCCTCGCGTCTACACTCTTCCCTCTCCTGGCAACGCGTAGACCTGATTGTAGACGTTAAGAACTCTTGGCTGTCCCTGCGTATTCATCCTATCTCCCTTATAGCGCGTGGGGAGAGAGATCAATTCATGCTTTCCCTACTATTTATTCATATAACGAGTAAATATTCATGCGTTTCATGTATGATATCATAGTAGCAATACAGCTACATTTTCTCCTTTTACCATTTGATAGTGGTATAATCATCTTGATAGATACTCTACTCTACTTTCTTCTTCCCTTCAAGTTTGTCTTTTCAAACCCCTATCCGTGTGATACCATGCTTTAAGAATGCATAAAGCAAGAGATAAAGTAGGAAGCGAACGGACTTATGAATATGCAATCAGATCAGCAAGTACTCAGGACACAGGATATCGTTTTTCCTAACGGCAATTCTGTACATACTGTATTTGCTCCCATTGGCACAAATGCGCAAGACCTGCTCCAGCTTTTGAATATCCCTGCCTATAACGATCTGATCATGTTGGTAGGGGGTGCATCTTCGATGGATGAAAAGCTTTATCCCAACCTTGAAAGCCTCTTTACGCATGGTATTGCTCATCTTGCAGTCATACGCAAGGCACTGATCATTGATGGTGGTACACAGACAGGCGTGATGGAGTTAATGGGAAAGGGTGTGACTGCGCAACAGCATCGCTTCCCACTGCTTGGCGTTTCTCCAGGGGGAGTGGTGACGTATCCAGGGGAATCTTCACACGATACAGCAGATCATGAACGTGTACCACTTGATCCAAATCACTCGCATTTTGTGCTTGTCCAGACTGATGAATGGGGTGGTGAGACAGAGACAATGTATCAGCTAGCACACTTATACGCTCAGAGTTGCCCTTCGGTGGCAATGATTGTCAATGGCGGGTCTATCGCGAAAAAAGAGATATTGTATAATGTGCGTCAGGACCGTCCTATTATTCTCTTTACTGGTAGTGGACGGGTAGCAGACGAGATCGCCGCGCTCTGGCAGGAAAAGCCCTCCTCATTCTCCACTCCCGATCTCGCCGAAATCATCCAACATGGAGATATTCATCTATTTCCCGTTACAAGTGCGGAGGAAGAACTAGTACAATTAGTACAAAGTCTGTTGCAACAACAGGTATAATCTATAGCGGTGACTTATTAGTTGCGGTATAGGGAATGATCTTCTCAGTTCTAACACAAACGTATATTGCTATCGGTTGTAGTAGTAGACCATCCTATTGAATTTGATGTGCCGCTATCATTATCCCAAAACGATAACATAAGACATGACGACTCATTGAGTCCTGTCAATGTTTGCGCCAGGACATCAGAGCTTTTAGCTGTTTCAAAATATAGGTACGTCATCTGACCAGGAGTAGAAGTATATTCGAGGTACGGATCACTGCCATCCTGCACAGCATTTTTCATAATCGCTTTACTTTGCGATGCGACAGCGATTTGTGTTTCCACATCTGTACCTGACGAGATGGCCCAGCTGCCATTCTGTTGTTGTGTGAATAAGCGATAATAGGTCGGCAGTTCCCAGGCAACCGGATGCGTCCCAAATAAATTGGGAACGGACCGCATATATGCATACACCTCTTCAAGCCACGCATTATCTACTATCGACGTGGGAGTAGGAGACGTATGAATTGAGTCATGATCCAATGCCATAACAATAAAAAAATCCGCATTGTTGGCAAGTGCCGCCCAATCCTCCCATGTTTGCCAATATGCACTCACTGCTGACGTTTTCCACAATAATGTCTGGCCCAAAGGGACCGATAGTTTGCCATGCAATAAAGCCTCATAGGATGTAAATATCTCTGGATGCGCGGCATTGCCATCTTCAATATCATTGATAAGACAGTCATACGGGTACTTCTTGACCTGCTGAAAAATAGGAGTCAGAAGAGAAGGATTAGCAACAGCTCGTTGAGTGTAGGAAGTAACATCAGACCCTTTCCATCCACCGCTTGTTTCTTGCACACTCAGAACACCGCAGACATGTGCGTGATATTGAGTGTGGACCGTTGTAATCAGGTTTGATAAGCATTGCAGTGTTTGCGGACTATTACTGTATGACCAAAGAGCACCTGTGTTTGGTTGTAGCCAAAAGTTACCAAATACATAAATATCTTTTGCTTTCTTTACTCCCTGATCATTCGTATAATAGGGATTTGTCTGGTAAATTTTCTGATTCTGCCATCCATCGAGACAGGAAAGTATCCAGACAGACGAACCTACAGGAGCAAATGCAGTGTTTATTCCTGTAACTGCTTTCGTTGCTTTCGTTGGCAATGGTGTAGCGACAACCCGTTTAGCTGTGTGCGTTGGCAACGATGTGGCAACAAACCCTTGTGCTGCTTGCGTTGACAATGGTGTAGCAACAGAGTCTTTGGATGCTGAATAGAGTTGTCTCTGCGACAAAACCACAAGAAAAACGATAAGCACAAGAAGCCCTATCTGAAGAAAAATACTCCGATATGGTCTTCTTCTCACTCCTGTATTCCCCCTTTTGCGTAGTGCTATGTGTAGGACGAAGTTAAACATGAGGAAGGCAGAAACTTAGGAGAGAAGTCCTATAAGAGTAATTGACGACGTTGAAAAACTATCGTATGCTGACAAAAATATTGATGTATTGAGCAGAGACACATGCAGGTAGTAGAAAAGAGTAAGGGGAAATACATGAACTCATCCGAACGTATCGACAAACAAATCGTAGAACTCGCCGACTGGCGTGGTCAAATGTTCGCCCACCTGCGTACTCTTATTCTTGAAGTTGACCCCGACATCACTGAGGAATGGAAGTGGGACACCGCAGTATGGTCTCATCAGGGACTTGTTTGTGCTATCGGCACGTTCAAGAAGACCATAAAGCTGAACTTTTTTCAGGGTGCATTGTTGGAAGACCCGCAGAAACTCTTCAATGCTGGTCTTGATGCAAAAAAAACGCGAGCGATAGATTTTCGTGAGGGTGATGTACTGAACGAATCTGCTTTGAAAGAACTCATTGGTGCTGCCGTAGCCCATAATGTTGGATGAACTTTAAACAGTTCTCCGTCCTTTAGGGAAGTAGGGAAACTCTTGTGTTCTTCCTACTTTTCGACTTGCACATGTATAGAGAGTATGATATAATCGTGTCGCAAAGCGGGGTTGGTTCCTGAACAAGGCTTCTCTGCGCCTTAGATGGAGCATTTGTGAGGTTGAAGCTGTTTCAAGCCCCACCACCAAGACACCTCTCCTATTCACCTGTCATAGCTGTAGATGCATACGCCCTATCGCTATGTACACATATTGAGAGTAGTGTACTACCTGTTGCCCCGTACAATAATACAGAAAGAAAGAAACATGAAGCAGAAGCTTAGAACACACAAGGCCATGGCGAAGCGAGTGAAAGTCACCGCTTCCGGCAAGTTCCTGCGTCGTAAAGTGGCGATCAACCACTTACGCCGTCACAAATCACCCGAAGCAGTCCGTGCAATGGATAAAATGTTTCAACTGAAACCGAGCGATACACGCCGTATGAAGCGTCTACTTCCATATGCATACTAACAGAATTTTCATAAGAGGAGAAGAAGGACAATGCCAAGGGTAAAACGTGGTGTAACATCACATGCAAAGCACAAAAAAGTCTTACAAATGGTTGAAGGCCATCGTGGTACACGTCGTCACCTGATTAAGAAGGCGCACGAGTCCGCGATGCACGCAATGACCTACGCCTACCGAGACCGCCGTAATCGCAAACGTGATATGCGCGGCCTATGGATTACGCGTATCAACGCTGCCGCTCGTATGTATGGAGTGAGCTATAGCAAGCTCATGAACGCCATTCACATCGCAAACATAGAAGTGGATCGCAAGATATTAGCTGAAATGGCAGTCAACGACGAAGCCGCCTTTGGCGCGCTTGTCAAACAAGCCCTGGATGCTGTAGCCATACAATAAGGAATGCGAATACAAAGATAGCGTACATCTGCAAGGTGTACGCTATCTTTGTATTCCATATAAAGTTTTATGACAATCATTACCAGTCCAACAAATCCACGGATCAGCAAACTCAAAGACCTGCATACAACACGAGGTCGTAAGAAAAGTGGCCTTTTTTTGATGGAAGGTCCCAATCTTCTTGAGACACTTCTTGATGCTCATGTATTGCCTTCCGAAGTTTACTATCAACCAGCGTATCTTCAACGTACTGCTAAAGGGAAGCTATTACTGCATCGCCTACTTCAAAGTACAGAGCTAGCAGATGAGCAGCGTGTAGAGGTCAGTGAGCGCGTTATTGAGGCACTTAGCGATACGGTTACATCGCAAGGAGTTGTCAGTGTGCTTCCGCTCACAGCTTTTCAGGAAGACCGTATACGTGCTCGACGTGCGCAACGCACCCTGCCAATACAAGAGGTTCAACGTCCAGCATTGCTTATCCTTGATGACATAGCAGACCCTGGAAACATGGGTACCATTCTACGCACTGCACTTGCGACTGATGTAGATATGGTAGTATTAACTCCGAATTGTGTTGATTGCTATAGTCCCAAAGTCGTACGCGCAGCGGCTGGTACGCAGCTTCTCCTACCTATTGTAAGTGATATGTCATGGAAGGAAATAGCGGAGAGAATACAGATACATTGTCAGGGACAGGCACGCGTACTGCTTGCTGAGGCTGGCAGCTCTACGCTGTACTATGAGCAAGATTTAATACGTCCATTCGCACTAATTATTAGCAATGAGGCACATGGACCCTCGTCCGAAGCACGTACGCTAGCAACAACAAGCGTCACAATTCCTCTAGCAAATGGTGTCGAGTCTCTAAATGCCGCGATAGCGACTGGCATCATACTTTATGAAGCGGTGAGACAACAGAAACAGCATGGATAATACATAAGCCTGAGATGATAGAACATATCCTATACGTGTGAAGCGGTAGTGACCGAGAGGTTGTCACTACCGCTTCACACGTATGGGATATGTATGGGAAGTATCTACCAGCGACTGCCGATCTCGTTGCGCAAGTTCTGTTGTGGAGTGAAGGCGTCAGTAACACCACAGCTATCGCAAGAGGTAGGTATAGAACCACTATGTACCATGCCACATACATCGCATGCCCATTGCTGTACACCTGAACGCGCACTCTCATACTGTTGAACTATCTGTGCAGCCTCTTGTAAAGTGTTTCCTTGTATTATCTTTGTTACCATCTCGCTCATCACTTTCTGTGTATAGCGGCAATATTCATAGACGAATCGCCATATGTATTATGAGACAAGTGTAACAGGATAAGTTAGTGAAAGTCCACGAAATAAGATAGGTGTTATGGATACTATCCATAACTTTTTAGTTATATACCATAAAGAAAGGTGCGTCTCTATACGGAACGCACCTTTCTTTATGGTATCTATCTTACCTATTTCTACCATTTCCATTTGATAAAAATGGCTGAGGTCCACTATAGTCCTGATCTCCAAAGCTGTTATCATAGCTATCACCATTATATCGGGGGCTTGGTGTCGTGGGAAAAGCTGAGAAGGAGTTATCAGGGCGTGCAGGTGGAAGGGCGTTAGATGCAAAACTTGCGCCTACAAGTTGTTGTGCAGGTTGTACTCCTCCACTAACAGTACGGAAGACGCCACTTACCGTCATCTGGCTATCTGGTTCTTCTTGCATTGAGATATCAGTATTGGGGAAGAAATAGCCCTGATTTTCGCGCAACTTGAAAGCTTCCACAGAAAAGCGCAGTTGCTCAACGAGACGAGCAAGACGCTCCATGTTCTGTGATGCATCGCGCGTCGTTATGCTACTTTGCTGCGTCGATTTAGACACACTGTGCATGATTTGCACAATGGCACTCGAAGATTGTAATTGCTGTGTTGCGACCCTATTAATATTCTCGATTTCGCGTGCTTGTCGCTCAACTGCCGTAAAGATTGCTCCTAACGCCATGCCCGCTTCTTGTGTTAAGCGTGTTCCTGATAGAGTTTCACGCTCGGTGTCTTGCATTGAAATAGCAACCGCACCGACTTCTTCACGAACATTGCGCACAATTTTTGTGATTGAGCCTACCTGCTCTTTCGACCGTTCTGCGAGACGCCTAATGTCTGCCGCAACTGCCCCAAAACCTTTACCGTTTTCACCAGCCATTGCAGCTTGAATTGCAGCGTCAAGTGCAAGGCGATTTGTTTGATGAGCAATACTACTAATTGTATTCACAATCTCGTCGATCTCACGTGAACGCTCACCCAGGTCTTGCACCTTTGACGCAGTAAGTTGCACGTTCTCGTTGATACGTCCCATACCTTCAACCGCTTGTCGCACTGCTTCGCGTCCACCATGTGCGTCCTCTCGTGCAACGTGTGCTACATCATATAATACCTGTGACCGTTCCGCCACCTGCTGACTAGAAGCCGACAGATTCTCAATTTCAACAGCCGCGTCAGAGATTTGATTGATTTGCGCATTGCCGGATTCAACAAGCTGTGCCATACGATCAAGAATTGTCACCGTCGAGTTATCAACCTCATTTGCCACCTTCTTGACACGGACAACAAGGCCACCAAGCTCTTCTACCATATAGTTAAAGGAGTCCGCGAGCACTCCTAACGCATCAGCCGTTACTTCGGCCTGAATACGCAGATCACCTTCACCAACGCCACTGACCTCACTCACAAGTTTCTCAACCTGTGTCTGCAGGTTGTCACGTTGGGCTTTCGTCTCCTGAATCAGATTTACGATACTATCAAGCATACCATTCATTGAATCAGCCACAAGCGCAATTTCGTCACGGCCTTGAACTGTGGCACGAGCGGAGGTATCACCTCTACTAATACGTCTGGTAAGAGATGCCAGGATACGCAGGGGATTTGAGATTGTGAGGTTTAGACCCCAACCAATTGCAAACAACACTACAATAATCGCTAATATAGCAAGAACAGTGGCAATTATAATTGGTGATGTGATAGAAGGTCCAATTGTAGTTACTGCTTTACCCATTATAACCGCTTCATTACTTACTTCCTGCCAGTTATTTTTAAGGTTTGTAAATACATTGTTAGCATTCCAGAGCGTTGTGTAGGCTTGCTCATATTTATTTGCAAGCTCAGCTTTCGTTTGAGGAGGATTATTTTCTAAGTTTTGAAGCTGATTTAACTCGTTGTCTTGCAAAGCTTTATATTTGGCCCAAAGGCCGTTGGTACCAGTAACAGCAGAAATGGCTCGTTGTTGATCACTAATAATCTCGGTGCTAGCA
>CAXUIS010000256.1:0-7958 GCA_964250915.1 uncultured Ktedonobacteraceae bacterium | reverse complement strand
GATATACCAAACCATGTATCTTTTGCCCCATCAGCTTCAATAAGGGCAAAGAGACCGAAGAACGTTGTGATGTACCAGGGCCAGAACCATGGAGTGCCGAGCAGACAATAGAGCAACCATGTCATGGCGAGCCAGCGCAGGAGACCCGATGGAGTACGAATCGTGTTCGGGGCAAACAAAGCGCGCAAGCAAAGTGCTACATATGCTATGAAGAAGAGAATGTAGCTACTCGTATGAGTGAGACGCTCTAATGGAGAACCCGCTATGCGGAACGAAGAAGCAATAAAAGCACCTGTTCTTCCAGCGTAAAAGCGTATTATAACTTCATATAAACTGTTTGCATCATGAGCCGTATTGGGATTTACCTCAAGGACATGAATAATTTCTCCATGCCCCCAAAAAGGAATATAGAGTATCATACAGACAATGGTACAAATCCCACCCACTATTGCGACCTCTCTAAGACGCCTCAACCAAGACCTTTGAGGATACTGCACCCACAAAAAGAGCAAAAAGCCTGGCAAGAACAAGACATAATTTATTTTGAGACAAATTGCTAGCGCGAAAAAAACGGCGACTCTCACAATTGTAAACTGCGTTCGTTGAGGACGTGACAGGAGAAACCATAGAGCGACAAGCAGCAAAAAGAGTACAGCAGTATCAGTATGTGCGTTGACGCATGCTTCAAAGAGTAACAAGGGATTCCAGGCAAAGGCGAGAGTTGCCTGTAAGCGTCGTGTTTGTCCTTGTGATGACGAAAGCCCATTGAGACGTTGCAGACTCCCAAGCATTGACCAGACCAATTGTACAGAAGCTAGATGCAGGGCAAGATTGAAGAGGCGCAACAAGAGCACCATAGGAAGAATCTGCTTTGCCCCAAACACAAGAAGAGAAAACTCCTGCAAAACACATGTAAGAAGTATCCACACAGGTCCATAGATCGAAGGCTGATGGACCCAGAAAATGTTAAGATACACCGAATCATGACTAATTCGTGTAGGAGCAGTTGTTAAAGGATTGAGATGATAAAGAACTTCCATCCGACCGTAGGCAATGTAAGAAAACACATCTTGTGAAGTGACGATAGGACAGAATACAAAGATGAGTCCAAGCAGAACTGTCGAAAGCAGAATAAAGCGTTGCGATATACGCGATGGAAGAATATAGACAGCGAGCAGATAGAGTAGGAATACGAGCGTGAAGGCTGCGAAGAGCAATCCTGTTTCTTTCCAGGTCGTGCTTAAAGGTATTGGCATAAGTGCTCTCCTTTGACCAAAAATAAGCTGCAGACGTGGAAAGAGCAAATGTGTTGGTAGGAGCGTCCATGAACCAAGCCGTGGTATTAACGAATCGTAAAACCAGAGACCACGTAAGGGCAGGACTGCATTGATGAAGAGCATCACACATGCGATGAAAAACAATACAATACCCGGTAATAATTGTAGGAAGAACTGTATGCGTTGAGCTTGCTGAGGCTGAGGAACAGTAGACGTATCTGTAAGTGGGCGAGAAGCAAGTATTTTTGTTTGCGTCATAAGTAATTATCCTGTTTGTTGTACTATTCTTGTTCATTGACCGCTTGCTAGTACGTAATTATCTATCCTATAGAAAACGGAGGTGATAGGGTATGCAGATAGACAAGCGTGCAGCATTCGTTACACGCTTTATCATGTACAAACGATTACAAAGTGCAGAGAGATACATAGAATCATATAATTTTTTCTATACCTGGCCGACCACACACTTTTACACCTATGGCATCACCTTTGCTGTACCAGGAATACCCTCCGTCGTCACCGTATGCGTATCGCCTGTCCCCTCTATGCGGTCAAGCACATTACGGTTGCGTAGCAGGATAAAGCCGTAAACAACCTTCGCTAGCACATCAAGAATACCATAGAGCACGGTAGCGACAAACGTGCTGAAAACACCAAAGCCTTCGGTCCCCAATGCCCACACGATAGGGTAGCAGAACCAGAGCACGAGCAGCATAATCGAGAGTGTACGGAAATGCCGTGCAACGATGGGATCGCGCCGACGTGCAATCGGACCAAGTTGTCCCACAATAATGTAGAGTATGACCAGGAACGCTACTGAACTGATGCCAAACCACGCCCAACGATACTCGGAACGGAGAGCGGCAGCGACAAAGCCAGTCGCAATCATGTAGACATCTGATCCCATCAACCAGATAATCAACGCGCTTCGTCCTGGATAACGCGGTAATCCTACTAGCGCAAGATCAAGCAACAGCAGGGGTGTTGTAATAGCCCAGTCGATGTAGCGTCCAAAGAGGAATACATGGCCTCCTGGCTGAATAATTCTGCCAGAGCCACTCGCCATTGCAAAGTACAATGTGGCAGCCGTGAGCGCGATAAATGATGATGCATAATAAAAATGCTTGCTCTCCGTACTCGCGTTACGTTGCATAAATGTGAATGCTAGTGCCGCGATAATCATAATTGCCGATACAATCCAAAGCACCGCAACCGTGCCTGTGTCCATGACAACACCTCAATATTCTAAGTAACACGTCTCCTTCTTCATCCTTGAAGTATCTCGTTCATCCCTTAGTAATTGGCACGCCGACACTGTTAGAAATGTGACGCAATAAACAGATGAATGCAGAAATACCATAAAAGTTCGTAAATGTTGAGTGACGTTTTGTTGTAAGCCACTCAAAGAAGAGTATAAACGCATATAACCAGAGGAGAATGTATTATGACACAAAGTAGCACAAATGTAAGCAATTTGTGCAGTTCTTCCAGCAGGTCCAGCAGGAAGATAACGCTCGCGTACAAAAGGCTATGCAATTGCTCAGTAAAATGGGTAGCTAGTTGTTAAGAAGGTCAAGTAGACACAAACAGGCCACTATTGAGAAATTGTGGCCTGTTTGTGTCTACTTGACCTTCTTAACTTGTGCATAAGTACTACACTACAGCTTGACGCATGGCTTCAATCAGGACCTTTGCCACCTCTGGACGCGAGAACTCGCGTGGCGGAATCTCGCCCGCTTGCAACATCTGTCGCACCTTAGTACCGCTTAGAGTAACATGTTGCTCGTTCCCATGTGGGCAGGTCTTGCTAGAGGCCATTGCGTCACAGGCTCGACAGAAAAAGGTATGGTCGAAAAACATAGGGAGAATACCTAGCTTCTCGGCATCGACCTCGGAAAAGATAGAGTGTGCATCATAGGTACCGTAGTAGTTGCCGACACCGGCATGGTCGCGCCCAACAATGAAGTGTGAGCACCCATAATTCTTACGTATCAGTGCGTGGAAGATTGCTTCCCGTGGTCCAGCATAGCGCATCGCCGCAGGTAATACACCAAGCACGACGCGATGTGCTGGATAGTAGTTCTCTAGCAACACCTCGTAGCAGCGCATACGCACATCAGCTGGAATATCATCACCCTTTGTATCGCCAACCAATGGATGCAAGAAAAGGCCATCAACTGTCTCCATCGCGCACTTCTGAATATATTCGTGAGCGCGATGCACAGGGTTGCGTGTCTGAAAACCGACAACACGCTTCCAGTCTCGCTCCGCAAACAGCGTGCGTGATTGTGTAGGTGTAAGGCGATACTCAGGAAATAGCTGCGGCTGCAAAGCCACTACGCGTACAGGACCACCTAATAGCACCTCGCCCTGACTATACACGACCTTGACTCCAGGGTGTGCCTCGTCTTCTGTACGATACACCTGACGTGCTTCATGCCGCTTATCGTAGCCAAATTTATCTTCAAGAGTCATAATTGCTTGCAACACGCCCTGCTCGTTCACAAGTGCAACCTCCGAGCCAATCCGAAATGTATCTGCCTGCTGTTGAGTTACCGCAAGCGTAATTGGCACAGACCACGGCAGCCCATTGCTCAAGTGTATCGCATCAACAACGCCTATATAGTCATTCTGATTCATAAAACCACGTAAAGGACTATATGCGCCAATCGCCAGCATTTCAAGATCGGCAAGTTGTCGTGAGCCAACCGTGATCCGTGGCAAGCTTTTGGCACGTGCTTGCAATTCAATGCGCTCCGCCTCGTCCGCCATGTTTATAATCAGTGTTCCCCCATGTGGAAGGATGAGTTGATTTGTCATTGTGTATCTCCCTTATTACATTCGACGCGGTAGGGGCCGCAATTCATTGCGCCCAATGATGGGGGAGGCTGGGCAACATGTCGGCAATGCTTCTTTTGCACCAACGTGACCCCCTCCCAACCCATCATTGGGCGCAATGAATTGCGGCCCCTACCGAATTGGATTGGCGTATCATAAAGGTATCTCAATGTGGTTAGTCATTGGTAGCAACCATTATCTCTTGCGGTTCGAGATAGCCCAGTTCTTCGAGTTTTGCGAGAATGCGTACAACACTCTCATTCACCGTCTCCTTGTCCGTCTCGATGACGAGTTCGGGCTGCTGTGGCTCCTCGTAGGGGTCATCTACGCCAGTAAAGCCCTTGATTTTCCCTTCGTCGGCAAGCTTGTACAGGCCCTTTACGTCGCGCTGCCGACACACGTCAATAGGGCATTTCAGGTATACCTCGACAAAGTTCCCAATCTCATTTCTTGCCCATGCACGCGCTTCGGCATAGGGCGAGATAGCCGCAGAGATACAAGCAACGCCGTTGCGTGTGAGCAGGTTGCAGACAAAGGCGATACGCTTAATATTGGTATCGCGGTCCTCCCGACTGAAACCCAGCCCTTTGCTCAAATTCGTACGTACAACATCGCCATCAAGCACCTCCACGTTGCGTCCACGTGCCTTCAAGCTCTGCTCAACGGCAAGTGAAAGTGTGCTCTTGCCAGCACCAGAAAGTCCAGTAAACCAAATAGTAAAACCTTTATGTGCCATATTCATCCTTTTGAGCCAGGACACCCGCAAGGGGATGCTCCTCCCATACAACGGCGCAACACAAACTTATTCGTCTATGGGAGGGGCATCCCCTTGCGGGTGTCCTGGCCCCAATTTTAAAATACCTTTCCCTGCATATCTGCTGGTATCGGTACATTAAGTTGCTTCAATATGGTGGGGGCCATATCCATCAGTTGCAGACCCGTCAATTCGCGCCCTTCCTTGCCCTCGTGTATGGCAGGGTCATGTCGAATGACGATGCCGTATTGTGCATGGTTGCAATCATCAGGACCAGTGTCGTTCTCAAAGGAATACACGGAGTCATGCCCTATGGTGCCAATCGAACGCCAATAAAGGTCGCCGAAATACACGATGAGGTCTGGTGCAACGCCATTTACCTCTTCATAGACCTCCTCCGGTTTATACACGGTTGTGCCAATGTTGACACCGTTAGGGTCCGTCAACGCTTCAAACTTCGCCTTGAGTTCGCTACGTAGTGCCTCCACCTCATCAGGTTTCACGATCCCTTGCGGCTCTCGTCCCTCGACATTCAGAAAGATACGAGCATAGTAGCCACCATCGCCCCACACCTTTGTCTTGCTCCAATCAATGTCGCACTTGTCGATGGCTGTCAACATAGCTGGACGCGATTTCAATGTAAGATAGCCCTCACGGATCAACCACTCATTGATACAGATACCGCCCTCCATCTTTTTTGCGCCATGATCGGACACGATAAAGACGGTAGTGTCATTATCTACCAAGTCCAGGATTTGCCCGATCTCGCTATCAATGTAACGGTAATAATCGCGAATGCTATTATTGTATTTAGGATTGACCTCATATTTGGGATGCGTCGGATCATGATATTTCCAGAGGCCATGATGGATGCGGTCTGTTCCCATCTCGACAAACATGAAGAAGTCCCAATCTTTTTCAGCAATCCACTTCTTGACCAGCTTAAAACGTCGCTCGGTCATCGTGTAAATTTGACGAAGAAGGTAATCTTTATCCTCAGTACGAAAATTTGGGACATCGACAAGGTATTCGCCAACCGTCGCCTCGATCTCCTTCATCGCGGAGACTGGATAGGTATACGGTCGGTCGGGATTTCTTGTCGAGGGAGAGAGAAAACATCCAACCTGTATGCCATTCACAGGTTTAGGTGGATAGGTCTGTGGTACACCAACCGTAATCACTCTTTTGCCAGTGCGCGAAAGAATATCCCATACACGGTCAGTCTTCACTGAGTTAGAATTTGCTAGCGTATTTTTGCCATAGGAATGGTCGCCGCGATTACGAAAACCATAGAAACCAAGCGTGCCGGGGTCTTTGCTGCTCATCATCGAACTCCACGCAGGTACAGTGATAGCGGGAATGCAGCTTTCTAGCTTGCCCCATACTCCATCGTCCATCACGCGTTTGAAATTCGGCAATTCGTCGCGCCATTGCTCAAAGACCAGTTCTGGCGCGGCACAATCTAGCCCAATCACCAAAACCTTCTTGCCTTGACTCATCTATCGAAACCTTTCGCCATGTGCGTTGTATGTGTAAATGTTGTGTTAATTTTTCGTAGGGACCAGATTATGTGAATGAACACAGGAATACAATGAGTTGCCGGGGTGTGCTGAAGCAGACCCGTACAGGGTTTTGTATTGCCCTCTCGCACACGTTGGTAGCTCCTGTACGGGTCTGCTTCAGCACACCCTCTTGCGTCTATCTACATAACCTAGTCCCTTCAAAGGATGTTACATATCATCACACTTGTAGTATAACATCACTCACATTAAATTCATGTACCAAAAGCCTTTACGCTATTCGTTTTACTACCAAGCAAACGGCATAATTATGCTAAGGGGAATAGCATTATGCTCTTCCTATGTTACACTAAGTAATTGTGTCTACACGAAGTGGATAGACGCATACAATGAAAGAGAAGAACAACAATGGCAAGCGGTAAAAAGGTACGCGTGGCAATCATTGGTGTAGGTAACTGCGCCAGTTCACTCGTACAAGGAGTCCAATATTATAAGGACGCTAAACAGGAAGATTTTGTGCCAGGGCTAATGCATGTTAACCTTGGTGGCTATCACATCAACGATATCGAGTTTTCGGCGGCCTTCGATATAGATGCAAATAAGGTTGGCAAAGACCTAAGCGAGGCAATCTATACTCAGCCAAATAACACCTATCGTTTCGCGGAGGTTCCTAACCTCAATACAAAGGTTTCGCGTGGCATGACACACGACGGACTTGGCAAATACCTCTCACAGATTATTAAGAAGGCACCAGGGGAGACCGCCGACATTGTGCGTGTCTTGAAGGATACGGGAACAGATGTTGTCATTAACTACCTACCCGTTGGTTCAGAGACAGCGACCAAATGGTATGTTGAGCAGATTCTTCAAGCGGGTGTTGGCTTCGTAAACTGTATTCCTGTGTTCATCGCACGTGAAAACTATTGGCAACAACGCTTCATAGATGCTGGTCAACCCATGATTGGCGACGACATTAAGAGTCAGGTTGGTGCCACAATTGTACACCGTGTCCTGACACGCCTCTTCCGTGAACGTGGCGTCAAGCTAGAGCGCACCATGCAGTTAAATGTTGGTGGCAACACCGATTTTTACAATATGTTGGAGCGTGATCGTTTGGAATCGAAAAAGATTAGTAAGACGAACGCTGTCACAAGCCAACTTGACTATGACATCGGGAAGGAAAATGTGCACATCGGCCCTTCGGATTATGTCGAGTGGCTCTCTGACCGCAAATGGGCCTACATTCGTCTTGAGGGACGCACCTTTGGCGATGTGCCATTGAATGTTGAACTCAAGCTAGAGGTATGGGACTCGCCCAACTCGGCTGGAGTCGTTATTGACGCGGTACGCTTGGTGAAAATTGCGCGTGATCGTGGGCTAAGTGGCACTCTGGAAGGCCCAAGTGCCTACCTGATGAAATCTCCACCTGTACAATATGCTGATGACATTGCCCATGAAATGACCGAATCGTTCATTGACAATGACGCACCTGTCAGCATCAACGGTCATAAAGAAGTCGTAACAGAGCAAGCCTAATAGTGTGTAATGAAACATGGCATAAAGCGGGAC
>CAXUIS010000255.1:0-7997 GCA_964250915.1 uncultured Ktedonobacteraceae bacterium | reverse complement strand
AAATTTTGAGCGGCACCACGACCGAAACTTGCGCCGAGACCCGGCACAGAGGCACTGTGTCATATACGAGCTTGGTTCTCGATTGCCACCATACCTAATGAGTGAAGAAACTTCGTAAGAAGGTAGTTTTCCTCGTTGTCAAGTGTGGCCCCACCAAGCGAACCAATTGCAACCGTATTGTTAATGGGCTTCCCTTCATCGTTCGTCTCACGAAAGGTGGCCTCGCGCGTCTCATAAATTTTTTGCGCAATACGCTCCATTGCCCAGTCAAGCGGCTTGTCTTCCCAATCTGTGGCATAGGGTGCGCGGTACTTTACAGTTGTCCAACGATTATTGTTATAGTCTAGCTGACGACTCGCGCTACCTTTAGGACAGAGGCAGCCTTGATTGATAGGACTCTCAGGATTGCCTTCGATGTCAATGACCTTGTTATCTTTGACATAGACGAGTTGCGCACAGCCGACAGCACAGTAGGGGCACACACTATGAAATACTTTAGCATCACGTATACGTGGTTCAAGTGTTTTACTGCGTTTACTTATTGGATTGGGGACAGCACCTACATGCGTTGAAAGAGTTTCACTGATAGCATCTGGTGAAAGTCTCTGCGCCAATTTACCAAATAACGATGCGAATACAGCCATGTTTTTTCTGCTTTCTGCCATACACATCAATAATACTGTAAGCAACTCCAGAGTGCAGTCTGGAATCATGTCATTGAATCACACGCTATAAAAAATTAAAAAGTTACAGAACTCTATTGTCACTAATTTCTCAAAGTTTGTCAATTGTTTGTCTCTCATACGGAAAATTTGCTATGATAACAGTTCACTAAAATCGTCGAATTTCTGACATTGCCACTTTCGTTGCCTTTGAAACGTATAAAAAGGAAGAAGAAATATATTCTTTCCGAAAACTGGGACAAATGGGCCTCTTAGGGACTAGAATGATAGGCCAAGATGCGTTATAATGAGTGCATGGAATATTTTCCGGTCTCATACTGTTTTACTATGTGTATTTACAAACACATTGCCTAAAACAGAATGCATGTCCTTGATTTCCTCCCGGTGACACTTAGTCAAAACAAATCGCGTCTAACGGCTTGTTTTTTCTGGGTGTAGGATTGACCGGACTGACGAACGACGTATCTTGCTGCTTAGGATACTACTTTTCATGGAGGGCGCAGAATGATTGACTTAGAGCGTGCCATGACGGGAACAACGCTTACCCTGAACGATACAGAAGCTGCGACTGGTCTTGAGAAGCCGCTTGACATTGTTGAACAGCTTTTTCCAAAAGACTTGGATTATACGCAAGAAGATGTGGAAGAGGAGGAGAAAGACGAGCCAGAACTTGAAGAAGACATGACCAGTTTAGAACCCGCCTCCCTGGAGATGGACGACCTGCCTGAGATGCAGGAAGACCTTCCACAGGAAACGCGAGAACTTGACACAGAACCTCTCCTCCCAGCCATTCCCGCCGCACTCGTACCAGAAACGGAACCACCAGCACGTCGTACAATGATGCGTCGTCGTCGCTCGGAGGAGCAAGACGAAAACGCAGCTAATGCCACGGATGCAGGCGAGTCAGACGCCGTGATGACCTATCTCCGCGAAATTGGACGCGTCCCTATGATTACGCATGATCGAGAAATTGATCTTGCGAAACGCATAGAGAACGGTGATCGAGACGCGCGCAAGCAATTTGTCCTTGCAAACCTGCGCCTCGTTGTCAGCATTGCTAAACGCTATGTTGGTCGTGGTCTTTCACTTCTGGATCTTATTCAGGAAGGAAACATCGGGCTTATCCGTGCAGTTCAGCGCTACGATTGGCGTCGAGGTCATCGCTTTTCCACTCATGCAACATGGTGGATTCGTCAGGCCATCAGTCGTGCAGTTGCTGATAAGGGCCGTACGATCCGTCTTCCTGTCTATGTCAATACTGCGCTAAACCGCATTCGTCGTGAACGGCAACGTCTCTTACAAGAATTGGGACGTGAACCAACCGAGATCGAACTGGCGGAGGCAACTGGACTAGACCCCATTCGTATGGTCGAACTACAGGCCGCCCCTGGTGCTCCCGTTTCGCTAGAACTTCCCGTCGGCGAAGATGAAGAGCAAGAGTTGGGTGATGTCTTAGCCGACACCGAATCAGCTTCACCAGAGGATATCGCTACTACTCAGACTCTCAAAGACGAAGTACAGCGCGTTCTCGAATCGGTCCTCACTCCACGAGAACAACTTGTTTTGCAGTTACGCTTTGGTCTTGGCAATGGTCAAGCACATCCACTTGAACAGGTTGGACGCGAACTGGGTATAACCCGCGAACGTGTACGCCAAATCGAGGCTGGTGCACTAGCAAAACTGCGCCAACCACCTGTGCTAGATCGCTTACGCGGCTAAACAAGCTCGCAGAAGATGACAAGAAGCACAACGTCAACTGGTTTCTCCAACTGACGTTGTGCTTCTTGCTGCTCATTATATGGTTGCGAGGGTGTGCTAAAGCAGACCCATACAGGACTTGTATTGCACCCTCACATCTACTGGTCGCTCTTGTACGGGTCTGCTTTAGCACATCCTCCGCTTTCGTCGCATACACCATGTTACAAGAAAGCAAAGCAACACAACTACAGGTGGACCATCTGTGAGCAATTCACGTGTGCCAAGCCAACTATCGAAAGGCTGTAGATAGTACGGCATAATATACGTGAAAAATGCTGAAACCGAAAATACAAAGGCAAACAGAATAACTATTTTATTTTCACCCTTCCTATTTTCTGTGAGTAAAGGTGCTGCCAGCGCAATAACCCATAACACATACCACGGGTAGAACCACGGCGTTACTATAAGCACTCCCTCAAAGACGATCAAGGCAGCGAACACTATACTACGCGTGGTGGGAGCACACCATAGTAACACAGCACCCACGCCAAGAGTTCCTATAAGCAGTATCGCATTTATGCGATCCCACATAATACGATGAGATAACGAATAGACTGGTCTATACAGCCATGAGCTATGAGGTGGTAGACCATATAATTTCACGTGCTCAACAAACACACGCATTATGGAGTTTTCAGCAAAGTATGAGGATGGAGCAAGAGAGAAACTTCGCACGATAGACGGAACGCTGTGCCCTATCCAAAAAGGTGCATAAAAGAGTAAAACAGTAAGACCACATAGCACACTCGCAATACTTACATGTAGCAGCGTGTGCCGCCAACGTAGTATTCCTCTGTGCTCTGAGAGGTACATATGCGTTTCCATCAATGTTTTACGCATAAGCAAAAATATAAAAAGAATAATAAATGGCGTGCTAGTAAATTTGATTAGTACGGCCATTGTAAATGCAAGTAACGGCGGTACGTATCCTCTTATTCGTGTAAAATTCTTACGTTCTGCTCGCAGCGAAAGCCAGATACCAAGCAATATGAAGGTAATCATGCATGCGTCATTATGAGCATCGAGGCAGCTCTCTAGCAAAACAAGGGGATTACATCCGTACAGGAGTATAGCGAGTGCGATAGTTCGTTGTGATTGACCCATTGCTCGTAGGATAGTTACTATCAGTACAATGTTCAGTCCATGAGTCAGCAGGCCAAACGCACGAAAAGCAAAGAGATAGTGTACAGGTACGTCGCCTAAAAACAGCGAGAAGAATGAACAGATGTAGAGCCAAAGCGGACCGTAGGTATTTACAACAGCATTCCATCTATCGAGTTGTGTAAGTGGATCAGGCCATGAAGACTGTAGCGGTGGAACAAAGTAGGGGTTTGAATGATGAACAAGAATTGTTCGTCCATAATCAGCATATGTGAAAAGGTCAAAAGAAGGAAGGGCCGGTGTAAAGATAAAAATAAGCGCGGTTACTCCAATACTCACTCCAAGAATAGAGTATATGACCCTGTAATTCACCTCCTGTGATACCTTGTACCACATGGTCCAAGCACATAATCCATAGAGAATATATGCGAATGCTATGAGGAGCAGAAATTCGCCATTGCCCGTCGTGATTCTTGATTTTTGAATATCTTGTAACATGTGAAAGTCTATAGGAAGCCATGCACCCATGCTAGTAAGTGCGTTGCTTATTGGTACCTGTGCTAGTAACGATGTATTCGCCATCCTTTGTAGCGGAGCCACACAGATAGCAATACAAAAGACAAAGGCAAACATACAGAGGCTTATTACCCACAACCATGCAGTATTGTTTGTAGTACGCACTTTGTTATCAATTGATAGAAGCATTCCAGAGGTAAAGCTTTTCATGATACCGCTTTCAAATTATTTGTTCTATGTTGGCGCAAAATGTGTAGTCAAAATTATGTATGCATAAAACACAAATGTGAGCGTGTAGAATTGGAATATCCAAAGCAACACCCTGTTTCTCGTATGCCAGCCATAGAGCAAGGTTGCAAGTACAAGACCTGTTGAGAGGCGTCCAGAAGAGACAAACTCGCGGTAAGAGTCAGGGGCCATAAATGTTACCAGTGTAAGGTTGAGTATCCATATCACCAGGACACTACTCCATCGTCGTCGCACGACTTCAAAAGCTGCGAATAGCCAACCCGCCATTGTCGGCACAAACATGAGAACGAAAAGCTGCCAAAAGAGCCTTTGCTCTGGGAAGAAGATGAATAAGCCAGCAAAAGGAATATGCTCAAATGGTGGTGCGAACTTGACGCCTGTCTCCCCAAATACCTTCCAAAGAAATCCATACCACAGGAGAAGCGGGAGAAATGTTAGCACAACAAAACGCGCGATATTTCCCCACTGCCTATGCAACAAAAAAAAGAGCGTGTAACCAAGAGGAAAAAGAATCGCGGTATCACGCGAAAGTGCCGCCAGTCCCATACTGATAGCCGCGCTTGTAATGTGCTCTTTTTCTAGAAGCAATAATCCAACACAAATGAGAGCATACGTGAATGGTTCCGTTGTATCGAAAAGCAATGCCGCCGCTTGTCCAAAATAGAGACCAACTGTGAGACTGAACCACGGAGACAAACTAAACTTTGCTAGTAAACGTGCAACAATCTCGACGCTCACCACAATGGATACAAAGTTTACAAGTAGCAGCATATATGGCACAAGCGCGGTCTGTCCCGCACTCAACACAAACACAAGCAGGGCATACACAATACGTTGATAGCGATAGGGCGGCTTGTCCAGGAACTGGGCTGCATGGAGAGGGTCACGCGCTATCTGGTAGTAAAACTGCCCATCATAACCAGGGTTAGCAGTAGGAATATGCAACGCAAAGCGTGTCCCTAGATGTACATAACTCATCGCTGTATAGTGATGAATCAATGTTACAGCAACAAAGAAGAGAATGTAGACAAGCCCAACAAGCAATGACGGTCTGAACAGAAAATATGGTGAACGCCGTTGGACAACATTCACCATTGGCGAAACAATACTCATGAACGCTTGCCCAGATTGCGTTCGACGTGGCTCACATCCTTGATTTTTTCCAAGCGCGTGAAGAGCCTTTGCAGTTGCTCCATGTTGTTGACTTCCAGCGTGGTCGTGACAATCACCGATTCGCGGTTCCCACCTCGACCTGTACTAAAATGCGTACTCACAGAGTTCATGTTGACACCTACATCAGACACAACGGTAGCGATGTCACGAATGAGACCTGAACGATCACGGGCTTGAATGACAACGGGTGCAAGGTAGCGCGTCTGGCTCATGCCCGACCAGCTAACATGAACAAGACGTTCTTGTTCACGCTCTCGATAACGAGTAAGGTTATGACAATCAGCTCGGTGCACAATCACACCTTTGCCACGACTGATAAAACCGATGATGTCGTCATCTGGCAATGGACAACAGCAATTCGCTAATTTCGTCAAAAGACCACTAACACCCGCGACCTCTAAACTTGCTGACCCTCCCTGTTTAGTGGTTGAGGTCGATAAGCCAGGAATTTCCTCGTGCTCTTTGCTTATCTCTTTACCTTCACGTAGTTGCCAGCGTTCAGTCAGCTTGACAGCTGCCGGATGTGGACGTACGTCATCAGCCCCGATAGCTGCAAGCAAGTCTTCAAATTCAGCCATACGGTATTCTTCGCACAGCCATTTACTTGCATCCTCGTTGACGCTCTCGATACCGCGCACACCCAGCACTTTCAGTTCACGGTCCAGCCGTTCACGTCCAATCTGAATGTTGATGTGCCGTTCATGAATTTTAAGATATCGCCGTATCTTGCTTTTCGCGGCGGCTGTACGTGCGAAATGCAACCAGTCACGCGTTGGGTGCGCGGTACGGCTGGTAACAATATCGACAACCTCGCCACTTCTCAGTTCGTAGTCAAGCGGGACCATACGCGTCACGAGTCGATCACCATCTCCATGTTCAGAGTTGGTGATGATACGCGCTCCCGCACACGTGTCACCTATTTTTGAGTGAACGCGGTAGGCAAAATCAATTGGAGTCGAGCCAACGGGCAGGTCTTTGACCTCGCCACGTGGCGTGAAGATAAAGATTTGCTCTTGAAAGATATCATCCTTGACTGCCTCGACAAAATCCGTATCACTGGTACTCGACGAATGCATTTCACGCTGCCACTCCGTCATTTGACGCAACCAAGACAACAACTCTTTTGCCGATGATGATGCGCTATCACCCACGTCTTTATAATGCCAATGCATCGCTACGCCATATTCCGCCATCTCGTGCATCTCATGCGTGCGTATCTGCACCTCCACAAGATGATCGTCTTTGCAGAAGATGGTTGTATGTAACGCACGATAGCCATTTGGTTTAGGATTAGCAATAAAATCTTTGATACGCCCCTCTTTGGGCCTCCACAGGCTATGGACATGTCCAAGCGCGACATAGCAATCCGGTGTGGTATCTACGAGAATACGAAATGCTATAAGATCATGAATCTGAGTGATGTCGGCGGATTTTTTAATTTCTTCCAAATCCTCGACTTCACCCGCGCTACGATGAAGCTTTTTGTAGAAACTGTAGAGATGTTTGACTCGGCCTGACACCTCAGCCTTGACGCCAATAGCCTGCATTTCAGCGCGCAATATCGTACAGACATCCTCGACATACGAACGCCACTGCTTGCTCTCTTCCTCCACCTCATCGCGTACCCACGCGTATTTCTCCGGTTCTAGCACACTGAAGGCAAGGTCTTCTAATTCGCTCTCCACGCGTGACATACCTAGACGGCCCGCTAATGGCGCGTAAATCTCGCGTGTCTCCAAAGCCATTGTAAGCGTGTCCTGACGGTCTCCATCATAGAAAGGACGACTCACAAGGCGCATCGCATGCAGACGATAGGCAAGTTTCATCAGCACAACTCTTGGGTCATCTGCCATTGCAATAAACATTTTGCGCACCGTCTCGGCTTGCTGACGACGCATTGCCTCACGCACACGGCGTTTCTTATTTTCTACTGGTATATTTTGTCCTGCATCGTCGCGCTCATCTCCTGACTTGGACACGTTAGCACCAGCAACACTTTGTTTTTTACGCTCAAGAATATTGAGACGCGACATACTCCCGATAATACGTGCGGTCGGCGCACCAAGTTCACGCTCCACGTCTTCCAATGGAAGCAGATCCGCGTCTACTGCCTCGAAAACAAGCCCTGCCGCAATGCCAACGGCATCGGCATGCATAAGTTGAGCTAGAATTGTAGAAATTGCTAATGCGTGTTCCAGGGGCGGAATAGGCCGTACACCAACAACACCCTTGCATTTCTCTTGTGCAAGGTGGAGTGCTTCAATGACGCGATTGACCTCATCTGGATTCATATAACGCCGTACCAGCGTCAGAAGTCGCTCGATTTCTTCTAAGTCAGGGGGTGAAGCAGAATGTTCTACAAATCTTTCAACCATAATGATATTTATATTCTCGTTAAATGCTTTCGTATTATATATTACAGACGGATGCACACATTGGTTCCACGGACCCATTATTGCTCCCACGGACCCATTATTGCTCCCACGGACGCCCACAAGGGGCGTCCCTACTATATAC
>CAXUIS010000254.1:0-8004 GCA_964250915.1 uncultured Ktedonobacteraceae bacterium | reverse complement strand
GAGGATACCTGCTTAAGCAGGTATCCTCACATCTTTTTCTCTTCTTATTCCTCTTCGTCCCCTGGCTGTTGTAGAGGCTTGACGATTTCATCAGGCACAAGCATCTGTGTGCCCTTTGGCGGGTGAAGCCATGCCTTCACGCGCAGATAAAGCGTGATAATGCCGCCGAACCACAAGCCTCCATAGATATAGCCTGCCATCACATCGCTAGGCCAGTGTGCTCCAAGATAGACACGCGAAGGGCCAATTGTTGCAATCATACCGGTACATAGGCCAATCAGTGTATTCCGCAATCGTCCAGGTTTCCAGTTCGTCGCAAGTAGGTAGATCAGCAAACCATAAAAATTTGTATAGTGCATAACGTGCCCACTAGGGAAGCTTGGTTCGTTGATAACACGCACAACGGACACGAGTTCTTTATTCGGGCGTGGACGCTTAATAACACGTTTTACAATAGCATTAAGAATATTTGATGAGGTCGTAAGTAGAATGAATAGGGCTTCTAAACGGAAACGCAATGCCCAGAAGATGCCAGCAACACCAAGCGTTTCCGGCACTGACCACTGCCAGAAGCCGATCTCGGATACCCAATACATGAAGTTGCGAAACCACGGATTTTTCTGACGCTGCAAACGTGCAGTGATTGACATATCACCTGGGAAGAATTGTGTGCGCTGCGCGATCCACGAAAGAATACCAGCACCAGAAAGCAACCAAAGATAGAATGCAAGAAACATTGTTCCTCGTGAAACTGCTCTCCGACCAGAGTAGGATGACTCTGCTGCCACACGTTGAACTTCAGTTGCGATTTCAGGAATGTTGACTGGTGGAAGAGGAGCCCCTTGCGGCTCTGTCTCGTCAGTCGATGATGAAGGGTTGTTGGGATTAGTTGACATTGACTGTCCCTTTCTCTTCTGTTGTTATTGGAGTAGGCGGTGTTATCTCTTTTTTCTTACGAGTAGAGCGTGCCCTGCGCTTTTTCTCACCGTCTATTACATTTGGACCTTCAGCAACCTGTATAGGTACGCGCACGCTTAACGCCCCTGGTGTCACCGATATTAGTGCGGGTGTATGACCATGTACGACGCCATCAGCATGAACTGCTACGGGATAATCTGCTGTGATGCGGAGTGTTTTTACCTTCCGGCGTGTAATCTTTGGCTCCAGGATACGCTTTCCCTGTGTAATCGAGATACTGTGCCGTATAAACTCAAGCTTACTAAAATTTTTGTAAATCACCACATCTAGCAAACCATCATCCATTAACGTACCAGGAGCGACCTGAAGGTGTACGCCATAATAGGGCGAGTTGCAGACCGTCACCTGCAGAACTTTATATGGACGACTACGATGTCCATCAAACGAAACCTTAAGGCTAGCAGGCTTAAACGAGAAAAGCGCAACTAGACCGTCAAAAGTCCCACGAATTGTAGAGAGCCAGCCCTTGCTCTTGATTTCCTCGGCGGCAGGAAAAAGTACTGCTTCCAGACCGATACCAGCAACTTCGAGAAAGACGTGATTGTTGATATTACCAATATCAATTTTCTTCGTCTCGCCCTTTGCAATAATAGCACATGCACCCTCAACAGTATCAGGAATGCTCAAACTATGGGCCAAATTGTTCATCGTACCCATCGCAATGATGCCGAGTGTGCTTTTTGTGCCAATAAGTCCACTCGCAACAGCATGAATAGTGCCATCGCCACCTGCCGCGATCACGACATCAACTCCCTCGGCTGCGGCCTTCTTTGCCAGGCCACTGCCAGGGTCATCTGGCGTCGTATACCAAACTTCCGGCTCAATTTCATGTGTGCGCAGTGCCGTGATAATCGCATCTTCATGTTGCTCGGCTGTGTCTTGCTGACTATCTTGTGGTGCCATAGAAGACGAGCCAGCTGTAGGATTCAAAATCAATACCGTACGCATGTATACTCCCTAGGGGATGATAGGTGTTATATTTTTTCTTTTGTCGTAGCACGCCTTCCACGTTACACCACTTCTAGTACGTATTGTACAGCATATTCGTGTCAAACAGAGTATACAAGAAGGTATTTGCATAGCATACGCACCCGTTCGCTATTCAGTGTTACACGAGGAATAGGAAAAAAACAGGAACTGGAAGCGACCTTTGTAGAGAGCGATTGCTACCATAGTACATACAGAAGAAGCATACAATATATTATATATCAACTATGATGAGAAAGATTAGGTAGAGCTTAGAGCACACTTAACAATTTTATTGTTGACTTGTGTTATACAAGCACACTCAGTTACTATTAGAAGCGATAAGAAAAAATTCTTTCGACTTTTCCAGAGAGTCATTGCCGTTCTCTCTGAAAAGCCAGTCATATCAAAACTATGTTTGTCTATTTATTTTTTAGAGAAGAGATACATGCGAATATCTAGTCAAGAGCAGAACTCCATAGTCATTGTTCCTTCCTTTTCGTCATCACCAACAGAGAGTACCTACCACGACACTATTGTCAATGCACTCAACGATAGGCGTACAGTGCTTGATGCTGCATTGAGTGGTTTAGTGTCACGAACTCCTGTGTTGACTGACATTGCTACACGGCTTGTTGAAACATTGCGCGGTGGTCACAAAGTGCTTGTTGTAGGTAATGGTGGAAGCGCGGCGGAAGCACAACACTTCGCGGCGGAGCTTGTTGGGCGTTTTAAACGTAACCGCCCTCCGTATGCAGTGCTCGCGCTCACGACGGATACCGCTATTCTTACTGCTGTTGCCAATGACTACGGGTATCAAGAGGTTTTCGCGCGTCAGGTTACTGCATTTGGTCAGCCGAATGATATGCTGCTTGCCTTTAGTACAAGTGGCGAGTCTGAAAATATTCTCTATGCCGCACACGCTGGTCATTCACGTCAAATGACCGTTGTAGCTATTACAGGCGAACTTTCAAACCGTCTTGAGATGGTGTCGGATGTGACGCTGAAAATGCCTTCATGTGATACTGCACTTGTCCAGGAACTTCATATGATTATTACACATATTCTTTGTGATATCGTGGAAACACATCTCTCTTTACTGAATGAAGCAACGTCTGTAGGAACTAACACATCGCGTGCTTTCTCAAGCCAGGATGAGTGGTCGATATGAGTTCCCGCGCACTCTTTCTTGACCGAGATGGGACGCTCGTGCATGCCTCGCACTATCCATCTCACCCTGAACAACTTCGCCTCTACGATGGTATTGGACCAGAGTTACAATTCTTACAGAAACAACATAATTTTCGTATAATTGTCATCACCAATCAGGCTGGTATTGCTTACGGCTATTTTACAGAAGCACATCTGCAACACATGCACAATTATTTAACTGATAAACTTATGGTACTTGGTGTGCATGTAGATGGTATCTATCATTGTCCTCATCATCCAGAGGGTGTGGTTAAGGAACTTTCGATACGTTGTGAATGTCGTAAACCGCAGCCAGGAATGTTATTACGTGCGGCGCGTGAACTTGAGCTGGACCTTGAGCACTCCTGGTTTGTTGGCGATATTCTTGATGATGTTGAGGCTGGCAACCGTGCACATTGTCGTACTGTTCTTGTCGATTTAGGCACCGAGTCACTACCACAGCAGTCTGTACGTGTACCAACGTTTGTTGCTCGGAACACACTCCACGCGCTACAGATTATCCGCCATGTTGAAGAAACGACAACTCCAGACCTCGTATATCGCCCCGCAACATGGCTGGCGCGGCAGGAAGCAGCAGGAGTAACCCGTGGCTAGCGCAGTACATCTCGTGCGACAATTTCGGCGGCTCCGTGTGCTCGTTATCGGCGATGCAATGCTCGATACCTATTTAGAAGGTACTGCTGCGCGTCTTTGTAGCGAGGGACCCGTTCCCGTTGTGAGCAAAACAGCAGAATACCGCATTCCTGGTGGGGCTGCTAACACAGCCGCGAATTTATGTGCGCTCGATGCAGATGTAACCTTTCTTGGACTTGTTGGGTCGGACCTTGCTGGAACCTTGCTGCGTTCCGCTTTGCAACAACGAGGTATCAGTGATCAGTGGCTTGTGGAAGACAAAACAGCGCAAACATTGCACAAACTCCGCATTATTGCCGATGGTCAATACGTTGTGCGTTTTGATGAAGGGCCAGCGACGTATGCTGCTGAGAGTCAACAGCGTCTCATTGAGAGATTAGAAGAAGTCTATCCCCAGTGTGATCTTGTCGTTATCTCTGACTATCGCTATGGAGTGCTTTCAGATGCACTCATTACACGACTACACACATTGCATACGGCACAGCCAAAAGTGTTGCTCATCGACTCGAAAGCACTGCATCGCTTTCATATGCTCAATGCAACGATTGTAACACCCAACCTGCTAGAGGCTCGTATGTTCACTGAAAGCGCGGAAGAGGAAACGTTCGACTTGACCTTCATCGAACAGATAGCCCAAAAGATGCTCACGCGATTGCATACACAACATATTGCAATCACCCTGGGAGCGCACGGAGTGTTCCTGCTGAGTCGTGACAACGCTGTGCTACATGTGCCAGCTCATCCTGTAGCACACGCGAATGATGTTGGGGCAGGCGATTCTTTTGCCTCCGCAATGGCACTTGCACTCGCGGCAGATGCCACCATTGAGGAAGCGGCACGAGTTGGCATAGATGCGGCGAGTATTGCTGTAACACGCGAACGCACCGCCGTAGTGCACTATCAAGAATTGCTTCAGCGTGTCAGCCTTCGAGAATACGCGATGAGTACTCATAGCTTGACTTCATATAGCCTAAAAGAAAAGACAACGGCTCAAGACACATTTCTTTCTCTTGTTGAGTATGTGAATGCTGAGCGCGAGGTTGGACATCGCGTCGTCTTCACAAACGGTGTTTTCGATATTCTTCACGCTGGACATGTGCAATTTCTGCGTCAGGCAAAAGCACTTGGAAATGTGCTGGTCGTGGGTATTAATAGTGACCGTAGCACGCAACGCTTGAAGGGTGCTGAGCGTCCTATCAACAACGAGCGGGACCGTATGGCTCTTGTCGCAGCTCTTGATGCTGTAGATGCTGTTGTGCTTTTCGATGAAGATACTCCTACGGAGCTTATTCGTCTTTTACGTCCGACTATTCATGTCAAGGGGGGAGATTATGCAGACGAATCTCTACCTGAGGCTGAGGCTGTGCGTGAAGGTGGTGGACAGGTTGTGATTCTTCCTCTTGTCGGCACTATGAGTACAAGCACTGTCATTCAGCATATTGCCACGCTCTATGGTGCTGATGGATCACATCCAGAAAGCGAGGTTTCGCGATGATTGACGAACGCTGGCAAACGGTCAAACGCGTGCTGCTCGTACGTTTGGACAATCTAGGCGATGTATTGCTCACGACACCAGCCTTTCACGCGGTAAAAACTGCCTTACCCGATGCCTCACTCACGTTACTGGCTAGTCACGTCGGGGCGCAGGTTGCCGTGCTCAATCCTGATATTGATGACGTGATTGTCTATCCCGCGCCGTGGATGGACCCGTGGCGCAAGATGCCACAGGACAGCGAACGTGAGCAGCATACTATTGCGGAAATCAAGGATCGACATTTTGATGGAGCAATTATCTTTACCTCATTTCATCAAAGTCCGCTTCCTTCGGCCTATCTCTGTTATCTTGCTGATATTCCGCTACGTGTCGCAGCCTCAATTGATGGTCCTGGTTCACTACTCACGACACGTCATAAGCATCCCGATACTATTATTCACGAGGTTGAACACAATCTCAATCTCGTGCGTGTTCTTGGCATGGATACCGACGAACGCGACCTTGTACTAAATGTTCCCGGTGATGCGCAGCGTGATATCGCGCACCTTCTGGAGACGTATGCTATACATCGACCACTTGTCGTTGTGCATCCTGGCTGTACGATGCCAGCACGTACCTATCCGTGGGAAATGTATGTCGAGGTCATCAATCTACTGGTTGAACAACTTGGGGCCTTTGTGGTTGTGACAGGGGCAGACGATGAGCGTCCGCTTGTCGAGCAGATACTAGGTCAAGTGCGAACTGAGAATATTCCTGCAACACTGGCTATGGCGGGTAAGCTACCATTTCCATTGTTCTGTGCGCTCATCCAGGCAGCCGATCTCACCATCACAAATAATACAGGACCAATGCACATCTCAGCTGCGGTAAAGACACCTGTGATTGCGCTTTTTGCCTTGACGAATCCACCGGAACAGTGGGGACCGTGGCATGTTCCGCACCGTCAGATGTATCATGATGTGTCGTGCCGTATCTGCTACAGTCGTATCTGTCCCTACCAGCATGAATGCTTACGCCTTGTCTCTCCACAGATGGTGGTTGATGCATCTCTTGAATTACTCGCATCAGTTCAAGGAAACGAGAAGGAGCACATGCAGAGCGAGGAGGTACTGCATGAATGAGTGGCTTGCGGTGAAAAACATTCTAGTGGTACGACTAGACAATATTGGTGATGTGCTGATGTTAGGCCCTGCTGTACGTGCTGTAAAAGAAACATCACCTCAAGCACGCATAACATTGCTTGCGAGTCCTGCGGGTGCCACTGCTGTACCGCTCTTGCCGTGGATTGATGATGTCATGATATGGCGTCCCATCTGGCAAGATGTTGGGGGACGTATGGCATTTGATTCCGCTCGTGAACGAGAGCTGATTGCTCTGTTAGCTGAACGGGATTTTGACGCCGCGCTTATCTTTACTTCGTTTAGCCAATCGCCACATACTCCTGCCTACGTTTGTTATCTCGCGGGTATTCCATTACGTGCGGGCGAGTCAAACGAGTTCGGTGGCAGTACGCTCTCAACACAACTGCAAGGCGGGCCAACCGAGATGCATCAGGTCGAGCGTAATTTACGGCTAGTAGAGCATCTTGGTTTTGTTGCCAGGGACCGTACGCTAAAAGTCTTGCTCCCTAGCAATGAAACAATCTCTCTCTTATTAGAACACGTGGGTATACAGTTAGAAAAGCCATACATTGTGTTGCATCCAGGGGCGAGTGCAAAGGCGCGTCGCTATCCTGCTGATCGCTTTGGGAGTGTTGCGAACCGATTGACACAACGCGGCTGGCAAGTCCTGGTGACGGGTGTTGAGCGTGAAGCTCCACTTTTGCAGGACGTACAACACTTGGCACCCGACGTGCATATCCTTATGGAAAAAATAACACTTGCCGAGTACGCGGCTCTGATTGATCGCGCTACTCTTGTTATTTGTAACGATACGTTACCAATGCATCTTGCCGATGCTGTACGCACACCAGAAGTTGTACTTTTCTCTGGCACTGATTATGAGGAGCAATGGCGTCCACGTTCCACACGTGCACGGCTTTTACGTCGTCCAACACTGTGCCATCCCTGCTATTTATTTGAGTGTCCCATTGGCTTGCCTTGCCTGGATATCGCGCCCGAAGAGGTTGTCGCGGAGGTCGAGGCATTGCTTGCCATAAGTGGGAGCAGGCAATGAAACGTATTGCCGTTTTTCGCGCTTTGCAGCTTGGCGACCTTCTCGTTGCGGTTCCAGCTTTTCGTGCTCTACGTCGGCTTTTCCCAGATGCCGAGATTACCCTGATTGGCTTACCGTGGGCATCCTCTTTTGTTCAACGTTTCAGTTGTTATATTGATCGTTTTGTTGAGTTTGTTGGCTATCCGGGCATCGACGAAATACTCTTCGACAAACAACGTACAGAGCATTTCCTTGCCGAGCAACATGCGTACAACTACGACTTAGTGATACAAATGCATGGAAGTGGACGTAGCAGTAATCCTTTTGTGCTTGCGCTTGGCGCACCTGTCACGGTAGGCTATTACGCGAAAAAGTCTGTTGGCCTGACTATCGAAGCTACGTATCCTGACGATCAACATGAAATATATCGTAATCTCAACCTTGTTGCTCTATTGGGACGATGGGACGATGTAATTGTAGGGACCGATTTATCGCGTGCTGGGGGTGGGGTGGTGGGGCAACATGGGGGCCGCCCTGGAGTTGCCCCACGGGGTGGCCCCGGCCCC